>MGVB01000148.1 GCA_001800275.1 Elusimicrobia bacterium RIFOXYA12_FULL_57_11
CTGTTCCAGGACCAGTTGAACCGCTGGCGCTCCCTGCCGGCGAACCCCGCGCAATGGCACGTTTTCCTGGAGCAGGCGAAACAAGCCGGCATCTTTGAGGATTTCCCTGGCGATAAAGCCGCTGAAGAGGAAATGGCCCGGTTCGCTATACGCCAGGAAAGAAAAACCGCGGAATTTTACGGGCACTTCGAGACCGCTTTCCCCGACGCCTGGCGCACCGCCAGGATGCGCGAACTGGTTGAGGAAGAGCGCAGCCATGAAAACCGGCTCCGGGCGGCATATCCGCAGGTCTCCTGAAGGCCCCCACAGATCAGCGCAATACAACAAAAGACCTGGGCGCCATTTTCAAACGGAACCCTTTTCCCAAAGCCGCCAATTTAACACCGCAGTTTATTACGGGTTCTACTGCCTCTCCAAGCGCAGCCTTGCCGCAGACGACTTCCCCGACGGAGGCGGAGTTGTTAATAAAACACACGATCTGTTTTCCCCCCGGCAGAAAACGCCTGAAGGCAAGGATACTCCCATCGCAGTATTCTTTAATGAACGCGAATTTTCCGTCCCTGATAACCCGGCTGCCGCGGCGCAGCGCCGCCAGCCGCCTGTAGAGCTCAAGCAGGCCCGTATCCCATAATTTTTTATTGCCCCAGGGCATACCGCGCCTTGAACCATGGTCGCATGTGCCCTCAAGGCCTATTTCCTCGCCATAATAGATGTTTATGGCACCGGGGAACAGGAAGCTGAAAACTACGGCCAGTTTGACGCGGGCCTTATCTTGCCCGTAAGTATCCGCCATCCGGTCTGTGTCATGGCTGGACATCATATTCATCTGCACCAGGTTCACCGCGGGCCGATAGCGCGCCAGCAGTTTCTCTATGGCGGCCATGAACGCGCCCTGGTTTATGCGGCCAAGGCGGCGGCCCGCGTAGGAATGTGTAAGCCGGACCTTTTCCCCGCCAAAATAGGAAATGCAGCTGGCGCTGAGCCCGTAATTCATAACCGCGTCGAACTGGTCCCCCTTCAGCCAGCGCTCGGCCGGGCCCCAGATCTCGCCGGTTATATAACAGCCGGGGTTTATTTTTTTACACACCCGGCGGAATTCCCGCCAGAAAGCGTCGTCTTTTATCTCATACGGCACATCCAGGCGCCAGCCGTCTATGCCGCGCTTCAGCCAGAAAGCGGCCACCTCCATTATAAAACTGCGCACCTGCGGGTTCGCTGTATTGAATTTGGGCAGGGCGGGCAGGTTCCACCAGCAGTGGTAGTTTGGTTTTTCCGCGGCTGACAGGTTGTAGGCTTTAACCGGGTAGCCGCGCACATGCCACCAGTCTTTATACGGCGACGCCTCGCCGTTCTCCAGCAGGTGGTTAAACTGAAAAAAACCGCGGCTGGCGTGATTGAATACGCCGTCAAGGATAACCTTTATCCCGTGCCTGTGGGCCGCGGCGAGCAGGGAATCAAAGGCGCCGTTCCCGCCCAGCACGGGGTCCACGGAAAAATAATCATGCGTATGATAGCGATGGTTGGCAGCCGAAGTGAAGACGGGGTTCAGGTAGATGGCGTCCACGCCCAGGCCGCGCAGGTAGCCCAGTTTTTCCTCCACCCCTTTAAGATTTCCACCTTTGAACCCGTGCGGGGTTTCCGCGCTCTCCCACTTCTCGAAAACCTCGCCGACTCCCGGCACGACGGCCCTGGCAAAACGGTCGGGAAACACCTGGTAGATCACCGCGCCTTTTACCCAGCCGATATCTTTCATAATACAGATGTCCTGATTAGTCCCCGGCTTCCGCGTCGGGGATATCCGCCACAACCTTTTTCCGGCCGGAGGCCGCCCAGGTAAGGTAGGAGTGCATGAAGGAGTCCAGGTCTCCGTCCATTACGGTCTGGATCTGCGAAGTCTCATGGCCGGTACGCAGGTCTTTTACCAGCTGGTAGGGCATAAAAACATACGAGCGTATCTGGTGGCCCCAGCCGATGGCCCCTTTCGCGTCGTAACGGCGCTCCATTTCCGAGCGTTTCTTGTCCATTTCCACTTCATACAGGCGGGCCTTTAGCATCGTCATCGCCGTTTCGCGGTTCTGGTGCTGGCTGCGCTCTATCTGACAGGCCACCACTATGCCGGACGGGATATGCGTAAGGCGCACCGCGGTCTCCACCTTGTTCACGTTCTGGCCGCCCGCGCCGCCGGAGCGGAAGGTGTCGAGCTTGATGTCCTTGTCTTCCACCTTTATCTCTATATTGTCGTCGATATCGGCCAGAACGTCTATGGAGGCGAAAGAGGTATGGCGGCGTTTATTTGAATCGAAAGGCGAAATGCGCACCAGCCGGTGCACGCCTATCTCGCTCTTAAGGTAGCCGTAGGCGTACTTGCCCCGTATGAACGCCGTTACGCCGCGCACACCCGCCTCCTCACCCTGCAGCATGTCCGTTATGGAGAAAGGGAACCCCTTGGCCTGCGCCCAGCGGGTATACATGCGCAGCAGCATCTGCGCCCAATCGCAGGCTTCGGTGCCGCCGGCCCCGGCGTGAATGCTTAAAATAGCGTCGCACTTATCCAGCTCGCCGGAAAGTTTCAGCTCAAAATCAAGAACGTCCAGTCTTTTAGCCACGTTTTCGAGCCCGGCCATTATCACCGGCAGCTCCGCGGCGTCGCCGGCGTCGCAAGCAAGCTCGAAATGCACCTTAAAATCTTCCATTTCACGGGCCACGCTATCGAGCATATCCACGCTTTTTTTAAGGTCGTTAAGGTCCTTCAAATGCGCCTGGGCTTTTTGCGTATCTTCCCAGAAGCCGTCGGAACCGGACTGCGCTTCTTTTTCCCTGAGCGCGGCGCGCTTGGCCTCAAGGCCGAACAGCCGGGCCGAGTCGGAGAAAAAAGCCTCCAGTTCGGCCAGCTTGTTGGCGACATCCTTGATTTCCAGCGTTCCTGCCATATTATTATTTTACAATACTTGCGCAGGCGCCGTATCGCGCCATACCCGGCAGGCGGCGCGGGCCGGGCCCGGCCCCGCACGGCGGCTCACCTTTGTTTTAGACTGTTATTTTAATAGAATTTACCTGTGACGAACCGGCTTCTGGAAATACGCGGAAAAATAGACACGCTCGACAGGCGGATCGGCCGCCTGCTCGCGCGCCGCTTCGCGCTGGCCATGCCGCTCAGGCTCCTTAAGAATAAAGTCTCGGACCCGGCACGGGAAAAACAGGTGCTCGCCAATGCCGCCGCGGGCGCCGGCAAGCCGGCTTTCCGCGGGGCGGTAAGGGCCGTTTTCACGGAAGTGATCCGCCAATCAAAAAAACTGCAGGCTTGCGGGCAATAATGCTTATACATCTTACCAGGACGATTTCCCGCCAGGACAGACAGGAACTCCTGAGGCGCGTAGCCCTGCTGCTGCCCGGCGCCCGCGCGCGCAGCTCGGCCGCCGGCCTCACCGTTACTGGTTTTTTTCCGGCCAAAGCCGCCGACGCCGTCCCCCTGCTGGAAAACCTCCCCGCCGTGCTTAACATAGAGCTGGCCGTTCAGGAACTCTGCCCGCTGGCCACGAATGCCGCCGCCCGCAAAAGTTTCAGCAAACCCCTGGATTTCAGCGGCGGTTTCATTTTTATCGCCGGCCCGTGCGCCGTGGAGGGCGAAGCGTCTTACCTGGCCTCGGCAATGGCGCTTAAAGCCGCGGGCGCCAGCGCCCTGCGCGCGCCGCTCTTCAAGCCCCGGTCATCACCCTACGCTTTTCAGGGCATAGGCTTTGCGGGGCTCAAGATCATCGCCCGGGCAAAAAAGATCTCCGGGCTCCCGCTGGTTACCGAAACCACGGATCCCAGGCAGATAGCCAGGCTGGCCCCTGTCTGCGACATGCTGCAGATAGGCGCCCGCAACATGCGCAACTACGAACTCCTTAAAGAGGCCGGACGCTCCGGCCTCCCCGTGCTGCTTAAGCGCGCCATGCGCGCCACGCTGAAAGAATGGCTGCTGTCCGCGGAATACCTGCTTAAGCACGGGACGCGCGACCTGGCGCTCTGTGAACGCGGCGACTCGGTTTTTTCCGCCGACAATACCGGCCTGGATTTCGCCATAATGCGCGCCGCTAAAAAAACAACCGGCCTGCCCGTGCTTGCCGACCCCAGCCATTCCTCGCGCGAGCGCACCCTGGCCGCGGCCCTGGCTCTTAAAGCCGCCGCAGCCGGAGCCGACGGGCTGCTTATAGAGGCGAGCGTAGACCCGCGCGGCGCAAGGGTTGACGGCCGCCAGACTTTGACCGTGGAAAAATTTTCCAAAATTGTCGGCGCCATCCTGTGCAAAAAAACAAAATAATACGGGCCGGCCTCCTGGGCGGCCGGCTTTCCCGCTCCCTCTCCCCCGAGGTCTTCGGCGTTTTCGCGCGTCAGACCGGGACTGAAATACGCTACTCACTGCGTGAAACGGAAGCTTCCGGCTTGAGCGCGGTTATTGCCGGGGCCAGGGGCGAAGGCTGGAGCGGCTTCAACGTTACCTTCCCGCACAAGCGCGCCGTATTACCCATGCTCGCGCTGACGGACCCAGCGGCCAAGGCCGCCGGCGCAGTTAACGCGGTACGCTTCGGCAGGGCCGGCCTTGAGGGCCTGAATACCGACGCCCGCGCCCTGCTGCAGGCTTTCGAGGGGCACGGCGTCACCGTTCAGGGGAAAACCGCGGTAGTTTTCGGCGCCGGAGGCGCCGCCGGCGCCGCAGGCTGGGCGCTGGGCCGTTCCAGAGCGGCCTCGGTGACCATATTGGCTAGAGACCAGGAACAGGCCCTTGCCCTCGCCTTGCGCCTGTCTGAATGTTTTACCGAAACCCGTTTTACCACGGGAACTTTCGCCGCCCCGGCAGGCCTGCCCGATATAGCGGTGAACGCTACGCCCCTGGGGATGTACACGCCGGAGCCTGTCCCTTTTACTCCGGCGGCGGGCTGCGTATGCGTGGATTTTGCCTACACGCCTGGCGGCACGGCGTTCATCCGTGCGGCCCTGGCGGCAGGGACCGGCTGCATTGACGGACTGGAACTGCTCGTAGCGCAAGCGGCGCTGTCGCTGAAATTCTGGACCGGCCTGCCTGCGGGAGATATTGTAAAATTTACCCGTGAGGCCCTTGGCCTTCTTTTGGAAAGAAAGGAACCTTAAATGCTTCGATATTTAACCGCCGGAGAGTCCCACGGGGAAACACTGACAGGGATCCTTGAGGGATTCCCCGCCGGAGTGCCCGTTACGGCCGCTCATATTGCCACCCAGCTAAAACGCCGGCGGCTGGCCCCCGGCCGCGGCCCGCGGCAGGCGCACGAAGCCGACGCTTTCGCCGTAACGGCCGGCCTTCACAAGGGGATGACCACAGGCGCCCCCATAGCGGTAAACATCAGCAACTCAAGGCCCTTGCAAAAGCTGCCGTTCTCAGAGGTTCCGCGGCCCGGGCACGCGGACCTGGCCGGCATGATTAAATACGGCGTACTGAACTCCGCGCTGATACGTGAACGCGCCAGCGCGCGCGAAACCGCGGCACGGGTAGCGCTGGGCACCTTCGCGCTGCGCCTGCACGCTCTGCTGGGCATCCGCTTCAGTTCCCGCGTTATCAGCCTGGGCGCAAACACCGCGCTTACGGGCAAAATTATTTCCGCCGCCCTTGCGGCCGCGCGCCGCCGCGGGGACACACTTGGCGGTGTTTTTGAACTCCGGGTAAACGGCCTGCCCGCCGGCCTGGGCGCCTGCTCCCAGGGCGCCGCCAGGTTGGGCGCAAGGCTTGCCGCGGCGCTGTTCGCCATAAATTCCGTAAAAGGTTTTGAAGTTGGTGGCGGCTTCGCGCTGGCGGCCGCCGGCGGCCGGCAGGCCGCGCAAAACCCCGGCCTTTCAGGCGGCCTGGACGGGGGCATGACCAACGGGGCCCCGCTGATACTGCGCTGCGCGGTAAAACCGGTGCCGGGGCTGAGAGCCGGAGCCCTGTCCACAAATCTTAAAACCTTCAAACAGGCGCTGGTAATTTCAAAGACCTCCGACACCACGGCTGTCTTCGCCGCCGCGGTGATAGCCGAGCACGCCGCCGCGCTTGAACTGGCCGGCGCGCTGCTGGAAAAATTCGGCGGCGACTCGCTGGACGAAATAAAGCCGCGGGTGGCGCAATGGCGCAGGCAGACAGGCAAGGTGCTTTCCCGCTTGTGAAGAACATTTACCTGACCGGCTTTATGTGCGCAGGCAAAACCGCCACCGGCAGGGCTCTGGCCGGCTTATTGAACCGCGCTTTCTGCGACTCCGACCTGGCCGTGGAAAAAGACACCGGGCGCAGCGTTGCCGCGCTGGTCCGCGCAAAGGGGCTGGCCGGCTTCCGGCTGGCGGAGGCGCGGGCGGTAAAAAAAATTATAGGGCGCGTCCGCCTGGTAGCGGCTTTGGGCGGCGGGGTTTACCCGTCGCGCCGGTGGGCGGCAGGCCTCAACTCCTCCGGCGTCACGGTTTACCTGCATTGCCCCTGGCCGGAACTTGAAAAAAGGCTCAGGTCCGCGCGCGGCGGCCGCCCGCTGCTGCAAGGAGACTGGGGCCAGGCGCGCCTGCGCGCAAAAAAGCTTTACAAAAAACGCCTTGCTTTTTACCGCAGGGCCGAATTTGAAATAAACACCGCGCGGCTTACCCCGCTGGCAGCCGCGCGGAAAATAAAGAGAGCGCTCGCGGGCACATTATGAAAGTATTCAACTTCACGGTAAAAAGCCGCGGCGCGGTGGCGGCCGCCGTAGGCAGGGACCTGGCGAATATCCAGGCCGCTTTCCCCGCCCTGTTCGCAAAAACCGACAAATTCTGCTTTGTAACTGACGGCGGGGCGCCCAAAAGCCTGAAAGTCCGGGCGATGACGCTTTTCCCCGCAAAAAAAACCGAGCAGCACCGCTACGAACTCCCCCCCTCGGAAGCGGCCAAGACGCTTGAGCAGGCGGGGAAATTATGCGCGTTCCTTTTCGCCAGGGGATTTTCCCGCAACTCGCTGCTTATAGCGGTGGGCGGCGGCGCCACCACCGACCTTACCGGCTTTGCGGCCTCCATCTACATGCGCGGGATAAAATGGATAAGCGTACCCACCACCTTCCTGGCCCAGGCGGACGCGGGCCTGGGCGGGAAAACCGCCGTAAACCTGGCCGGCGCGAAAAATATAGCGGGGACTTTCCACCAGCCCGCGCTGGCTGTTTGCGATACCGCCTTCCTCGATTCGCTGCCGCACGCGGAACTGCGTTCCGGCGCCGGGGAGCTGGTGAAATACGCAATGATAGGCCCGGCCGCGCTGCGGCGGACAATTCAAAGGAACCTCGCAAAAACCCTCTCCGGCGACAGGGCGGCGCTTACAACATGCGTAACCGCCTGCGCCGCTTTCAAGCTGCGCATAACCGCCAAAGACGAGCGCGATGCAACCGGACTCAGGGAAACTCTTAATTTCGGGCACACCGCCGGCCACGCCTTTGAAGCCCTGGCCGCGGGCAGGCTTGCCCACGGAGCGGCGGTGGCGCGCGGACTGCGCTTCGCGCTGCTGGTTTCAGCCCGGACAGGCCGTTTGGCCCCGGCCGCGTTCAAACAGCTGGACTCCTTGATAACCGCGTTGCGCCTGCCCCCGCCGCCCGCTGGCCGCTGGGATTTCAGGAAGTTCATGACGCTGGTCTCCAAGGATAAAAAGGCGCGGGGCGCGCAAAACCGCTTTCTCCTTATAACGGCGCCAGGGCGCCTGACCGCGGTGGAAAACATAAAATCCGCCACGTTAAAAAGCGCGTTCCATGGAGCACTTAAATGAATATTTTAATCGTCCACGGCCCGAACCTGCACCTGCTGGGAACGCGGGAACCGGAACTTTACGGAAGCACAACGCTTAAACAGCTGGACGCGCGGCTCAAAGCCCGCGCCGCCGGCCTGAACGCCAGACTGCGCTGCTTTCAGAGCAACTGTGAAGGTGAAATTATCGACATAATGACCGCCAATGCCGGGTGGGCGCACGCGCTCATAATAAACCCGGCCGCCTACACCCACTACAGCTACGCCATACGCGACGCCATAAAAGCGCTGGGCCTGAAGGCGGTGGAAGTGCATCTTACCGACATTTTAAAACGGGAAACTTTCCGGAAAACCTCGGTAATAAGACCGGTCTGCGCCACGCAATTCAAAGGCGAAGGCACAGTGTCATACATGAAAGCGCTGGAGTACTGCGTAAAGAATTTTAAAGACAACTAGCCACCGGGTATCGGCGCCGGTCCCGCCTTAAGCTGAAAACGCAACAATCCGCAATGAAAATTTATAAGCCGCCTCCGGACAAATCCATTACCATACGCGCGCTCTTGCTGGGCGCCATAGCCGACGGCCGCACCACTGTAGAGAACCCCCTGTTCTGCGCCGATACCGCCGCCGCCATAAATTGCCTGCGCGCGCTGGGGGTAAAACTGCTGGTCTCTAAAAAGCGGGTGAGCATTGAAGGCCGCGGCCTTAAAGGACTCACACGCCCGCGCCGCCCGCTGAACGCCGCTGAGGCAGGCACTGTGGCCCGCCTGCTTGCCGGCATCCTCGCCGGCCAGGACTTCCCGGCCCAGGTAACAGGCGCGGCCTCCCTGCGACGGCGCCCCATGGTCCGCGTAGCCGCCCCCTTAAAGCTGATGGGCGCCGGCATAAAACTGCACTGCGGAACACTGCCCTTGAATAGCCGGCCGGCCGCGCTCAAAGGCATCACCTACGCCCTGCCCATCCCCAGCGCGCAGGTAAAATCCGCCATACTTTTGGCGGGGCTTTACGCCAAAGGCCGCACCAGTATTACGGAGCCGGCCGTTTCGCGCGACCACACCGAACGCCTGCTGGCGCGGTTCGGCGCGCGCATAGCCCGCAGCGGCCATACCATAAGACTCCGCCCCGGCCCGCTCAAACGCGCCAAAGTACTGGTCCCCGGCGACATGTCCGCGGCGGCCCCGTTCATTACCGCGGCGCTGCTCTCCGGCCGGGCCCTGCTGGTAAAAAATGTGGGACTGAACCCCTCCAGGCTCGGGTTCATAAAAACCCTGAAAAAAATGGGTGCGTCCCTTCAGATAACAAGCCGCACTTCCGGCCCCGAGCCGGCCGGCGACATCCGGGTGCGTCCCTCAAAGCTTAAAGCCGTACGGGTAAGCGCCGCGGAAGTCCCAACCATGATAGACGAGATCCCCCTGCTGGCCGTACTTGCCGCCGCGGCCGAAGGCAAGACGGTCATTTCGGGGGCCGGCGAACTGCGCTACAAGGAATCGAACCGGATAAAAACCACGCTTGGTCTGCTTGCTACACTGGGCGCGGCCGCGCGTCACACCAATGGAACGCTTGAGATAACCGGCCCCTGCTCTTTCCGCGGCGGCACGGCAAACCCGCTTAGCGACCATCGCCTCGCCATGGCGGCTGCGGCTGCCGGCACGCGCACCGCGGCCCGGCTGAATATAAAAAACCCGGGCTGCGTTTCAAAATCCTACCCGGGCTTCTTCACCGATCTTAAAAGAGTATTTTGCTAGACAACACCGCCTCCGCAACAACCATGAACCTACGTAAATTTTTAACCGCCCTCTTTGGCGCCGCCCTCCTGGCCGCTACAGCTTACCTGTTATGGCTGCCCGACGTAAAAGCGCTGAAGAAAAAAAATCCGGAGCAGACCTCCTACATGCTGATAAAGGAGCGCCAGGCGGCGGCCAGGGGCAAAAAGCTGGGCCGCAGCATAGCCTGGACCGGGTGGGACGGTATTTCCGAGAACTTAAAACACGCCGTGCTGGTAGCGGAGGATGACACTTTTTACCTGCATAAAGGCGTGGAGTGGAACAGCACCTGGCGGGCGCTAAAGACGGACCTTAAAACCATGCGGCTGGCGCGCGGCGGCAGTACCATAACCCAGCAGGTGGCCCGGAATCTTTACCTGTCGCCGTCAAAGAACCCCCTGCGCAAGATAAAAGAAATGTTAATAGCGGGCAGGCTGGAAAGAACGCTGGGCAAACGCCGCATTTTCGAGATCTATCTCAACATCGCGGAATGGGGCAAAGGCATATACGGGGCGCAAGCCGCCGCGCAGGCTTATTTCGGCAAGAACGCGGCCGACCTTACCGCGGAGGAAGCCGCCGCGCTTGCCGCGGTACTGCCAAGCCCCCGGCGCTACAACCCGGTAACCGGCACCCGCTTCATGGAAAGCAGGAAACGCCAGATAGTGGGCAGGATGCGGGCCTCCGGCTACCTGCCGGAAGAGGCCGAAGCGACGGATTTGGACGCTTCGCTTGAAGAAGTAATTTCCAGTACCGCCGCTCTGCCGGCCCCGGCGGATGTCCCCCTCGCCAGCACGGGAACCTGCGGGGAAGATTAAGCCTTTTTCTTGAACAAACTTTTTATCTTATCCTGCCCGAAGTTTAAATATTTTTCCGGTTCTTTAAGGAACTTGTCCGCCAACGGCATGGAAGAGAAATAATAAATCTTCCCCTTATAGGCGACCGCGGGCGTGGACCGCGTCACCTTTAAGGCTTTGCGCGTTATGGCGCAGCGCTCTTCCTTATCCAGTTCCTCGCTGGTTATTTTATGCAGCGCAACCGGGCCGAAAGTTTTAGTCCCGGCGGCGGGTTTTGCCGCGGTTACCGGCGCTTCGGCCCGAAGCACCCCCACTTTCGGCATCTTCTCCAATATTTTGCCGTCCTTGTGGATACCCTTTGGCGCCTGCGTGTGAATGGCGGCACTCAGGTCGGCGCCGGCATCGTGCATTTTCATATGCCGGCCGTTCTTCCAATATTTGGATTTAGAAAGGTCGTACACGATACCATCAACCGCGGTGTAAACCGGCATACCGTCCTGGCCGTTATATTTTTTAAGTTCTTCAGCGGTGAAAGTTTTATTCTTCCAGGCTGCCGCGGCCGGGGTATCCGCCGCGGGCTTAACTTCCTCCGCGCGCACCGCCACGACGGCAGCCAGAACAAGGCACAACGTCAAGAATACAGTTTTTTTCATTTTTCCTCCCACCGCTTTTTTCACTTTAAAGCCTCCAGCAGGGCCCGGCCGTACTCTTTGGCCGGCAGCGGGCCGCTGGCGGTTACAAGCCTTCCGTCTATCTCCACCCCGGCGCCGGTATATTTGCCGCCGCCCTTTTCCACCTCGGCCGCGCCATCCGGCCAGCAGGCGACCTGTTTTCCGCGCAGCAGCCCGGCATGCGCCAGTATTACGGGTGAAATGCAGATGGCCCCGATAAGCCTGTTTTCCGCGGCCGCCGCTCTGAACAGCGCATGTACCCCGGGGGTGTCCAGGTGTTCCAGCGCGCCCGGCCCGCCCACCAGCGTGAGAGCGTCATAGTCGGCCGCCTTTACCTCATCCACGATTTTATCCACCACCGCGGTCACGCGGAATTTACCGCGCGCCAGCCCCTTTGCTGTGGACACCGTGGTCACCTGATGCCCGCCGGCCTCGAGTATTTTTTTGGGTTCCGTATATTCTTCGTCGCGAAAACCCTGAAAAGCGATGAACATCGCTATCTTCTTCATTTCCCCCCCTGTCATTTAACCGTTGAAGGCCAGATAACTTTACCGGCCTTATTTATAAGGGCCAACTGCCCGGCTTTTTTCACCGCCGCAATGCCCCCGCTGAAATCCCCGGCCCAGGCGAATTGCGGGGAGATGGCATACTGCCCGGCTTTATCTATATACCCGTATTTCCCGGCGCCTGGCGCCTTGGCGGACTCGCCGCCGGCCCTGACCGCCGCCAGGCCCTCGTAAAAATCCCCCGCCCAGGCGAATTGCGGAGTAATCACATATTGCCCGGTTTTATCTATATACCCGCATTTCCCGCCAATTTTAACGGTCGCAACACCGGCCTTGAACCACCCCGCCCTTTCGAATTGCGCGGCGATAGACAATTCCCCGCTCCTGTCGACATAACCCCACTTGCCGGCCACCAGCACCTGCGCCAGCCCTTCGCTGAAATCCAGGGTTTGTTCAAATTGCGGCTTGCCGACATATTTGCCGTTTTTAGCTATATACCCCCACTGGTCCCCGGCTTTAACCACCGCCAGGCCGTCGACGAAATCCCAGCCGTCATTGAATTGCAGTCCAACCGCGTATTTCCCGGCCTTATTTATATAACCCCACTTGCCTCCAATCTTTACCGCCGCAAGACCATCTTTAAAATCACCGGCGGCGTCGAATTGAGGATTAACCGCGTACTCCCCGGCACGATTAACATAGCCCCATTTACCGCCAACCTCAACAAAAGCCAACCCCTCTTTAAAATCACCGGCGGCGTCAAAATCTTGGCCCGTTATGTATTTTCCAGTACTGTCCAGATACCCCCACTTACCGCCAAAGCGCACCCCCGCCAGGCCTTCGCTGAAAGCGTGTCCATCTTCAAATCTCGGACGGAGCGCATATTCCCCCGTACTATCGATATACCCCAGCTTGCCGCCGGATTTCACCGGCGCCAGGCCCTCCGCGAACTCCAGGCACCCGGTAAATTGCAACTTTATCACAAGTTTCCCCGTATGGTCGATATAGCCGCACTTCCCGTTTTTCGCCACCGGAAAAAGGTCAACCTTGTTTCCCGTTATTGTTCTTTCGCCAGCCCCGCCGCCGCAGGCACACGCGAAGAGGCCGCATAACGGCAGCAGCAAAGAGACAGCACACACCCCGGCACCTGCTCTGTTTAAAATATTGTACAGCCAAAGCATAAGACTTATCCTTAACTTGCTTTAAGTTGCAAGACAGCCGCTGGGATAATTATATTATAACCGGGCGTCACACACGCAACCCAACGCCGGCGGTAAGCGCGCAATTACCCCGGATTGCGACCGCAGCTGCAGACATAATGCGTTAAAAAAAGCGAACGACAGGCTGCAACGCGGTTACCTGCCGGATTTCCCCTGTGGCGCCGGGCCGGAAGCGCTTAATATTACCGGTTACCGTAGCCGCTCCGGGCCTACCTTTAAAAGAGCGGCACCAACAACAAACCGGCAGCAACGCCTGAGCAGAGGCAATTGCGGCATCAGCCTCTACGACACTGCGCTCAAAAAATCCTATAATACCCATGAAGAATGCCGACGTAGCTCAGCGGTAGAGCAACCGCCTTGTAAGCGGTAGGTCGAGAGTTCAATTCTCTCCGTCGGCTGAAGTTTTGCGCGTTTTTTTGAGAAGGGCCGGCCAGAGGCCCAAAGACTTTCCGAACCCGGCCCGCCAACCCATCAACTGAAGTTTTGTATAATAGTTCCTTTACGGCCCCTTCGTCTAGCGGTTAGGACGCCGCCCTCTCAAGGCGGAGATCACGGGTTCGAATCCCGTAGGGGCCGCCAAATTTTCTTCTCGGGTTGCTCAGCTCGTACGGGCCCGATAAAGAAGACTTCAGAAAAGAAAGACCTCGCCACTCGGCGGGGTCTTTTATTTCCAGCAATTGCCGACAATTTGCCGTCCCCCCCCAAAAAAACGCTGGTGAAGGTCAAAGGCGGGACTTTCCCAACCCCGGCACTACACCGGCTCTTCAACCCTCTCCATCTCCAGACTTTCAAGGTCGATTAAAGCATAGCTCAAGGAGTCTGCTTTCATTTGGCCCGGCTGAACACATATCGTTTCCCCAATCTTGGCTTTCCATATTCCGCTGATTGCCGGCGATTCGTGAATGTGGCCGTGCAAGGTTAAAAGCGGTTGCATTTTCCCAATAAACCGGCTAACGGCCTGTGACCCCACCTTCCCGCCCGAACTTATCACATCCAGACCAAGCCCGCAGGGCGGCGCATGTACCACATAAATTGTCCTGCCGGCGGCAGCGGGCCTCGGAAGAGCGGCAAGTTCGTCCTCGATGGCGGGAAGCTTGGCGGCATAAGCCGGCCAATCGTCCAATTCTCTAAAACCTTCGGGCGTGGACAGCAACCCGGCACCGAACTGTTCCTGAAACACATAGCCCGGCCCATCCCTGCGGCAACGGTCCTTAAGCCTGAAAGGATAATCCGCAACCCAGTTCATGCCGATGAACTCAAGGTCGTTCAGCTCAAACCTACGCTGCGCAAGGTTAACAACATACTTATATTTACGGCACGTTTCATCAAAAACACCGTCATGAATTTTCAGGTCATCATTGCCTAAAAAACCGATATGGTAGACGCCAGCCTTTTCATACCCGGCGAAATACGGGGCCAGGAACCCCTCAATAAAATCTCTTTGCGAGCCATGCAGGTCGCCGTCTAAAGTGAGCATATCCCCGCCATTGACAACGGCGGCAACACCGTGTTTTATCGCCGCCTCGAAAACGCGCCAGTACTTGGCGATGTTCCCGTGCAAGTCGGTCACAAAAAGTATTTTCCGCAGTTTGTTAACCCCCATCTTTCAGCTTTTTAACGCCCCTATCTTCTGTTAAAAGCTCCATCTACTGTATGGCAATCCGGTATGGGCGGAGCCAGTTAACCAAGCGACCCGATACGGGGCTTTTTTTCAGAAAAACCCGCCGAACCGTTTAGCAGCAACTTTTCAACAATGGCCGGCAGTTCCGCCACAGCCGGTGTTCCCTTAAGAACAAAATATGCCGCCCGGCACTCCGCGTATGCTGTTATTTCGGCTCCGGAGTCGGAACTTATCACCACCACAGGGACATTCATTTTATTGCCGCTCTTCCCGAGTTGCGAGCACACGGAAACAGCGTCGCCGTCTTGCAGGTGGAAATCCAGCAGGATACACTCGGGTTGCTCCCGCTGCGCCATTTTCACCCCCTCTGCACAGCTGAAGGCGGCATGGACGTCATAGCGCATACCGAACAGCCGCCTGAATAGTTTATGCCAGACCAGATCATCGTCAATTACAAGTATTTTTCTTTTCTCCATAAGCTCCCCCTGCTCAATAGCATAACAGGCAGCGCACCTGTTGTCAATACCTGTGGTACGCCAAATTATCAGACACCCTGCGTGTGTAGACCGCAGGGAGCAGAGGTTATACAATTTCAACATGGACACCACTGACTACCGCTCAAGCATAGGGAAGAAAGTTCGCCAAGAACGCCTTAGGCATGGCTGGACACAGGAAGAATTAGCGGAAAAAACGGAATTGCACCCGTCTTTTATAGGCCAGCTTGAACGCGGCATCAAGACCGCGAGCTTCGACACCCTGAAACGCTTAAGCCTGGCTTTTGGCATAAAATCCGCTGAATTCCTGCATGAGGGCGACAGCAAAGAACCCCGCCGTGAGCCACCGTCAGTGGAAAGAAAAATAATAAATCTTCTTAAAGGCTGCGCTACCCACGAGCAGGAAGCCGTATACCAGACCATCAAATACATATTGCGGCAGAAGCGCAAGCTGGGCAAATAACCCCTGTCGCATTTTTTATCCACGACCCCGGACCCCCCTGCGCAGACCGCTCTCTTTTCGCGACTGCCGTGTTTTTCATAAGCTGAAACAAGAACGGGCCTTTTTCAGGCTCATCTTGCGCTGGAAACCGGGCTGGCCAGTTCGGGCAGATACTTTATAGAATGACTACAGGTTTGTTATTCTCTGCAATAGGCACAACAGACATTTCTTAAGTTGCACGGACGCAGAAAACGGCCAGCAAGCCGATATAGCGTTTTAACACCGTATCGGCTTTTTGTTTAGAGCTAAAGAAGGACTCTCCATGGAAATAGGAATAGTAGGTTTGCCCAATGTAGGAAAATCAACGCTGTTCAACGCGCTCACCAAGGCGGGGGCGGCCTCCTCAAATTACCCTTTCACCACCATCGACCCGAATATCGGCGTGGCCTCGGTGCCGGACAAGCGCCTGGACGCCCTGTTCGACCTGTTCAAGCCGCCGAAGAAGGTGCCTTCCTTTATAAAGTTCGTAGATATCGCCGGCCTGGTAAAGGGCGCCTCCAAGGGCGAGGGCCTGGGCAATAAGTTCCTGGCCAATATCCGCGAGGTGGACGCCATAGTGCAGGTGGTGCGCGTGTTCCAGAACCCGGACGTGGTGCACGTGCTGGGCGAGGTGGACCCGGTCCGCGACATAGAAGTGATAGAGACCGAACTGATGCTGGCCGACATGGAGACCGTGGACAAAGCCCTGGAAAAGAACCAGCGCGACCTGAAAGCCAGGACCAAGGACGCCGAGGAAAAGAAGGTCAGGCTGGAGAACATAAAGAAACTGCTGGCCGACGGCAAGCCCGCCCGCGAAGCCGGCTACACCATAGAAGAGGTACGGGACTTCAACCTGCTCACCGTCAAGCCCGTTTTCTTTGTAGCCAACACTTCCGAGCAGCCCGACAAGGAAGTACTGGCCAAACTGCGCGAATACATAAAAGCCCGCGGCACCCTCCTGGTGGAGATCTCCGCCAAAATAGAGTCGGAGATCAGCGAACTCCCCGACGAGGAAAAAGCCGTGTTCATGAAAGATTTGGGCGAGGAATACACGGGCCTTGAGAAGATGGCGCTGGCCGGCTATAAACTGCTTAACCAGATTTCCTTCTTCACCGCCGGTTCCGAGGACGAGGTGCGCGCCTGGAGCCTGTTGCGCGGCCTTAAAGCCCCCCAGGCGGCCGGCCGCATCCACACCGATTTCGAGAAAGGCTTCATCCGCGCCGAGGTGTATTCCTTCGACGACATAATGAAATACAGGGACGAAAAAACGCTGAAGGAAAAAGGCCTCATCCGCTCCGAAGGCAAGGAATACGTGATGAAGGACGGAGATATCTGCTTCTTTAAGTTTAACGTATAAAAAGTGAGCCTCGAACTTAACCTGAACCCGGAGCTGCTGCCCAAACTCGGCTTAAACCCCAAACAAGCCGAGGCGGTGCAGTATTTTGCCGGCCCGCTTTTAATACTGGCGGGCGCTGGCACCGGCAAAACCAAGACGCTCACCTCCAAGATAGCGCTGCTCATAGCTTCCGGCATTTCCCCCGCCCGCATACTCGCCATCACGTTCACCAACAAAGCCGCGCAGGAGATGCAGCACCGCGTTGGCAGGCTGGTCCCGTACTCCGGCGGCATGTGGATACACACTTTCCACGCGCTGGGCGCCCGCATACTCCGCCAGCACGGCCGCCTGATAGGCATAAAGCCGGATTTCGTCATTTACGATGCCGACGACCAAAAAAAACTTATAGCCCTGGCCATGGAGGAGCTGGGCCTCGAAAGCGAAAAGAACAAGGCCCCGCTTTACTTGAGCATTATCTCCCGCGCCAAGGACGACCTGCTGGACGCGGAGTCCTACCTGATAAACGCCGAAGCCGCCAACGACCCCTCCCGCTTAAAAGCGGCGCAGATCTACCACCGCTATCAGAAAAAACTGGCGGAAGCGGGCGCGCTGGATTTCGGGGACCTCATAGTGAAACCCGTGGAGCTGCTTAAAGAAAAAGACGAGATACGCGAGTATTTCCAGGAGCTCTTCCAGTACATCCTGGTGGACGAGTACCAGGACACCAACCATTCCCAGTACGTACTGATAAAAACCCTTTGCGCCAAACACCGCAACCTGTGCGTGGTAGGCGATCCCGACCAGAGCGTTTACGGCTGGCGCGGCGCGGACATCCGCAACATCATGGATTTTGAAAAAGACTTCACCGACGCGTTCACCGTAATACTGGAGGAGAACTACCGCTCCACGGCCCGCATCCTGCACGCCGCCAACGAGGTTATAAAACACAACCGCAACCGCCGTCCCAAGAACCTCTGGACCAAAGCCGCGCACGGCGAACAGCCGCAAGTGCTGGAGTACGCCAACGAGACCGAAGAAGCGCGCGGCATCCTGGACGAAGTAAAACACCTCACTGCCCGGGGCGGCCTGACCTACAACGATATCGCCGTCTTCTACCGCACCAACGCACAAAGCCGTTCGTTCGAAGAAGCGGCCCGGCGGGCCCGGATACCGTACCGCCTTATAGGCTCGGTAAGGTTCTATGAACGCAAGGAAATCAAGGACGTCCTTGCCTACCTGAAAATACTGGTAAACCCGTCCGACACCATAAGCCTGCTGCGCGTAATAAACACGCCCGCGCGCGGCATAGGCAAAACCGCCATGGACCGGGTAATGGCTTATTCCCGCCAGAAAGAGATACCGCTGTACGATACGCTGCTCTGCGCGGAGCAGGTGCCCGACATCACCAACGCCGCGCGCAACGGAATAAAAGAATTCCTGAACCTTTTTGAGGGTGTGAAGTCCGACCTGTTCTCCGCCACTCCCACGCTCATGCTGGAAAAACTCCTGTCAAATTCCGGCTACTGGAAAATGACCGAGGACCTGGCGGAGAAAGAACCGCAGGAATCCCTGGCACGCCTGGGGAACCTCCAGGAACTGGTGAACGCCGTCAAGGAATTCGAAGAGCGCTGTGTAAAGGAAGGTTCCGCGCCCAACCTGCCAAAATACCTGGAAGAAGTAATGCTGGCGTCGCAGGTGGACGCACTAAACACCGACACCTATGCCCTCACCCTGATGACGGTGCACCTGGCCAAGGGCCTGGAGTTCCCGGCGGTTTTTCTGACCGGGCTCGAGCAAGACCTTTTCCCGATCAACTCCGGTAATTCCTCGGAAGAGGATATGGAAGAGGAGCGGCGCCTGGCCTATGTGGGAATGACGCGCGCGGAAAAACGACTATTCCTCACCTGGGCCCGCACGCGCAAGCAGTACGGCACCACCTACCAGAACCTGATCTCGCAGTTCATCTTCGAGAGCAAAGTGGCGCCGGAAACAATGCAGCGCCCGGGCGAAGAGGATATACAGGTGCTGGCCTCCTACCAGCCGCCCCCGTCCATCCCGCGCGTGGGCAAAGGCAGGCGGGTGGCGCACCCGGTGCACGGGCCCGGCCGCGTGGTGGAGCAGATAGGCTCGGGGGAATTTGCCAAAGCCACCGTGGTTTTCGACAGCGGGGTGCGGCAGACTTTCATGCTGAAATACGCGCCGCTGCAGCCGCTATAGGGCCGGCATACGCGTAATTGGCGGTAAAAGGGGTTGAACGTGGCGGCTGAAACAAAAAAAGAATTTTCCGCTGGCGGAGTTATTATCGAGGACGGCAAAACCCTGCTTATCCGTATGCGCAACCTGAAGGGAGAGCTGGTATGGACCTTTCCCAAAGGCCATGTGGAAGCCGGCGAGACCCCGGAGCTGGCGGCCCTGCGCGAGGTAACCGAGGAAACCGGCTGCCGCTGCCGAATTACGGGGGAGTTGATGACCGCGCGCTACAACTTTACCCGCGGCAGCTGCCCGGTGGACAAGGAAGTGCGCTGGTTTTTGATGGAGCGGTCCGATAAAGATTGCGCGCCCACCACCCCCGAAGAAATATGCGGCCTAGAATGGTGCGACGCCGCCCGGGCCGCGCAGCGCCTGCAATACCCCAGCGACCGTGAGCTGTTCGAACTGATAAAAAATCGTTTATGAGAAAAAGCGGCAGCTGCCCTGACCGGCAACCGCAAAAGAATTGTCCTGTTCGAGGGCTTTTACGATAAAAGCCCTCGAACAGGTTTTCAAACACCGGCAGGTTATTCGGTTTTTTTAGTTACTTTCACATTAATCTGCATGGGTTCGCCGGACTTTTTTCCACCCACCACCACCCGTTCCTCATAACCGTTCTCTGCCATTATAGCGCCCATCTGGCATTTGCAGGCCTGCCGCATGCCTGACTTGGCATGTTTGGCAGCGCCACAGAGCACGCCCAGCAGGCTGACAATGACCAGCGTCATCCCCACCAGCACACCGGTCCGCTTAACGTAAGCCTGAGTTTCCTTTCCCGCGTGCTGCAGCACCCAGTAACCCAGCGCCGCCAGCAAGGCGTAAAGCGCCACGGCCGCGTGCGCGCCGCCGCCGGCGCAACCGCACATTTTGCCATGCATTCCCATCGCCTGCGCGCCCACAGGCAGCGCTATCAGCACCAACGCGAACAATGCTTTCATATGTTATTCTCCTCGATACCTGTATTCTGACCGATATTTCTCTCCAAAGATATTATTACGGACCGGTGGGCCGCCACCCTGCTATATTGTACAACGTGAACGCGGGCTGGAAAAAGGGCCTGCCGCCGCGGGCTGAAACTTCTATTTCCACCGGGCGAAAAAGCACGCCCCAAAGAAAAAACTGCGCCGCGCGGTTTGCCGCCGAAGCGGCACCCGCCGCCGCCAGCGCCGCCTCCAGCTCCGCGGCGCGCCCGCCCGGCCCGTCCAGCGCCGCGGCAAGCTGTCCTTCACCGGCCTTGCCCATAGCGGCATCCAGCCCGGGCGCAGCCGCCATTACCGCCGCCCGGGCTTTTACCGAAGCCGAGTGAGGGGATATTTTTGCCATCCACAGCCACAACAGGTAATCATAAACGCAGGAAAAACCCAGCCCTTCCGAACGCTTTTTAAACCCGAGGAGCCCGCTGTAAACATATAATCTCACGTAAAAAGCCGCAAACGCCTCTTCGGCCCCGCCGACAAGGAGCATCAGCTCTTTAACCGCCAGTTGCCCGCCCTCAGCGCGGCCTGCGTCGGCTGTAAAGCGGCGCTCCAGCGCTTTGGCGGCGGTCACCAGGGCGCCGCCGCCTGGCCGGGCACGCTCCGCTTCCAATTCCCGGCAGATTCCGCTTAGCTCGGCAGCGCGGGAGCGCAAGGTCAGCCCAGCCAGCGCAAAACGCAGGCCCGAACGGTGTTTCTCCAGCGCTTCAGATTCTCCAGAGGTGATAGCGCTGCGCCCTTTCGTGGCTGAAGCGGCCACGACGAAGGCCCCGTACCTGGCGACAACCGCGGCATAAGCCTCTTCAGTCCCGGCCGGCCCTTTTCCGGCGGGCCCGCGCAGGGAATCCAGCACTCCCCCGGCGCCGGCGAGTTCCCGCTCAAGCCCGGCCCGGTTAAGTTTATAGTCCGCGTAATTCGCCGAAAAAAAATTGTCCCCGCCCCGGGGCCGGTTACCGCCGATCACCACCGGCCCGGCGCCGCCTCCGGCAGAACCCGCGTAAAGACGGTGAGTGGCCAGCTCAAGCGCCTCCGGTGAAACACGCAGGTCACCGGCGGCTTCTTTCAAGGATTTTATTTTTTCAAGGAATTCCGGGTTAATTTCCCAACCATAGATCTTGTACGGGATAATTCCGGCGCCGGGCTTTATGCCGTTCTTTATGTTCAGCGCCAGGCGGGCGGCTTTATCAGGATTGGTTTTTATCCAGCCCAACAGGGCCAGCCTGGCCGCGGAATAGGTGGGTTCGCCCTCCAAGTCCACTATTTCATTGGTCAAACCGGCGCCTATTATCTTATCGGCCAGCTCTCCCCGGAACATAAGGCTGGAAGCCAGGTGGTCCCTCATACTTATAAATTCATTTTCATTAATATCCTGCGCGGCGCTCTCCGGCTGCGGTCCGTTTTGCGCCAGGGCATTAGGTCCGCCCAGGCCCAGTATCAGCAGCATTATCCCCCAAGTTTGTTTCTTCATTATTAAAAGCACGCGAACCCCCGCCTAAAGCCAGGAACGGAAAAAATACAAGAACCTGGACGCCGCCCTGGAAACAAAAGGACGGGTCTTCACCGCCGCCAGGGAGATCTGTTCTGAGTTCTTAAGGTCTTCCATAAAGGCCCGCGTCATGCCGCCGCAGAATTCCCGCCCGTAAACGTTCAGGTTCACTTCCAGATTATAGTACAGGCTGCGGTGGTCCAGGTTATGGCTGCCCACCGAAGACCATAGCCCGTCTATAACAGCGGCCTTGGTGTGCAGCATGGGTCCGCGCCACTCATAGAGCTTTATCCCGTTCCTTATCATATACCCGTAGCGCGACCAGGAAGCCCAGCGCACATAAGGGAGGTCCGTCTCGCCGGGGGTTATTATGCGGACATCAACCCCGCGGCGCGCCGCGGCGATGAGCCTGCGGTAGCCGCTCCAGCCCGGCAGGAAATACGCGTTCGTGATATAGATACGTTCTTTGGCCCGCTCTATGGCGTAAGAATAGGCGCGGCGGATGGACCGCGAATTCAGTATTCCGGAAGCCGACAGCACCGAAACATGTTTATTCCCGGCGGGAGCGGGAACCGATACGGCCAGCGGCCGTGCCGCAAACCCGCCCACAGCAACCGAATCCGGCCAGGTTTCCCAGAAAAGTTTCTCCACTAATGCGACCGCGGGCCCCTTAACCGCCACGGACATATCTTTCCAGCCGCGCCCGCCAAGGCTGCGGGGCGCATCATCGGCCGTTATGTTAAAACCGCCGACAAAAGCTGTTTCCCCGTCCACGCAGACAAGCTTGCGGTGGTCGCGTTTTATCCAGCTGCGGTACGGCTTCCACAGGACCACCGGCCTGAACTCGGCCACCCGCACCCCGGCGGCGGCCAATTCCCTGAAAAAATTCCGTTCCGTCAGCCTGGAGCCCACACTGTCGTACAGGAGATAAACTTCCACCCCCTGCGCGGCCTTTTCGCGCAGTACCCGCGCGAACATACGCCCTATGACATCGTCGGAGAAAGCATAGAATTCCAGCAGCACAAAGCGCCGCGCGCCGCGCAGCGCGTCCAGCAGCCCGCCGAACGAGGCCTCCCCGCTTGTAAGCAGGGTCACGGCATTGCCGGCTAGCGCGTCTTCCGGGTTGGAGCAATAACCGCGCCAGGGCGCGTTCTCAGGCATAATTCCTTTTTAAGCCGCCGCATTTGCGGGCGGTTGAAATCCGTCAAAGCCCTTTGATAACCGTTAACCGCCACGCCGGGCGCCTGCTTGTCCAGGATCCCGAGCTGGGCACAGCCCAGGGCTCCGCGCCCCTGCGCCGCGTATACTTTTGCCAGGTCAAGCCTTGCGCCGTAAAAAAACGGTTCCAGCGCCAGCGCAGTCTTAAGATCTTTTTCCGCCCGGTCCATATTCCCTGCCGCCGCCGCCGCGGCGCCGGCGGCCCGCGCCGCAAAAGGATTTTTAGGATTTTCCAGCGCGGCATAGCGCAGCAGTGCAAGGTTAAGGGCGGGAGTGCGCCCGGCCGAAGCTTGTTCGTACGCGCCGCGGCGCAGGTTGTCCGTAACGCCGTTAAAAGCTCCCGGCCACAGGCCGGCCAGGAGGCCGGCAAAACAGAACAGGGCCAGCGCCGCCCGGGCGGTTTTCCCCGGACCGCCGGCATCACCCGCACGCGGCGCTAAAAAACCGAGGGTGCCCCAGAAAAGCAGGGCTACTGCCCCGGAGTGGAACACTATATCTGCGCTTCCCTGGATAAAGACCGCCAGGGCGCAGGCCGCCAGCGGCGGGCTGCGTTTTGCCCCCCTCCACAGCGCCGCCACAAACGCGCTTACGAAAAAAACCGCCGCCGGAACGCCCGCCTCGGCCGCCAGGTTGAAGAGCTCGCCATGCGCGTGCAGCGTTGAGTGTCCGTAAAACGCGGTCCCGTCGAAGTACGGGAACTTGAAAATTTCAAAAGCCCTCTCGAACAAACCCGGCCCCGCGCCAAAAAACGGATATTCGGCCGCTATCTCAAGAGCCGCCCCCCAAAGCCGGGGGCGCTCAAAGGCGCGCGCGTCCTGCAATTTAACAAGCCCGCCCAGGAAAGCCTCCGGCAGCAGAAGGAACGCTGCTAACGCGCCGCAAACGAGCAGCGCCAGGCCTCGCGCGCTGCGGGTTAGCGCCAGGGCGGCCGCAGAGGAGAGGAACGCGGCCAGCAGCGCGCCACGCGAACCAGCCGCCAGCAAGCCGGCCGCCAGCAGCACGGCAAGCGCCGCCGCAAGCGTTTTTTTTACGGCGCTCCCGCCGCCGGCCGCCAGCAGCGCCGCCGGGAAAGCCGCAGCCGCAAAAGCCGCGGTATAATTGGGATTCAATCCGATAAGCCCCGTAACGGAGCGGCCCAAAATTTCCTGCGTTACAAGCGCCGCCGCGCAAACCGTTCCCAGCACCAGCACCGCCCCCAGCCAGTTCGCCTCTCCCTCCCGGGCCGACGCAGCCATAAAGAAAACAAGCCCGGGGATAAGGTACCGGGCGAAAGCTGCCCACGAAACCGCCGGCGCCGGGGAGAACAGTGCGGCTAAAGCCAGCCAGACAAAGAACAGCAGCGCCCACGGCCGCGCCCCTGGCGCAAAAGGCGCGCGGCCAAATGCGAACCACGGGAGAAAAATAACGGCAAAAGCCAGCCAGCCACCCTGCACGCGCAGCCCGCCGCAGAAAAAGGCCAGCGCCAGGAAAAAACCGGGAAGATTGCTTCTGGCCTGGAACGAAAAAATTCCGGGGACGGGCGCGCTCATTTATATACCCCGGCTTTGCGCGCGGCCAGGCCGGCGGCGGATGCTTCACGGCCGGGAACCCCGTAAATTTGTCCGAGGGCCCGCCAGGCGCGCGGGTTGTAGGGGTTCTCAAGCAGCGCCATCTCGTAATACACCGCCGAGGAAAGGCCGTTATCCCTGTTGCCGGGCCCGGCCAGGCTAAGCCGGCCCAAAAGTTCCAGCGCCGGCCCCCTGAATAAGCGGCTGTTAAGGTATGGGAGAAGTTCCCCGTCAGCGTCCGCCCGGCCTGGGGCGCTGTGCCCGGCCGAACGCGGCAAAGCCGCGGCCACCGCACGTTCGCCGGCTTTCTGAAAGGCTATGCTTTTTAACGCAAGGTTCATCCAGGCGGCTTCAAGCAGCAGCGCCAGCACGAATACCGCTGCCGCAGGAAATTTTTTAACTCCATGGGCGGGTTCCATTGTTTCAGCGGGAGCCACGGCGCGCGGTTCCGCCAGCAGGTAACAGAAAAACCAGAAGTTCGCGGGCACGGACAGGCCAAAATCCACGCAAGAATGCAGCAGCGCGCCGATAATGGAATATTTCACCACCCCCTTGCGGGAACGCACAGCCGCCAGCAAAAACCAGAACCAGGCGGCGGCGGCCGGCAGGCCGTTTTCGGCCAGGAATTCAAGATAGTAGTTGTGCGCGTAAATGGAATGTTCACGAAAAGCGCCCGCGCTCTGAAATCCGGCCTGCGCCCAGGTAAAGGCCGCGTGCCCGAACCCGGTCAGGGGCCTGGCAGCGAACATCTCCCACGCGCTTTTCCACCAGGCCAGCCGGCCCGCCATCGAATCCGCCTGCAGGCAATAGAATATTGGGACCGCCAGCACCAGCATAACCGCCAGAAGCCATTTATTGCCCGCGTCTTCCCGGCGGTTAAACCTGCCCGCCGCGTAAATACCGGCGGCGGCCAGGCTCGCCAGCACCGCCCCCAGCGACTGGCTGACAAGCATAATAGAACCCATGGCGGCCGCAAGCAGCCAGTTTTTGCGCGCCACTGCCAGCGGCAGCGCCATTACCGCGTACAGCGCCAGCGCGTTAAGGTTTGTAAGCGGCGGACGGGTAGCCAGGTTTTCCAGCACCAGGATCTGCGCCAGGACCAGCGCAAAAACCAGCCACGCGCCGGCCGCCGCGGCGCGGTCCGTTTTAACGCGCTCTTCCTTATTAAGGAAAGAGGCGGCGATAAAAATAAGCAGGCCGGCGCCGTAATTGGCCCACTCGCTAAAGATGTCGCCTTTGAACGGGCTGGCCAGCAGCGCCAGCAGCGAGAGCGCGGCGGCAGCCCAGAGGCCCGGAAATTTTTTCCCGTAAGCCCGGAGCGCCTGTCTTTCCGCGGGCGGCTTAAGCCAGCACCAGGCCAGGAAGGTCAGGGCGATCGCCTGCTGAAAGGCCAGCTGCAGCGGCAGGTCGAAAACGGCCTGCAGCACGGGGGCGGACAGCAGAACACAGGCGAATACATAAACGAGCATCAGCCTAGATACCCTGATTGGGAAGGACAAGGACGCGTGAAGGAAAACGGGAGAAGGGCGGCATTCTTTTCCACAAAGCTGTTTTATCTGCCCTTAATTATGCCGGAATTCCCGCGGGGGAATTCCGGGCAGGCGGGACCGGGCCTCTTAGTCTTCAATTATCTTCGGGGTAACGAAGATAAGCAGTTCAAGCCGGTTTCGCGCAACGGATTTTTTTCTGAACAGCGCACCCAAAAGCGGTATATCGCCCAGGAGCGGGACCTTGGTCACAGTATCCGACTGCGTGTCATGGATAAGGCCGCCTATCACTATAGTCTCGCCGTTGTTCACCACCACGTTCGTGTCGGCGCTGCGGGTATCCACGCTGGGAGCCGTGGTCCCGGCCGTGGCCGAAGGCTGGCTTACGGAAGGGTTCACTTTCATGGAGATGCGGCCGTCAGAAGTAATAGAGGGGGTAACCTTCAGCACTATGCCGGTGGTCACATAAGTCACCTTTTTGGTGGACACGGAACCGGAGGCGCTGTTGGTTATCTCCGTGGTCTCGTAAGGGATCTGGCTCGTTATATTGATATTGGCTTCTTTGTTATTGAGCGTGGCAACCTTGGGGTCCGACAGCACCTTGGCCTTACCCTTCTTGGCCGCCGCAGTGATGGCAAGGTCGAGAAAGGAAGTGGAGGTTATCTTGCCCAGCCTGAACCCGCCGTAAACGTTCTTCGCCACCAGGTCCACGCCCGTGCCGGCCGAAGCGGAATTCGGGAAGTTGGTGCCCACACCGGCGGAACGTATATCCGCCAGTGAGTTGGTAGTGCCGACAAACCGGCCTTTGGCGTCGGGGCCGGAAGCGTAACCCCAGTTCACGCCCAGGTCGAACTCGTCGACCAATGAGACTTCTATAAGTTTGACTTCGATGAGCACCTGCCTGGGCGCCCTGTCAAGGCTGCGGATAAGCCGGGCGGTCGCTTCAAGCCCAGCGGAAGTGTCGGTAACGATAAGCGCGTTATTGGCGTCATCCGGACTTGTTTTGCCCGTACCGCGCGCCTCGGCCAGCACCACGGCGTCCACCTGAACCTTCATTTCGGCCGCTTTGCTGTAATTTAAAAAGAACACCCGCGTCTGCAGCATGGCGTATTTTTGCTCGCTTATAAAGGTTTTGGGCGAGGCTATGCGCAGAATATTGTCGCCCACCTGCTGCACCGCCAGGCTCTTTACGCTTATGATGGTCTTGAACGCCTCGTCAAAAGGCACCTTGGTCAGGGAGAGCGTAAGAGTTCCGCTCACGTCGTCGCTGTAAATTATATTCACTCCGGCCTTTGCGGCCATCATATCCAGCACTTCGCGGACATCGGCTTCGTTGTAATCAAAACTTATGGGGTCTTTGGACAGAGACTCCATTATGCTCCGGCCGGCGGCAGCCGCGGCGCGTTTTTTGGGAGCTATAACGGGGGCGCTCTCGCGCGCCAGGTCCGCCGGTTTTACCACATCGGCCTCTATGACCATCTCTACGGGCTTACCGGCGGCAGCGGGCGCAATGACCTTTATCTTCTCCGCGGGGGCGTCTTTTACTGCGTTCCTCCCGGGCCTCTCGCCGAACATCACTATAAGCTCAGCGCCTTTACGGGTGATTTCATGCACGGTCTTCTGCGTCAATTCCATAACCACGCGCGACACACTTACCGGCTCGCTTTTAAACTGGCCGGTGCGCACCTTGCGCAGGGCAGGTCCGTTCACCGGGATCTCCTGCAAGGTGCGCATTTTGGCGTTCTGCAGTTCCAGCACCAGCCGCGGAGGGGAATCCATGCTGAAAGTTTTATACTCGACGGGCCTGTCCGTAGTGATATAAACACTTTCCGCCGACACCTTCACCGAACGCACGGTGGCGGCCTCCAGCGCGTAAAGCACGGGGCCATTCTGGAGGAGCAGCAGCGCCGCCAGGGAAAAAGCCGTAATTTTTTTCATATTTATCTCTCCGGATTCAATAAGCCCGTCACTCTTTTTCGCGCAGGCTCAACTGGTGTATTTTCTTATCTTCGGTCATCAGCACGACCTGACTGCCCTTGACCACCCCGGACACGCCGGGCACCGCTTTCTTTTTGGAATCAAAAAGGCGGGCGCCCCTGAGCGTATAAAGACTGCCGGTGGCGATATCGCGCAGCAGCGCCTGCCGGCCGCTGGAATCTTCCATTATCCCTGTGAGCGCGAGGCCGTACACGGTAAAGGTGGAGGCGGCCGTTTGGGCCTGGACGGCCGCGGGTTTCCCGCTGCCCTTGGAATCGCCGTACACCGCCGAGGGAATCAGCGGATCGCGCAGACTGACCGGTTTATAAACCTGCTCCACGGTGACGACAGGCGTGGACACCACGACCTGCGCCGTGGCGCTCAGCGCGGGCATGGACAAAAAAACCGCCAGGGGAAAAAGCATATTTTTAACCATTGTACTGGTACGCTACAAGAATGAAAGTGGCGGTCATAGTGCTTTCCGCGCCTGCGGTCCCCGTTATGGCAAGGTTCTCCGAAGTCAGTATTCTTTCCTCAACGCCCAGGGCGGTAAGGAAGCGCCCGACATCATGATAGTTCCCCGCCACGGACAAACTGTACGAGACCTTTAAAAAGTATTCCACCTGCGCGGAACCGGCCGGGCTGATAGCCTGCACCCGGACGTTGTGCTTCTTGCTCAGGTCCGTTATGGTGCGTATCAGGTCCGGCAATTTCCGCTCGCGCGGCAGCTTCTTCTGGGCAGCGTCCTTATCCATCTGCAGGGAGGCGAGCTTGGCCTCGAGGTTTTTATATTTGGCCTTTTGCGCCTTGGCATTGGCGATATCCGCCTCTATAGTGGCCACCTTATTTTTACTTTCATCTATCTTCTTGCCCAGGGGCAGCCAGAAATAGGCGAGATAGCCGTAAATAAAA
>MGVB01000149.1 GCA_001800275.1 Elusimicrobia bacterium RIFOXYA12_FULL_57_11
TGGCATAAACGTTTACATAGCGAAACTAATAACGGAAACCACCCTTTTCCTGGCGAGTTTTGCCGCGCAGGATATATTTGTTTTCCCCCACCACGAAGACGAAGGCGGGGCGGCGGCGCCTAAACCCACAGATTGGGACAATTACTACGCGGCGCCTTCCGCAGCCGCCCGCTTTACGCGCAAGATAACCGAACGGCTGTTTTTGGGCGCCATTAACAAATACGCCGCCCGCCCGGTAACCCATTTTTGCGAACCGGGAGGCGCCAACAGTTGTTTTTATTCGGCCATCACGGAGGCTTTCCCCGCCACGCAATACACCGTTATGGACACCAACCGGCGCGGTCTGGACCTGCTTAAGGGCAGATGCAAATACCCGGAAAAGCTGCACCTGCGCCAGGACGACATCCTGGCCGGATCGCCGCCGGAGCTTAACGCCGACGTGGTTTTTAGCGCGGGTCTGATAGAACACTTCTCTCCCAAACAGACCGCGCGCGCCATACAGGCTCACTTTGCCTGCGCCAGGCCTGGCGGGCTGGTAGCTATTTCCTTCCCCACACCCACCTGGCTTTATACAACCATAAGGAAAGCCGCGGAAATACTAGGGGTATGGATATTTCACGACGAGCGCCCCCTGCGGGTAGCGGCCGTGCGCAAAGAAATGGCCCGTTACGGTGAGATCTTAAGCAGCGAGATAAACTGGAAGATAGGCCTTACGCAAGGATTTATAACCGCGCGCGCCTCAACCGCGGGCAACGCCGCCGCGGCGCTGGAGCCCGGCGAGGTATAATGGCCATTCTGCTACCGTTCGCCTCCCTTACCGGTTACCTTCTTTTCCTGCTCAGGTTTACCACCTGGCCCGGCGCTTTTCTCCCGTTCTTCACAATATCCTCCCTTATGTGCCTGCTCTACGCGGCCGCAGTTATGGGCATGCTGCTGCCTGGAACTTACTTCCTTACCGCGCTCGGCCTTGCCGCCGGGTTTGGCGGGGCTTATTTTTCCCGCGGGAAAATTAAAGAGTATTTTGCGCGCCTCCTTGAACCAGGCACGGCGGTTTTCCTGGGTCTGGCCATACTGCTTTGGGCCGCATACGGCGGGACCCAATACTCCGCCTGGGACGAGTTTTCGCACTGGGGCCTTACAATAAAGGAGATCTTTGCGCAGAACGCGCTGCTCACTGCGAACAGCGTTATAGCCTGTAAGGATTATCCCCCAGCAACCGCGCTTTTCCAATACTACATAACGGTTTTCACAGGCTGGTCCGAAGGGATTACCTGCGTAGCCCACGCGGCAATAACGCTGGCGGCCGCCGTAGTCTTCCTTACCGGCATCCCTTGGCGGCAATGGTTGAAAATCACAGCCATTCTGACTTTCCTGCAGTTCCTGGTAATCATATTCAGTTTCTCCCTGCAGAACCTGTATGTAGACCATCTGCTGGGCTTTTTTTTCGGAGCCATACTTATCTCATATTTCATGGCAGAGGATCGCGGCACTGCCGCCGTCTTAAGACTGGCGCCCGTGCTATTCATACTTCCGCTTATAAAGTCGGCCGGCACACTTATGGCGCTGATAGCCGGGGGCATCATAGTTGCCGACCAGTTACAAAACCGCAGCTCCCTTAAACCGGGCGCAGGCAGGAGCCGGAATTTTGCCGCGCTCGTTCTTTGCGCATTCATACTGCTTACACCGCTGCTTTCCGCCCGCACCTGGAGCTGGCGCATAGCCGCCTTAAACCTGCCCCAGACCTTGTCCACAAAGGTTGGGCTGCCTGAAATAAAAAGGCCGTTCTCCGCGGCCGCTACGGAAAGGGACAAAGTTACCCTGCAAAACTTCAGCAAAGCCTTTTTTTCCACGCGGGCCGGGAGGACTTTTCCCCCGGTTTTCATTTTGCTGTTGTTAACCGGCGCCGGGTGTTTCCTGGCAGGTAAGGCAAAGCACCCCGGCGAACGCGCCGGCATCCGGACCGCAACGCTCCTTATGTTTACAGGGTTCATCATCTATACTGCAGGAATTCTTTTTCTGTACCTGTATTCCTTTGGAAATTATGAAGGTCCCAGGCTCGCTTCTTTCGGCAGATACATGAGTATTTTTTTTCTAGCATGGACCCTGCTTACGCTGATCTTCTTACTGCGAAGCTCCGCGGCCAGAGACGCGCGCCTTGTTCCCGTCTGGGCCAAGGCGCTAATCGTACTGGCAGCGGCTGTATTTTTAATAAAGGGAGCGCTCCACAAGACGCCACAAGGAATGATTGACCTGCGCATAACTGTCAGAGAAAAAGCGGCACGTGCGCTGCCCCTGATACCAGGCGGGGCGAAGATATATCTGGTATGGCAGAACGATACAGGCTTAGGTCCCCAGGTAGCGGCTTATGAACTGGCACCGCACCCGACCAGCATTCGCTCGGGCCCCTGGTCCCTGGGGAAACCCTACTATCCCGGCGACGTCTGGACATCCGACATCGCCCCGGAAATCTGGCAAAAGCTCTTAACCGGGTACGATTATGTATTGTTGGGAAAAACGGATAATACTTTCTGGGACAGGTATGGGAATATCTTTGAAAACCCTTCAACAACCCGTGAAGAATACCTGTTTAAGGTAACAGTCAAAAACGGGGATGTCAGATTACAGCCGCAAACCGCAAACTCATAAGCCTAAATATCCAACTTCGCCAGCGACATAAAGCCAGGCTACCACATTTTCTCAAAATCTGGCGCGCCAAAAGAGTGGTCACGCACCGTGAAGTATGTTCCGTCGAAAGCCGTGCGTGGTGAATTTACATGCCTTTTTATCAGCGCCCGGAAAACCAGGGCTATCGGAGTAAGCACCACGAAATAGACCAACCCAAGGATGACCCGCGTATTGAAAGTCCCTAAAACCTCCGCAAACTTAAGCCACCCGGCAGAAACAGCAGCCGCCGTGCACTTAAAGAACAGTCCCAGCAGCAGCAAACCGAAAGCGGCAAAAATGAAGGCGTTCTTTCTGAAGATAAGGAAGAAAACCAGAGCCGCTGCGGCCAGAATCACTATGGTTTCAAGGTCTTTTTCTCTCGTGTGAACTTTTCTCATGTTAATCCCGGTTAAAACAGAGTGTAGATGAAGGGCGCGATGGCGCTGCCGCTGGAAAACACTATCAGCGTGCCTAGCAGCATAATAACAAGCAGCACCGGGAATAGCCACCACTTTTTGCGCTCTTTTAAGAACGACCAAAGATCTTTAATAACTTCCATCATAGGTTTCTCCGTCTTGCTTAGTCTAAAGCGTATCTCTGTCGCCAGATATCAGAACCGGCAGTGGACTGGAGTTTTTTATCAAAAACCAAGTTACCCACCACCAGATAATCCATTTCCGTGCTCATAAAGCATTTATAAGAATCTTCCGGGGTGCAGACTATAGGCTCTCCCCTTACGTTAAAGCTCGTATTGACCACTAAGCCATAACCGGTCAACTTTTTAAAGGCGCTGATAAGCCTGTGGTATTTCGGGTTAGTGTCCGCGTGTACCGTCTGGACGCGGGCGGAATAATCCAGATGTGTAACCGCCTGGATATCGGAGCGCAGGTGGTAGAGCCTGTTTTTCAAAGGCAGGGCGTGGTAGTCGGCGGGCAGCGCCTTGCGGCGGGCCTTCGTCACATAGTCGATCAGCAGCATATAGGGAGAGGCATAACCCTTTTCGAAATAGTCCCCCGCGTCTTCCACCAGTACGGACGGGGCGAAAGGCCGGAAGCTTTCCCGGTATTTTATCTTTAAATTCAACTTCTTCTGCATCTCGGGGTTCCGGGCATCCCCCAGAATGCTGCGGTTTCCCAGTGCCCTGGGGCCCCACTCTTCGCGACCCTGGTGCCAGCCCACAACGGCTCCGCCGGCGAGGTGCGCCGCAACCTTTCCATAAAGGGCCTCGTCCGGAAGCTTCTCGAACACAGCGTCGTACTTTTTAGCCATCACTTCCGTATCGAGTTCTGAATACTCGGGCCCCATATACGCGCCACGCATTTTGTCCGTCTTCTCGTCGGCCTGGCGGGGCGCACCGAAATAGATGTAGTGCGCCGCCAGGGCGGCGCCCAAAGCACCGCCGGCATCGCCCGCCGCGGGCTGTATCCAGACGTCTTCAAAAACATTCTCCCGCATGATCTTGCCGTTCGCCACGCAGTTCAGCGCTACGCCGCCGGCCATGCACAGTTTGCGGGCCCCGGTAAGCCGCTTGGCCTCGCGGGCCAGCTTCAGAATTATTTCTTCGGTAACGTCCTGTATGGCCAAGGCCATATCGCAATACTCCTGGGTAACTTCGGTTTCCTCGCCGCGCCTCGGGATGCCGAAAAGCTGAGCCCATTTGTCGTCTTTTACCATACGCAGCCCGGCGGCGTAATCGAAGTACTCCTGATTGAGATAGATAGAGCCGTCGTCTTTAACGTCCACCAGATTGGAATGGATCAGCTCCTTCATCTTCCTGACCCGGTCGGAAGCGGGATTACCGTAAGGGGCCAGGCCCATGAGTTTATACTCTCCGGAATTAACCTTAAAGCCCGTATAATAGGTGAAAGCGGAATAAAGCAACCCGATAGAGTGCGGGAAGTGCTGCTCGCGCAGAATCTTTATATTATTACCCTGGCCATGCGCTATAACCCCTGTGGCCCACTCGCCCACTCCGTCTACGGTAAGTATCGCCGCCTCTTTAAAGGGAGAAGGATAAAAAGCGCTGGCGGCATGGGAAAGATGGTGCTCCGGGAACAGAAGTTTTACGCGGGTCTGGTCGAAATCCCCCACCTGGCAAAGCGCTTCCCGGATAATCTTCTTCAGGAAAAGTTTTTCTTTGACCCACACTGGAATAGCGGACAGGAACTGTGAAACCCCGTTAGGGGCAAAAGCGTAGTGCGTCTCCAGCAGGCGTTCAAATTTCAGCAGGGGCTTTTCATAGAACACTATGGCGTCCAGGTCGTTAAAGGTGAAGGGCTTGCCGTTGCCCGCGTACCGACCGCCTTGCTCGAGGCAGGCTTTGACTGAATTAAGGGGGAAAGAGGAATCTTGCTTTTTCCGGGTAAGCCTTTCTTCCTGTACCCCGAAGACCATTTCCCCGTTCACAACCAAAGCAGCGGCGGAATCGTGATAAAACGCCGAAATTCCTAATATTTTTTTAGCCATGTTGTCGATAACCTGACGCAGCCGCCCGATTAAGCTTCTCCCGATAAATATTATCTACATTATACAAATTTTACTTTTCCATATTATTCATGATACCGCGGGCTACCAAGGCGTGCCCGGCTTCGTTCCAATGAACGTCTCCCGGAATAAAATACATGGAAAGTATCTTTTCTGTGGGAATTTTATTGATAAAATACGGAAACAGGTCCACAAAACCGACCCTCTCTTTTTTCGCAAATTCTCTCCAGAAAAGAACCTGTTTTGACTTCAACCTGCGCCCGGATATTTGCTCTGCCCACGGGTAAACACCTATGCTCAGCTTCACACCTTGCTGTCTGCAGAGCTGCGCAGCCTCCGCCATGTGTCTGCCGGCAAGAGCAAGTCCGTCCGCCCCCCACTTCTTGTAAATCGCATCATCTTCATCCCAGATACCGCGCTCCTGATGCAAAAGCGTATCGGTAGGCCAGATCGCC
>MGVB01000150.1 GCA_001800275.1 Elusimicrobia bacterium RIFOXYA12_FULL_57_11
AGGGTTAGAAAAACGTTCGCGGAGGCTGCCGCTTGCGTAAGCGCGGCAGCCGAGTGAGGAGGCGCGGGCACGGTGTGCCCGACGCCGTGTTTTTATAACCCTGTCCTCCAGGCTGGCCCGTCCAGTTAAAAGCAAAACCCCGCGGGCTTGACGCCGGCGGGGTTTTGTTCTGACCGCTAAAGCGCGCTTAATTGGTGTGCTTGAGCAGGTGTTCCTTGCGGTGCTTTATCTCTTCTTCCAGCTTTTCAAGTTTTTCCTTGGCTTTTTCCTTGTTCTCGTCCATCCAGTCAACCAGCTTTTCGCGGGTTTCTTTGCCTTTGGACGGCGCGAACAGGATGCCCAGGGCCGCGCCTATAAGGCCGCCTACCAGGAACGCCCCTACTATTTCACCACCGGAATTTTCAGCCATAGTTGCCTCCGTAAAATTCGAAATGCGGACCAGGTCCGTTATTCCAATAATATACATTGCCGGGGCTCTTGTCAAATTTAGCGTGGCGGCCGGGGCGCGCTTTTTTCCTTGAATTGTGCCGTCTAATTGAGTAGATTATTCCTGCAGTGCAGGCAGCTATTAATAGCGCGGAGGACCTTATGATAGACATCGCAAAGAATATCGCAACCACTCCCAGGCGCACCAAGGCTTCCGTTATCCGTGAACTCCTGAAGACCACCAACCAGCCCGGCATAATCTCTTTCGCCGGCGGCTTGCCCTCCCCCGATAATTTTCCGTACGATTTTGTGGCCGACACCGTAAAGGAGATAATGGCCAAAAAGGGTAAGGTGGCCCTGCAGTACGGCCCTACCGACGGCCTGCCCGAACTGAAAGAGGAGTTTGTAAAGTTCCTGAAAAAACACGAATCCATTGATGTAAAACCGGAGGAGCTTATAATCACCACCTCCAGCCAGCAGGCGCTGGATATGGTGGGCCGCCTTTTTCTGGACGCCTCCGACCCTGTGATCGTGGAGAAGCCCAGCTATATGGGCGCGCTGCAGGTCTTCAGGTCCTACGGGGCCGAGTTTATAGGCGTAAAACTTGAGGACGACGGCATAAGCACCGAGGAGCTGGAGGAAAAACTCGCCTGGCTGAGGGCGCAGGACGAGCATTACAAGTTCCTCTACCTGGTGCCGGATTTTCAGAACCCCAGCGGTGTGACCCTGGCCGAAGCAAAGCGCCGCAAGGTCCTTGAGCTTTCGGAAGAATATAATGTGGCCGTGATCGAGGATTCTCCCTACCGCCAGATACGTTTTGAGGGCAAGGCCCCCAAGATGCTCTACCGGTTGGACCAGGAAACGCACAAGACTAATAACGTCATTTCGCTGTTTACTTTCTCCAAAACCTTCGCCCCGGGCCTGCGCCTGGGCGTCATACTGGGCCATCCCCAGATCATCAGGAAGATGGAGATCCTCAAGCAGTCGCTGGACCTGTGCACGTCCAGCCTCAACCAGCTGATAGCGGCCGAATTCCTGCGTACCGGTTTCTTCGAAAAGCATATCGAGGTTATCAAGAAAGATTACCGCACGAAGAAGAATACCATGGTAAGCGCGCTGGCCAAATACATGCCGGAGGGCGTCACCTGGACCAACCCCGAGGGCGGCCTGTTCTTGTGGGTGCGCCTGCCCGAAAGCATGAGCGCCGACGATATGTTCCAGGAAGCCCTCAAAGAGAACGTGGCGTACGTCATAGGCTCGGCTTTCCATTGCGACGGTTCAGGCAAGAATACCATGCGCCTTAACTTCTCGTTCGCTACCCCTGAGCAGATAGACGAGGGCATAAAGCGCCTTGCTTCCGCTGTCAAGAAGCGCCTGGTAGCTTCAAAGTAGTACCTGTCACTAATGTCCGAATTTTCAGTTGAATTCAGCAGGAACCTGCGCGGCGCCGGAGTTGTGGGCGCCGGCGGCGCGGGTTTCCCGGCTTATGTGAAGGCACAGTGTAAGGCGGAATTCGCGCTGGTCAACGCCGCGGAATGCGAGCCCCTGCTGAAAAAAGACCAGAAGATCCTCGCGTATTTTCCTGAAAAAGTTTTCGACGGGCTGGAGCTGTTGATGCGCGCCGTGGGCGCGTCCCGTGGCATCATAGGCATCAAGAAAAAGCACGAAAAGATAATTCCGCGCCTGGAAGAGCTGGCCAGGGGCCGGAAGAATATTTCCGTGCTGAAGATGGGGGATTATTACCCCGCCGGCGACGAGCAGTGCCTGGTATTTGAAGCCACAGGCCGCGTGGTGCCGCCGGGCGGCATACCGCTGGACGTGGGCTGCGTGGTCAGCAACGTGGAGACTCTGTACAACGCGGCTTTCCCCGGCCGGCCTGTCACGGACACTTTCATAACCATAAACGGTGCAGTTAAAAAGCCCGCCACTTTCAGGGTGCCCGTGGGCATAACCTGGCTGGAAGCCGTGGAGCTCTGTGGCGGGGTCACGATAAAAGATCCCGCGTATATCGACGGCGGGCCCATGATGGGCAAAGTGATGACGGATTTCGAACTGCCCGTGGTCAAGGCTTCGGCTGGGATCATCGTCCTTCCGAAAAATCATCCGCTTATCGTCAAGAAAGCTCAGGGCCGCCCGACGTTTACCCGCATAGGGCGCTCGGCCTGCGATCAGTGTTCATACTGCACCGAGCTCTGCCCGCGCTACCTGCTGGGGCATAATGTGCAGCCGCACCGCGTGATGCGCACCATGCTTTTCTCCGGCGGGCCGGAGCACAAACTGCACAGCCAGTACGGCCTGCTGTGCTGCGAATGTTCGCTGTGCAGCCTGTATTCCTGCCCGGAGGGGTTGAACCCGCGCGAGGCCTGCGTGGTGGCCAAGGGCGACCTGCGCGAACTGAAGGTGGGCTTTAAGAATTCGCCCCTGAATACTGGCAAAGCGCCGCAGGTTCACCCGGTGCGGGATTTTCGCAAGGTGCCAGTTTCAAAACTGGTTAAAAAACTCGGTCTTGAGGCTTACAACAAGGACGCGCCCTGGAGCGACGCCGTGTATAAGCCGGCGCGCGTGAAGATTTTAATGAGCCAGCATATCGGCGCGCCCTGCGCGGCTACCGTAAAAGAGGGGCAAAAGGTGGAGAAGGGCGCGGTGGTGGGGGATCTCCCCGTCGACAAGCTGGGCTGCCCGGTGCACGCGAGCATTGCCGGCACGGTGGGCAAGGTTAATGAAAAGTACGTGGAGATAATCGCTTAAGGTTTATTATGCTAAACGCAATAGGCGGTGTTGAGCTTTCAAGTGTGGCCAAGGGCATGGAGGCGGCCGACGCCATGCTTAAAACTTCGAATATTAAACTCATCCTTTCGCGGTCCATCTGCGCGGGCAAGTACATAGCGCTGATAGCGGGCGACGTGGGTGAAGTGACCGCGGCGGTGGACGCCGGCAGCGCAAAGGCCGCGCATTCCCTGGTGGACAGTTTTGTTATAGCGAATATCCACCCGGATGTTTTTCCGGCTATAGAGGGGACCACCGTGGCGGACGGGCTTGAGGCGTTGGGTATAATAGAGGCTTTTTCTGTGGCTGCCCTGATAGAAGCCGCCGACGCCGCGGTCAAGGCCGGTAGCGTGAAACTTCTTGAAATACGCCTGGCCATGGCGCTGGGAGGCAAAGCTTTCGTTACCATGACCGGTAGTGTGGCCGCCGTGGAAGCTGCCGTGGCCGCCGGGGCCGCCGTGGCCGGCAAAAAAGGCCTGCTGGTGGAAAAAGTGGTGATCCCCCAGCCCCGCCAGGAGCTGCTGCGGGAAATAATTTAAGACAGTTTCAGCGCGGTGCCGCAGAGGGGGGCTATGAGATCCGTTATTCTTAATCCAAAATTATTTTTGGCGCTAATGCTGCCGTTGTTCGCTGCCTGCGCCGGGCACAAACCCGTAGCGCAGCGCGCTGATGCGCAAGAGGAGCTTGACGCCATCCGCGCCCGCGCCAACGCCGCCATGCAGGAAGTTGACCGCCAGGACGAGATTACCCGGTAAGTGCCGCCCACCGCGTCCCCAGCGGAGCACCCCATAAGAAAACCAGGATGATAGCCCAAGTCAATAACAAATATTATCCTAACAAATGTGATAATTGCATATATTTCAACTTTCACTGGGGATAATAAAAATTTAATAAATGCTATGTGAGATAAATAAATGAATAAATGGAATATTCCAGAGTGGCTTGAATGTGAAGTCCGGCAGCGGGACAAAAGGTGTGTTTATTGCGGGATTTTAATGCTTGAATCTCAACCTGTGGATGGTTCGCGCAGATCGGTTGCTACGTGGGAGCATATTGTAAACGATGAGAAGATTATTACGCGGGAGAATATTGCGAGATGCTGCGTATCCTGCAATTCAAGTAAAGGAACAAAAAAACTTTCCCTATGGATTGGGGCAAGCTATTGTAAGCGACTTGGTATTAGCAAGTATACAGTTGCTGATGTTATTAAGCGCGCGTTAGCGCGTGGGATTTAACGTGGTGGGGATGTCGGAGCATTATTCGTTTTTTTTTTTGACTGCTTAGTGTCCAATACTAAAGCGGTTTAGGTGAAATCGCAGAGGCGGCGGGGAACGGCCTCCGGCTCTGTTAGAAGAACAACACTTGACTCATTATTCGCTCCTACACGCTGTTGACGGGTTGGTCTGCTATGCTATTTGTGGGGCAGCCGGCGGGAGGTGTTATGAAATCAATTGTTGCAGTGGAAATTATCGAGCGGAAAATGTTTGTCCGTGGCCAAAAAGTGATCCTTGGCGCTGAACTTGCGCGGCTGTACGGGGTTTCCACAAAAGTCTTTAACCAGGCAATTAAACGCAATGCGCGCCGATCCCCGACGGACTTTATGTTCCGCCTTACGGCGCCAGAAGCCGCAAAGATGCGGTCACAATCAGTGGCCGCATTTTAACTGCCTGGATATTCGGGAAAACCTGCGGGTGCCGGGTGGAGGGAGTTAGCAAAACCTTCCGACGGCTGAGGCTTGCGTAAGCGCCGAAGCCGGAGGAGGAGCGACGCCACGGTGTGGCGGAGCGTGTTTTAATACACCCCTCCCCCTGGCGCCATACCAAGAGGGTTAAACCCCTTTTTTGAGCATGAATTCACGCGCGCCTGTTCTGGGTGCATAGGCCTACCCACAAGCCTGTGGAATTTGTTAATATTTTAATATAGTTACAAGGAGACTCAAATGGCTTCACCCAAACGGATACCCCTTATTGCCGGCAACTGGAAAATGCACCTTACTTCCAAAGAGGCCGCGGACCTTGCCGCCGCCATGAAGAAGGGCCTGGATCCAGACCTCAAGCATGAAGTCCTGCTCGCTCCCACTTTCACGGTCCTCCACGCGGTAAAAGCCGCACTGGCCGGCTCCAAAATATTCCTCTCCTC
>MGVB01000151.1:0-588 GCA_001800275.1 Elusimicrobia bacterium RIFOXYA12_FULL_57_11
TGTCGATGGCGACAAAGCCGGCGATGCCGGTCCCGCCGCCGCCGGTCTGCACCGACCAGATTTCCGGGAAGTTCCCCTGGGTGTTGTCATTGAAGTCGTCGTACAGAACGGGTTCGCCGGCGGCTCTGACAACCCAAATGTCGCCGCTGCCGGCACGGTTGGACGTGAATGCGAGCCATTGCCCGTCCGGCGACCAACTCGGGTCCGAGTCATTGTTCGATTCGATAGTGATCCGGCGCAGCGTTGAACCGTTGCCCGCATCCTGTGGACTGATGGCCCATAGGCTGCCGTCCAGGCCGCCAAAGGCAATCTCGCTACCGTCTGGCCGCCAGTCCGGCTCAGCGTACTGATTACAGGGGGTCAACTCACGGGCGCCGGTGCCGTCGTTGTTCACAAGCCAGAGCGCCCACGCGCCGTCTGCATCCGAGACAAAGGCGATCCGCAGGCCGTCGGGCGACCAGGCCGGATGCCAATCCGTGCCGGGACGCTGCAAGAGCGAGTCTGGTGTGCCGGAACCGTCAGCATTCGCGATCCAGAGATCGCCGTCATAGTAGTAAGCGAGTTGCGCACCGTCAGGCGACCAGCTCG
>MGVB01000151.1:695-1249 GCA_001800275.1 Elusimicrobia bacterium RIFOXYA12_FULL_57_11
CCATCGGGCGCATAGGCCGGGGAGGCCTCGTCCTGCGGGTTCCGGGTCAGGCGCGCGGCTTCGCCCTGCGCCAGACTGCCGCCCTGCGCCAGGCGCGCCACGGGCGCCTCGTAAACATCGTTATACCCGCCGGCCATGCCGATAAAGGCCAGTTTTTTACCGTCCGGCGAAAACGCCGGCTGGCGCACTTCGTTCAACCCCTCCACGGCGGCACGCACTACCCGCCCTGAGGCCGGGTAATACAGGAAGATATATTCGCGGTGGTTTTTCTGCCCGGTAAAAGCCAGGGCGCCGCCGTCGGGGGACCAGGCCAGCGAGCGCAGCGGCTTGGTGAAACGCCCATAGGGGATATTTTCGGCCCCCGCGGCCAGCGCGGTAAGCTTGCGCTCGGCGCCGGTGGCCAGGTCTTTGATCCTGAGTTCCGGCGGATGGCCCGCCTTTGTAGACAGGAAGGCCAGGCTCTTGCCGTCGGGGGAAAGCGCCGGGCTCACGTTAAATTCCGGGATCCCCTGGGAACCCGCCGTTAAGGCCCGGCCGTAAAAAGCCGGCTCCTG
>MGVB01000151.1:1261-5473 GCA_001800275.1 Elusimicrobia bacterium RIFOXYA12_FULL_57_11
AGCCGCTTCGGCCAGATATTTCAGCGAGGTATATTCCCGGAATTTTTTATCGAAAGCGTCCAGGTCGGCGCCGATCAAGGGCTCCAGCACCGAGGCGGCGTCGTAGCGGGTGCGGAAAAGCTCCAGCATTTTCCGCGGCTTGTCGGCCCCGTACTGCTCCGCCAAAAAACGGATGGCCTGCGCCCCGGTCTTGTAGGCCAGCGTTACCTGGTGGGGCTTCAGGTGGGCAAACTGGTTAAGGCGGCCCAGGCGCGGTACACCGGCGCCCAGCGCGGCGTCGCGCACGTACATTTTCTCTACGGCGTAATCGGCAAGGCCGGTCTGGTATTCGGCTATTCCCTCTATCATCCAGAGCGGATAGATGAAGGTTTTCAGAATGCGCGCCGACTTCCAAAAACCGTCTATGAGTATACTGAACTGCACTTCGTGCGCGAACTCATGTTCTATAACGTCCCGCAGCCATTGCCGGGAGCCGTCGGCCCATACCATGAAGCGGTCCTTGTAGGGCTCGGTAAGCCCGCCCACCCCGTCGGACACATCCGCCACGTTAGACTGCTGCATGTCGTTTATGGAGGCGTAAAGGAAGAAAGGAACGCGCTTGGACAGGGCGGGGTTCAGCGCGGCGGACTGCCTGCGGTAGGCGGCCTCCAGCACGCCGCAAGCGTAAGGCAGCCAGGGCTGCGACCGGTCGTAATAGTGTATATCAAAGTGTTCGGTAGCGTAGACGCTCCACTTGAAGTCCCGGACAATCACCTTGTTCTCTTCCTGCGCGCAAGCGCGGCCGCCCGCCAACGCGCACGACAGCAGGAAAATGAAAAAAGCCCCGTAAAGGGGCCTTGAACAGGAACTCCCGCGACCGGAGGTCATTTAGGCGCGCCCCCCCTCTTCGCGGCGGACTGCGCCTTGCTCTTCTCGGCCGCCTTGCGGATTTTCTCTATCTTGGCCAGCAGGATCTTTCCCTCTCCGTGCTCCGGCTTAAGCGCCACAAGCTCCCGGAGGTAACCGTATGCCGCGTCCGTTTCTTTGTTGCGGTAGGCCGCGTCACCGGCCAGCCAGAGCAGGGCGGCGCGGTCCGGGAACCCGGCCGCGGCGGAGGCGGGCCCGTCCGCGGCTTTCCGCAGGAACGCCGCGGCCTTTACATAATCCTTAAGTTCGTAACTTATCCGGCCTTCCGCGTAATCGGCCAGGAACAGCCCGGGAGCGCCGGATTCCCTGAGCTTCAAAAGGGCGGCCGCGTAGTCCTGCTTGTTCTTCCAGCGGGCCAGCGCGAGGTTTTCCAGCACCACCACGTCGGAAGGCAGTTTTTCCCGAAGAGTTTCGTATTCCCTTACGGCACAGGGAAAATCCCCGGAGGAATAACAAAGCTTTGCCAGCAGCAGCCGCGCCTCAAGATCCTGTGGGCTGTTATTGAGGAACTTCCTGTATTCCTGGGCCGCAAACTCATAAAGTCCCACAGCCTGGTACATGCTGCCGAGGTAGTAAAAGGAGCTGACCTCGGCAAAACCCAGGGCGCGGGCGCGCTCCAGATCAGAAATGGCTTCAATGTAGAATTCGGGGCCCAGCTGGTATTTAAGCCTGCCGGACTCGGCCAGCAGGCGCATGTTAGCAGGATCAGCGCCCAAGAGGGAGTTTATTTCAACAAGCCTGCGCTGGGCTTTTGCCGCAGTTATAAATTCCCGGGAAGAACGCGGGAAAGAAGAGCCCTCTCCGTTGTGCGTTGTAAAGATATAGAGCGCCGCGGCAGCGAGCAGCAAACACAGGCCCAACGGCACGCCATAAGATAGAAGAAACTTTGAGCCCCCGGTCCTCAGCGAAGAGAGCCGGCGCTCATAACTCACCTTCATCCTCCGAATTCTCCAGGAGGATCTGTCCCAGGGTGAGCGACGGGGCACCTTTAAGGTACTGTTGCACGCGCTTGCGGTCTTCCTGTTCTTCGCAGCGCTTAACGGAAAGCACAAGCCTGAAGGTGGTGGAATTTATGGCGGTCACCACGGCGTTGACTTCCTGGCCTTCCTTGGGCTCGCCTTCCGCGCCGTAATCGTCCGGCATTATAAAACCTTCCGTCTGGCCGCCCACGTTCACCACGGCGCCGTCCTTGGTAACGGACACGACCTTCGCCTTCAGGCGGGCATGACGGGCAAAACGCCGCTTGAGCATATCCACAGGGTTGGGCATAAGCTGCTTGAAGCCGAACACCATGTGTTCGCCGTCCTTGTCCATAGCCAGCACCTTGCATTTCACGCGCTGCCCGCGCTTATATGCCTTGAGCTCGGCTTCCGGGTTCTTCCAGGCCACGTCGGAAAGCTGCACGCGGCCTTCAATGCCTTGAAACCGCACCAGGATCCCCTCTTCGGTAATTTTGGCAACGACGCCACGCACCAGGTCCCCGGGCCTCATGGCGCTCAGCACTTCCGTGCGCCGCGCCTTTTCGTCCTCCTCAAGGACCTGCCGCCGGGAAACCACCACTTTGCGCTCTTTCTCGTTGAAGTCGGTTATGTAGAACCTTACCTTGGCCCCGGGCGGCAGGTAATGCTTATGCGCCCCGCCGAGCTCCGACAGTGACAGCGGCATGAACGCCCTGAGGCCGGAGATATCCACTATATACCCGCCCTTTACGGCCTCGGTAACTTTGCCTTTCACCCGTTCCTTGGCCTCGAACAGCTTGCGGGCCGTTTCCAGCGCCGCCCTTTCACGCGCGCGCCGGTGGGACAGCACGGTGTGGCGGCCTTCGCCGCCCTTTTTTTCGAGCACAGCCTGCACCTCGTCGCCCGGCTCGGGGGCTTTTTCGTCCTGGAAGTCGGAGAAGGGGATCACGGCTTCTTTCTTTTCGCCGATGTTCACAAAAACGTATTCCTGGTTCACCTGCACCACTTTCACCGTAACGACATCCCGGGAATAAACCTTGCCCGAGACCTCGGCTTCCGCTTTCAGCAGGTCCGCCATAGACACATCTTCTTCGCCAGGGCTGGCACTTGCTTCCCTGTCGGGGGTTTCCTGATCTTCCAGCTGCTGGGGTTCGTTGGTTTCCATGGGGGCACTACTCCTCTGTTATTGAAAAAATGTCCGACATCAGCGATTCAGAAAATTGTCCGTAAGCGGTTTTAGGATCTGCATGGGCCGCGGGCTCAAAGCGTCTCACCGCACCGTACTTGATTGTTATTTTACCTAATTTCAAGAAGTTATCGCTGTTAAAAATTCTGGCGGTCAGCACCGGCGCGCCTGATTTATGCGCCAGAAAGCCCACCCCGGCTTTAGCCGGCAGCTTGCGCCCCCTGGCCCGGGTGCCTTCCGGGAAGATCACCAGGCAGCCTTCTTTCTTAAGCGCCCCCAGCGCCCCGCGCAGCGCCCCCAGGTCCCCGCCTTCCCGGTTGCGGTCCACGGGGATGGCTCCCCAACGCAGTATGAACCAGCCCAGCACAGGGATGGCAAACAGTTCTTTTTTTGCCATCACATTAACACGCCTGACCAGCGCGGTAAAGGACAGCAGGGCAGGAGGGTCCACGTTGGAAAGATGATTACAGGCTATTATCAGCGGCCCGGTACGCGGGATCTTTTCCAGGCCTGTCACCTCAATGGAATTCAAGGTCCGGAACGCGAGCCGGAAAATAAAAAACACTATATCCAAAGAGGCTTTGATCACGGTTTTACCGCTGCAAAGAGCGCCACGATAGCTTCTACTATCTGCTCCCTGGGGATGGAGGTTGAATCCAGGTAATGAGCATCGGAAGCCTTAGCGAGAGGATTATTTTTCCTGCCGGTATCCTGGGCATCCCGCTTTATTATGAAGTCGAGGATCTGGGGGTAATCGGCCTCTATGCCCTGGGCACGGAGCTGTTCCGCGCGGCGCCGGGCGCGGGCCGCCGGGGAGGCGTCCAGGTAAATTTTAAGTTCCGCGTCCGGAAAAACGTTGGTGCCGATATCACGGCCTTCCATCACCACGCCCCCGGCCAGGCCGGCCTGCCGCTGCATCCCGCGCATGAACATGCGTACGCCGGCGAACCGCGCTATGCCGGAGCTGGCTTTGCCAACCCGCTCATCCGTAAGTTCTTTGTTCAGGAGGCGGCCGTCCAGGGCTATACCGGCCTCCGGTCCGCGGCCGCCCGGGAACGTCCAGGCCAGCGTTTTGGCAAGTTTCACCAGGACAGCGTCGTCTTCCAGGTCAAGCCCCAGCTCGAGGCCTTTCCAGGCCAGCGCCCGGTACATCTTGCCCGT
>MGVB01000152.1:0-4128 GCA_001800275.1 Elusimicrobia bacterium RIFOXYA12_FULL_57_11
CCTGTGCGCTCCAGAGCTGCGGCAACCGCCAGCGAAAGTCCGCCGCCGGAGAGGCCTGAAAGACGGCCGTAATAGGCCAGGGCCGCTCCGGGTTTTACTTGCGGAGGGAAGTACGGCAGTTCGGGCAGAAAACCGATGCGGGCTTTTGCGGCCTGGCCGGACGGGGACAGACCGAAAACACGAACTTCCCCGGCTGTGGGGAAAAGCAGGCCGGTCAGCAACTTCATTATTGTGGTCTTACCCGCCCCGTTCAGCCCCAGCAGTCCGGTTATTTCACCCGCGGGAATGTCAAAGGAAAGACCCTGTACGGCCTTATTATAAACCGCGCCCATCAGACGGGGACGCGTGTAAATTTTTTCGACTTCCGAAAAAGAAACGGCAATTTCACTCATTAGAAGATGTTCTTATCCTCCCTTTTCTGGCGCTTAACTTCCTCCGCTATATCCTCTATGGGAATTTCGCCCATTTTCAGGAACATGGTATGGAATTTGCGCAAGTCAAAATATTTAGCTTCGGTACGCTCATAATAGCGGCGCATCTCCAGGATACGGTCCAGACCGTACACAAAAGAAAAACCATCGGTGGGCGCAAGCGAGAGTTTAAGCACCTCATCGTAAGCCTGTGTCCTGTTCATAAACAGCTTTTCCTGGAAAAACTGCGCAGCCTCCTCCGGCTTCCATTTCCGCGTATGCAGGGCCGTGTCGGCATAGGCCCTGGCACTGCGCAGAAAGCGGGTATAACACCGCAGGAAACGGGACCAGTAGGAAGAATAAAAACCCATTTCCTCTGCCAGCAGCTCCGCGTAGCAGGCCCACCCGTTGGCCACCACGGGCTGGCGCGAAACCCTCCGTATGCGGGACCGGTTGGAGGAAGCCTCGAAATTACGCAGATGTATTCCAGGCATTATGGAATAAGCCGTAAGCAGTTCCACCTGCGCGTAGTTATAGCCGGACGCAAGGGTTTTTTCCCGGTTCGCCTGGGACGCGGTATCCGGAGGCAGCAGCATAAACAGCTCGGAGACCCTGGTATCATCCAGCGCGAAGGCCGGGGCGTAGTAAACATAAGGAAGAACGGACGCCATAAAATTAGGCATACGCTTTATAAGCAGACGCTGGCGGGGGAATTCCACCACTTTATGTTCGTCGAAATGCTGATAAGCCCGGTCCATTTCGTCCTGGAAAGCTTTAAGGACTTCGCCTTCAGCGGGGTGTTCTTTGGGAAGTTTTTCCAGGACGCCTTTCCAGCCTTTCTCCCTGGCCAGCAGAGCGTCCACGGTGACCGCTTCTTTTTCCAGCTCTTTCAAAGAAGTTTTAAACGCCTTCCTGGCATGGCTGTACGACGCGCCGGGAGCAATATCCAGCGAATGCAGGCGCTCCAGATAAAACCTGTAGAAAGCAGACCCTACGCTCAGGTCCCCGTCTGAAACGGGCAGAATGTCCTTTTCCAGAAAAGCGGCATACCGCGCGAACGCAGCTTTGGCTTGTTCAATGGCGTCATCCACCTGGGTCTTTAAAAGCGGGTCATACTTGCTATACGCCCTGAAAATAGCCACGAAATCCGAAATATAGTTAATGCAGTCCAGGGATTGTTTCATCGCCTGGCGTGTCCACAGTTCCGGCGGCCTGGCAAGATTGCGCTCAGCCTGCTCAAGAATTACCGGAACCTGTTTTAACCGCGCAAGCGCGTTGGCGGCACGGAGATTATAATCCTCATAATCCTTACTCATCATCTGAAAGATGAGGAAGGCCGGTTCCAGGTAATACTGCGGCCTTCTGGCCAGAAGCCCCAGGTTCTCCAATTCGTAGATATCCACTTCCAGGATATGGTCAAGGACTTTATGATCCAGCCTGAACTCCGGATACATTGCAGATTTGTTCACCTGCAGAAGTTTGACACGCAGGTTGCGCAGGGCCTCAAGCTGCTTTGCCACGCGCTCCGGGGTGCGCTGGGTAAGGTAGGAGTCAGCGGAGTGTATGCCGAGGCGCGTCGCACGCTCGGGATCGAAGATCTGCACGGTGGCCAGATACTGTTCAAAAACCTCCGAGAGCCTGGTTTTTTCAAGCGTGCCCTGCATTTCCTCCGTGGTCAGAATATCTTCATACGCCGCCGCGGGCCGGGAGCCGGCAAAAAAAATAACGGCGAGGGCACAGCAGAAAGCTCCTGTTAACAGCTTGCCGGTTTCGAACGGATTTCTCACATTATTCCCCTATCCCGCATATCCGCAAGAGTACGGCTGTCAGGCCCTGACCTTCCTGACCCGGCCGCGTTTCGCCGGGGGGGCGGCGGCCAGCGCTATAGCCAGGACCTCATCCATACGTTCCACCGGCAGCAGACGCATCGCCGTCTGTATTTCCGCTGGAATCTCTTCGAGGTCTTTACGGTTGGCGGCTGGATATAACACGGTATTTATCCCGTCACGGAAAGAAGCTATTATTTTTTCCTTCAGGCCGCCTATAGCAAGCACCCGCCCGGTAAGGGTAAGCTCGCCGGTCATGGCAAGATTGGCCTTTACGGGGCGCCCGGTGAACAGGCTGGCCAGCGCGGCGCCGATGGTTATCCCCGCCGACGGGCCGTCCTTCGGGATGGCCCCCTCGGGGATATGCACGTGGAAATTATGGGTATTAACGAACGCAGCGGACGCAAGCTCCCTCGACCGGATATAGGAGAAAGCGGCCTGGGCGGACTCTTTCATAACATCGCCCAGTTTCCCGGTAAGCGTAAGCGTTCCTTTGCCCGGGAGCGCCACAGCTTCCACGGCAAGCACTTCTCCGCCATTCTCGGTCCAGGCAAGGCCTGTGGCTATGCCCAGGGCGTTATAGGAAGCGAGCGCGGAAACAAATTTAGGCACCCCCAGATATTCACCCAGGTTTTCGGGAGTAACCTCTATGTGTTTCAATTTCTGTTCCACCGTCTTCCTCGCCGCACGCCTGCACATGGACGCGAACTCCCGTTCCAAATTGCGCACGCCGGCCTCGCGGGTGTAACCGCGTATTATTGCGTCAATCCCCTTGTCGTCTATTTTGAGTGAGCCTTCCTTGAGGCCGTGCACTTTAAGCTGGCGCGGGATTATAAATTTCTTGGCTATCTCTATTTTTTCGGTATGGGTATAACCGCTGAAATCTATTATCTCCATGCGGTCGCGCAGGCTGACCGGGATGCCCCACAAAGTGTTGGCGGTGGCGATGAACATTACCTTGGAAATATCGAAAGGCACGTCCAGGAAGTGGTCGTTAAACTCGGTGTTCTGTTCCGGATCCAGCACCTCGAGCAGCGCGGCTGACGGATCGCCGCGCCAATCCATGCCCATTTTGTCGATCTCATCCATCAGAAAAACCGGATTCGCGCTTTTCGCCTTCTTCATGCTCTGCATAAGACGGCCGGGCATGGAGGCCACATAGGTACGCCGGTGCCCGCGTATCTCGGCTTCATCGCGCACGCCGCCCAAAGACATCCGCACGAAATTACGCCCCATAGAGCGGGCTATGGACCTGGCTATGGAAGTTTTTCCTACGCCTGGAGGGCCTACGAAACAAAGTATGGGCCCTTTCAGGTTCTTAGTGAGTTTACAGACGGCAAGATACTCCAGCACCCGCTCCTTGGGTTTTTTCAGCCCGAAGTGGTCCTCGTCGAGTATTTTGCGGGCCTCGGCCAGGTCTATCTGATCTTTGGTCTCAACGCTCCAAGGCAAAGCAGTAAGCCAGTCCAGATAAGTGCGGCTTACCGTGGACTCGGGGGAAAAAGGCATCATTTTCGAAAGCCGCGCCAATTCTTTCTCCGCCGCGGCTTCGGCTTCTTTGGACATCCTGGCGGTCTTGATGCGTTTTTTCAGCTCATCTATTTCCTTGGAGAAATCGTCTTTCTGATGCAGCTCTTTCTGGATGGCCTTCATCTGCTCGTTCAGGTAATATTCTTTTTGCGATTTCTCTATCTGTCCTTTAACGCGGCCATGGATCTTCTGCTCTATATCCAGTATCTCCACTTCCTTGGCGAGCAGCTTGATAAGTTTTTCAAGGCGCGCAGAGACGTCCTCGGTTTCAAGCACGTCCTGGCGGTCAGCCAGGCTGAAAACGGAATTTGCGGCTATGGTATCGGCGAATTTACCGGGATCCTCCTGCTGCTGCAGGAAAG
>MGVB01000152.1:4140-5134 GCA_001800275.1 Elusimicrobia bacterium RIFOXYA12_FULL_57_11
GCGCTACGCGGGTCCCGAGCTTCACATAAGTTTCGAACACTTCGGCGGCATGGCGCATGAGGGCGGTAAGCTCCGGCCCCCTTTCTTCGGTTTCTACGGGGTATTCCACCTCCGCGGACAGGAACGCCTGGGTACCGTCCAGGGCAAGCCTGGCCACGCGCACGCGTTTTTTACCCTCGAGGAAAACCCGCATTGTGCCATCGGGCATTTTGAGCGACTGCGAGATAGCGCTGACAACCCCGTACGCGTACAGGTCTTCGGGAGCGGGGTCATTTACGCCCGGTTTCTTCTGCGCCAGGGACAGGATCAGCTTGCCGGCGGCCAGGCCCGCTTCTATGGCGGCCACGGACTTCGGCCGGTCCACGGACAGCGGCAATGCCATGTGCGGGAACATCACCACGTCGCGTATCGCTATCGCGGGCAGTACCGCAGGGTAGGCAGACTCACTTGTTGTTTTTTCTTGCATGTGAAAATAACTCCGGCGCTTTCAAAAGGTATCAGTTCTTGCGGAACTCAAGCACACCGTCTATAATCCCGTATTCCTTGGCCTCTTTGGCGGAAAGGTAGAAATTCCTCTCCATGTCGGCCCGCACCTTTTCCGGCTTCTGGCCGGTATGCTTGGCCATGATATTCGTAAGCCGGGTCTTGCTTTCCTGCATCTCGCGGCTTTCAATTTCTATATCGGTGGCCTGCCCGGAGATCCCTCCGCCCCAGATAAGCGGCTGGTGTATCATCACGCGGGCGTTGGGCAGCGCGTAGCGCTTGCCCTTTGTACCGGCGGCCAGCAGCACGGCGCCGAAACTCATGGCCATACCCATGCAGATGGTGGAGATGGGCGCCTTGATGTACTGCATAGTATCATAGACGGCGAGGCCCGCGGTGACCATGCCGCCGGGGGAATTGATATACAGGTTTATTTCCTTTTCGGGATCCTCAGCGTCAAGGTACAGCAGCTGGGCGATTACGGTATTGGCGGAAGCCGTGGAAACCGCGC
>MGVB01000152.1:5161-5410 GCA_001800275.1 Elusimicrobia bacterium RIFOXYA12_FULL_57_11
GGTCTTTAAGCAGGCGAGAAAAGATGTCGTAGGACACCATCGAACCCTGGTTCCATTTTTCAAGAATTGTAGGTATTATCATTATTCCTCCGTCTGATTTATGCTTTCTCTTCCTTAATAACTGCCTTTTCCTTAACAAGGGCCATGGTCTTGTTCTCTACCATCGAAGCCCTTATGTATTCTTTGCGGTTCTCAAAAAGTTCACGGCCCTTCGCTTTTTCAGCCTCCGTATTCAGCCGGCCGGTAACT
>MGVB01000153.1:0-5129 GCA_001800275.1 Elusimicrobia bacterium RIFOXYA12_FULL_57_11
GTTTATGACATCGGCGCCTATCCAGCCGGCCACCTGCGCCTGGTATTCCAGCTCCGCTATGGACAACTCTGTGACCCCGGCCTTTTCAGAACTCAACAGGATGAACTGGTCGGGATGGAAGGTCAGGCGGACCTTCAACTTCCTGGCCAGGGCGCCGCAGCTTTTGAAATTACTTATCACCTTCGGGCCGCCAGGCAGGGCCGCCAGGTCGTACCCCGCCCGCGGGTGGGTCTTCAGCGGCAGCACCTGGCTGTTAACCCGAAAACTTCCAATGCCGCTGGCGGCGCAATAGTTTATGGCGGAGGCCAGAGCCGCGGCGTTCTCGCGGCACAGGACCGCCAGACGGGCGCGGCGCTGCTCCGGCTTCAGTTTCATGGCGTAAAGCGCGGTGGTGACAGGGAACTTTATGGGTTCCACGGAGAATTTACAGCAAAGCCCCAAGCGTATCATAACTCTGAATAGTTCACCTGTTCCTTCTATTTTTTCATGATACAAAAAATCCCGCCATTCCCCTTAATTTAAACAGCTTTTCGGCGAACTGCTGTCACCGGGCCTGTCTTGCGCGAATTACTTCCCGGCTTCAAGGGATATTTTATCGATCAGGGCACGGGAGACCCCGCAAGCGGACAACTTGGCCAGTATCTCCTGCAGTTGGGCGGGCGGAAAGTTATATTCTTCGTAAGAGAACAAACCGTAGTGTGACAGCCACTCCAGATTCACGTTATCGGAGAAAAGGCCGCCGTTCAGGCCCGCTTCGCTCAAGCCCAGGCTTAGCCAGGCTGAAAAATCGTGCGGATCAAACTCAAGGGCATTTTCAAAGCGCGCCTTTGCCATCTTAAGTCTTTTCTCCGGATAAGCGTTGTCCGCGGCGGAGTTTAAAAGCCACCTGCCGCTGCTGACAAGAGCTTTGGCCTGCCGCTTTGGCCCGTATGAAAACACCCGAAAGATGTCCTCCGGACCCGAAAAACTGCGCCTGATAGGCTCATTGAAAACTTCGGATATTTTCCCGGCATACGCATTAGCCAGCAGCAGGTACCCGGACATATTAGGATGATGCCCGTCCGAAAAAAGAGAATCACCGACAATGTTATGAGGTGACCGTTCCTCAAAGATCTTCACCGCGTCCACCATCGGGGTAGAGTATTGTTTGGCCAGTCTTCGTATAAAATTATTTTGCCGGCTTGTTGCCCTGCCAAAATTATCTGCTTCCGCGGCATCCACGACCTCATTGTAGTATTGCCGTGCGGCACCGTATTGTCCCAAGGCCTGATAGCATTTGGCTGTGCGGTATTTCAGGTATGACAGCATCCGGGGATGCGTGCTGAAGTGTCCGGCATAATAGAGGATCGCCTCTTTTGTGCGACGTTTTTCTTCCAGGTCCATACCTTTTACGAGAATTGCTCTCATCTCTGCCCGGTTATGGCCGGGATCAGGTGGCAACAGAGGATCGATATCGGATATGTTAGACACGACAGTCGCAAGAATGGGAATAAGTCCGCTTTTCAGGCTTATTTCGACCGTATGACGCAGATAATGTTCGTAAGTATCGAGTGTCCTTATACGGAAGACGGGGAACAGCTTTTCAGCCAAAAATCCCGCATCAGTGAGAAACATGGAAGCGGATAAAACATGCTCCCTGAAGCGTTCGAACACCGGCACACCGACCGCGTGCGTCGCGTCATTATTGCCGGAATAAACAATCACCGCCCCGGGGTTGTCTTTATTCCGGCAGCGAAGTGCCCGCTCCAGCGCCATGGCTTGCGGATATATTGACTCGCCCTGTTGCGCCAGAGGGAAGACCCGGACTGTTCTTCCCTGAATTCGGTCTCCGAACGAATTCAGGATCAGAGAGGAAAGCCCTATCTCCCTATAGGGTTCCCCTGTCGCGGTGGATTCGCCCAGGATGTAAAAGGAAAAATTTTCCCCGCTGTCTCCGCATGACGCCAAAGCGCATCTGGATGCCCAGTAGAGCCGGTACAAAATTTCCGCCGCCGCGAATAAAACCAGCGCGGCCAGCGACAAGAGGCAAATTCTTTTGACCCCATCCGCAATATGCGCCAAGACGGGCTTTGTTGTCCGGTTTTTGAAGAAAGATAATATGAAAACGCAAGCCGGCCGCAAAACCGCCAATAAATATTTTTTCATTATTACTTCGTTAAAACAATCCCGGCGCGGCCCCTACACCAGGACTTCTGCCGCAAAAGCCTTTACTTCCTCCATAAAGTTTTGCCAGTCAGCTACCGGCAGCTGCCCGGCTTTTTTGAACAGCACAACATGCCCCGGGGCGCCCTGCAAACGCAGGCCAGGATTGCGCTCGAACCAGGCGGCCCGCCGCGGGGTAAAGAACATGTGCACCGCGGTTTCGTCAGGTCCGGTCAGGCGGTATTTGTCGGAAAACAGCGGGAAGGCCGGCAGGTCTATGTCCTTAAACCCTATGGCTTCGCCTATCTTGTGGATGAAGGTTTCCGGCTTCAGGTCGAAATGCGGAACCGCGCAGCCCGGGCAGGGCATAAGGGCAAGCGTGAATTTATGGAGCTGGCTGTTCTTGCCGCCGCCGGTGGTGTAGCGGTAATCAAAAAAGTTTATGGCCCCGGACCGGGATTCCACGGAAATAAGGTTCGCGGCTTTGCGGGCATGGCCCAAACGGAAGAGCTCGAGCCCGGTAGCCCCCAGCGCGCCCATGTCCGGCCCCTCGGGCAGGAATGCCAGCCCCATGGAACCCGCCAGCTGCGCCAGCGCCTGCCTGCGCTTCCACCTGGAATAAAATACCAGGGCCACAACCACACCGGTTATGCCAAGCACTATAACGAACGTGTAAGTTTGTAATATTTCCATGTTCCTCCACGGAAGCCCGCTTTCAGACGCTACCAGCGCCGCGGAACCGCGGGCAGCCTGTTGTCAAATGGATATCAGCGGCAGGGATACTTCTCTATCTGCGGGGAAATCCGCTCCACGAGGTCTTCCTCCTGCGAAGTAAGGGGGCGCAGCTCGCTGGAATAATACCACTCCTTCATCTTCAGGTAGAATTGCCTTTTCAGATCCGCGTTGTTTATTTCGGAACCGGGATTTTTCTTCAGCTGGCTTAATTTGAGCGCGCCGGTCTTAAGTTCGTAAGCTATTTTGCGGGCGCGCAGCTCAACGCAGCTGCGCACTAGCGCCGCCTCATTCTCTTCCAGTTTCCGGCACACCTCTTCGTCCATGAACCCGGCCGGCAGCAGCGCTATGGGGGCGTCAAGGTCTATATTCATGTCGAAATTAAAATCCGACCAGCCCGAAGTCTTTTCCTCCCAGTCTTTTTTTACCGTTTTTGTAACGGCCTTAAGGATATGGGCGTCCTGCGTGTCCACCAGGCGGGCGTTTATCTCCACGTCCGTATTATTGAGCTCTATAACGGTGCCAGTTACCACGGCGTCCGCCCCCAGAATATTGCCTATTTTTTTTGCAGTTACCGGGTCCAGCACGCCCCTGGCGCCCAGTTTCTGCTCTTTAAGCACCTCATCAAGGCGCCCGCGCTCAACCACCTCAAGCCCGGGGGTGGCCGATATTTCGGACGTAAGGCGCTCGGTCACTATAGCGCTGGCCCGGCTTTTACCCCCGGTTTCAGAGGTGAAACCCATTACGGCGATCCTTCTTTTGGAGGTTGTCTGGGCGGAGCGGCCCAACGAGCGCGCCACAAAACGATAACCTTCCCACCCCGCCCACGCACTGGCGGACAGGCCCAGAATGATGAATAATATTTTCGCGTTTTTCGTTCGCACTATTATCCCCGGTACCGGGACCTTCCGCCACGCCTGCCCGGTTTTTGTATTATAGCCTTACAAACCGCGGTTCTGCAAATGATTGAACCGCCTCCGGACCCTCATAAAACAATAGCCTGGCGGCAGCGCCCGCTGAAGGAGGCTCCATGTAAGAGCAGCCCGAGTTTTTCCCCGCGCAATCCCCCGCCTTGCCTCGCAATTATTACATCAAGCCCTGTTTTCACTTTAATGTCCGCGTCGGCCCCGCCTTCAGCCGCCTCTTTGTCCGCAAAAAAACCATCACCAGTAGCCCGTGTCCAGTATCCGTTTCCTGGTCTCTTCCGTAACTCCAAGCGGCCAGTTGAACACAGGTCCCTTGTCCGTGGATTTAATTTTTTCGGACAGATGGGCGGCAAACCCGGCGGCGGCCTCTTTGTTGGCGGGAAAGATATCGTTCAACTCCCCGGAATCGGCGGCCCTGTCGTAGAATTCCTGTTGCACGCAGGCGGCGTTCCAGCTGCTGAACCCGCCCGCGCACTTTTTCCTGAGCAGGTAGGTGTAGCGGCTGTCCCGCACCGAATACTGCCCGTTCCACCTGGCGAACGCCAGCGCGGCGGGATTAGGGAAAGCCAGGCCAGAAATCAGGGGCATAAGGGAAAGTCCCTGCGCCGCGGGCAGCGGGGCAAACCCGACAGCGTCCAGTATAGTGGGCGCGATATCGATACTCTGCACCAACTGACCGAACCGCTTACCCTTACCACCTCCGGGAAGAACAACGATAAGGGGAACTTGCAGGGTTTCCACATAGATCTGGCTATGCCGCAGACCCCCATGCTCCATGAATTCTTCTCCGTGGTCGGAGGTAATTACCAGCAGTGTATTATCCGCAAGCCCAAGAGTTTGCAGCTTTTCCGACAACTTTCCCACCAAAGCGTCCGCTTCAAACACCCCGGCGTCGTAAGCGGCTCTGAAAGCGGCGATATCTTCCGGAAAATCAGCGAATAATTTATAAAGGATACGGAAGATCAGCCAGCCCGGGTCCTTGCCTTTCGCTCCCGGAGACATGGAGATCAACTTCCGCAATTTATCACGTTTTTCCTGAAAATCAGATACACCGAATATTTCAATATTCTCCTCAAGCTCCTCCTTAAAGGGAGCCAGGGACGGATCCGTGGCTATATTTTTAGTTATCCAGGCACCCGCCTCCTGCGGCGACATGGCTTTGGAGGGGACGGCGGCTTCAGGGAACCGGTCCAGCGCGGCTTTTGTCTGCGTATACGGGTCGTGAACATTGGAACTGTACAGGAACATGAAAAACCTGGCGTCCTTATTGCTCTCCAGCCAGTCAAAAGCCCCTTCCCATTCCTTCAACCGGTCTCGGTCCCGCCACAT
>MGVB01000153.1:5213-5457 GCA_001800275.1 Elusimicrobia bacterium RIFOXYA12_FULL_57_11
TTCAGAATACTGATGCATAAAGCAAATTTTAACATAATTTGATATAATATTCGCATGCAGGATTGCATTTTTTGTAAAATTTCAAAAGGAGAAATTCCGTGTGATAAAATCTATGAAGATGAAATATCTCTCGCTTTTTTGGATATTAATCCAGTCAACCTAGGACATGCTTTGGTCATTCCCAAAGAACATTTCCAAAATATTTATGATTTGCCCGAAAATATAGCTGCCCATCTTATAAAAA
>MGVB01000154.1 GCA_001800275.1 Elusimicrobia bacterium RIFOXYA12_FULL_57_11
TATTGCGGGCCCAAGGCCTTCTCCGAACCCGAGAGCCAGGCTGTTAAGAGTTTTATGGAGGCGCGGCCAAACCTTAAGACGCATATCAGTTACCATTCCTACGCCGGCACCATTCTTTACCCCTGGGGCGGCAGCGAAGAGGATGTGCCGGATCAGAAGGACAAGCAGGCGTTCATACAGATCGCTACCGAGATGGGCCGGCTGACAGGCTACCATCCTGAAAAGTCCAGCGACATGTATGTGGCTACCGGCGACAGCTGCGACTGGGCCTACGCGGCGCGCAAGGTGCTGGCGTTCACGTTCGAGCTGGAAGGACGCGGTTTTTACCCTGGGGCGGCCATAATAACCTCCGCCGTGGAAAAGAACGTGAAAGCGGCGGTGTACCTGCTGAGCGTTACGGACAATCCGTATAAAGTTATCAATTAACTCCGCGCTGTCTTCCAGCAAAAAACCCGGGCAAGAGTCCCGGGTTTCTTGTTTTCCGCCGTACGGTCTTTATTTAAGCGTCAGCGTATAAGATCTGACTTTCCGGACTGGGTAATAAGACTCTTTGGTCTTGGCCAGGCCGGGTTTTTCCAGGTCGCTTTCCTTATTTACAAAGGCATAGTGCGGGGGAAGGCTTTTGGCCAGCTGCATGTCCAGGAACTGGTACAGGCCTTTTACGCTGTCCAGCGCCTTTTCAAAATTAAGCACGAACGTGTCGGCTGAAAGCCTGGTCCCGAGGGCGAAACCGCAAATTTCTCCGTCTATCAGTACCATTATGCCGTGCATTCCCAGCGCCTCAAAATTGGTAAGAGAACTGGTTATCGCCTTGCGCTCGCATTTTAGCATGTCCAGGCGGGCCCCTGTTTCCGGGGCGTGCGACCAGCGGTCAAGCATGGCCAGGCAGCTGTGGCTGTTATTAGCCGTGATGGACAGGACTTCCACTTTGCGCAGGGCCGCCGTCTGTTTTTCGAATTGGGCTAAGAGGTTGCGTTTCTTGGCGTATTTGCGCCCCTGGAGGCTGGCCAGGTCGCCGCGGGCGTAGATGTAGTCCATGAAGCCCGGCTGCTCCGTAATGTTGAACAGTGATTCAAGGCCGGCCCGGTGAGGCTGTATATAACTTTCGGGTATATAGTAGTAGCGCTCGCCCCGGTTGCGGCGGGAGATGGCTGCCAGTTCCTCCGGGGGGATGTCACGGAAAGGGCAGGGTACCGGCATCAGCAGGCGCCGGGCGGCCGGCGGCTCGAGGTCGGTTTCGGCCAGCAGCAACAGGTCCCCGTCCAGCTTCCAGGATACTTCGTACATACAGCGGTTCCAGGCGATTACGGAAGAAAGCGAGTATTCGCAAAGCGGGTAGAGGTGCGCCGTAAAGAACCTGGCGAGAGCGGGGTAGTCTTCCGGTTTAAGATGGCTAAACACGGCTGCCTTTTAAAAGCATGGGTTTTGCCCTTTTAAGTTCACGGAACCCCAGGCGGGAGTAAAAGGAGTGGGAATCATCCTGCGCTATAAGGCCTATCCAGCCTATGCCGTCGGCCTTGAGGCGTTTTTTTAGCGCCTTTATTATTGCGGAGCCAGCACCGGTACCCCGTTCGGACCTGAGCACGGCGACATCCTGTATATAGGCGTCGCTGACCCCGTCGCTGATGGCGCGGCCCATGCCCACAAGTACGCCGTTTTTTTTCGCCAGCAGGAAGCAATGGCTGCCTTTTATGAGGCGCTTTAGCAGGGCGGGCTTGTCGCCCGGCGCCCACCAGCCTTGCGCGCGGTAAAGTGTTATAATCTGGCCAAGGACAGCGGCATCCGCGGTCTTGATAGAACTTAAACTCAGGCGTGGCGGCATCTTGTGATAATGATATCACTCTTGCCGCCTGCGGGTAAACCGCGCCGGGGCGGCGGGGGTCGGGGAGGTATTATGTTCACGGAAGAGAAGAACGGGCTTAAACTCTTAAGGTTCGACAATTTTAAAACGCTTCCGGGGGTTACCTGCGCCGTCTCCACCCGCCAGGGTGGGGTGAGTTCCGGCCCTTTTGCCGGGCTGAACCTTGGCACCACCTCCGGAGACAAGCCGGAGGCCGCGGCTAAAAACCTGGCCCTGTTCTGCGGGGCTCTGGGCGCGGACGCCGCCAAAACGGCTTTCATGCGCCAGCGGCACACCGCGAACGTTGCCGTGGTGGAAGCGGGGGGGCAGCGTGTGGAAAACACCGACGCGCTGGTAACCGCCGCGCCGGGCGTGCCGCTGTTGACGCTTTCGGCGGACTGCGCGCTTACCGTTTTCTACGACGTGCAGCACAAGGCGCTGGCCGTGGCGCACAGCGGCTGGCGGGGCGCGCTGCTTAATGTTTACGGCTCGGTGCTGGCTGTTATGCGTATGCGTTTCGGCACCGCAGCGGAAAATGTTACGGCGGGTGTTTCCCCGATGATTTCGGTCGCCAATTACCCCGTACAGGGGGACTTTATGGAAAAACTGGCCGCTTTCTACCCCGGGCCGGAGCGCCTGAAATTCCTTATGGCACGGGACGGGAAACATTTCTTCAACCTGCGCGAACTCCTGCGCTTCCAGCTTGAATCGCTGGGGGTGAAAAGATACGAGTTCATGCACCTGTGCACCCACGAACGCAAGGACCTGTTCTTCTCCTACCGCAGGGACGGCGCCGCCACCGGCCATTTCGGCTTGGCAGCGATGTTGAAGTAATTAAGTTGTTCCTTTTATGGAGGGGAGGACCGGGCGGGAGGGTTAGCAAAACCTTCCGAAGGCCGAGGCTTGCGTAAGCGCCGAGGCCTGAGGAGGAGTGAGGCCACGGTGTGGCCGAGCGTGTTTTGATAGCCCTCCCGCCCGGTCCTCCCCGAACCTACTTCAGCATGTCCCAGACTATTTTTATCAGCAGCGCGGCGCAGATCAGCAGGAGCATGGGCCGTATCACCCAGGTTCCTTTTTTCAGCGCCAGGTGCGAACCGGCATAGTTGCCTGCCATGCCCGCCGCGCCCATTGCCAGGCCCAGCGCAATGTTGACCCTGCCGAAGTAAAGGAAGGCCGCCAGCGACGCTATGTTGGAAGTCAGGTTAAGAACTTTCGCCAGGGCCGTGGAGCGCAGCAGGTCGAACCTGCAGACGCGCGCGAACGCCAGCGCCAGGAAAGTGCCGGTGCCCGGACCCAGCAGACCGTCGTAAAAGCTTATGAAAAAAGAGATCAGGCCCGCGCGCGCCAGCAGGGCATTGGGGGTGAACGCGGCGCTGGTGTCCACCAGGCCGAACGCGCGCTGGGAAACCAGGAAAATTGCCGCCGGCGGCAGGGTTACCAGTAACAGATACCGGATCATTTCAGGGGGAACCAGGGTAATGGTCCTGGCGCCCAGCAGGGCGCCCAGCGCGGCCAGAAAAACCATTATGAACAGGAAATCCGCCTTGAACCTTGTTTCCCTGATAAATTTAACCGCCGCCACCAGCGTGCCCATGGAGGATGAAAGTTTATTGGTGCCCAGCAGGAGCGCGGGGGGTAACCCGTGGGCCAGGTAGGCCGGCAGGGTTATCAGCCCGCCGCCACCGGCGATAGCATCTACGAAGCCAGCCAGAAAAACAAGCAGGGTGAGGGGCAGGTAAGGCTGCGCGGCGTGGAGAAGGTCCATAAGTTAATTGTAGTAATTTTACTGTTCGCCCCGCTAAAGTGTAAAATAACCTATATTCGGCGCGAGGTTAATGAATTATGGAAACAAACTCCAACCTTAAAAACTTAAGCGATACTATTGAAATTTCCGGCGGCGGCAAGCGGGTGGACCTCCTGCTGAAGAACGCCCGCGTCATCAATACCTTCTCCGGCGATATACATCGCACCCACGTGGCGGTACACGGGGGGAAAATAGTGGGTTTCGGCGACTATAAGGCCAAGCAGATCATGGACCTGAAGGGCGCTTACCTGGCCCCCGGCTTTATAGACGGCCATGTGCATATAGAAAGCTCCATGGTGAAGATCCCGGAGTTTGCCCGCGTAGTGCTGCCCTGCGGCACCACGTCGGCGGTTATCGATCCGCACGAAATAGCCAATGTGCTGGGCCTGGACGGTATAAAATATATGCTTTCCTCAAGCCTGAACGCCGTGCTGGGCGTGTACGTAATGCTGCCCTCGTGCGTGCCCGCCACGCACCTGGAGACCGCCGGCGCCGAGCTTACCGCCCACGACCTGGGCCTGCTGCTTAACGACGAGCGCGTGCTGGGCATAGGCGAAATGATGAATTACCCCGGGGTGATCTTCCGCGACGCCGAAGTTATGGAGAAGATTCTTATCGCGAAGAATAAGGTGATAGACGGCCACGCGCCCATGCTGAAGGATAAGCAGCTTTACGCCTATGTTTCAGCCGGCATAAAGTCCGACCACGAGTGCACCGATGTGGCCGAAGCCCGCGAGAAACTGCGCGCCGGCATGTACATAATGATACGCGAAGGCACCGCCGCCAAGAACCTCAAGGGCCTGCTGCCGCTGGTAAATTCCGAAAATTCCCGCAAATTTATTTTTGTCACCGACGACCGGCACCTGGAGGACATAGAGAAGCAGGGCCACGTGGACTACCTGGTGCGTACCGCCATAAAGCTGGGCGTGGACCCCATCCGCGCCATCCAGATGGCCACCATCAACACCGCCGAATATTTCGGCCTCAAGAACCTGGGCGCCATAGCCCCCGGCTACCAGGCCGACCTGGTGGTGCTGCAGGACCTTAAAGGCATGAAGATCTCGAAAGTCTTCAAGCAGGGCCGCCTGGTGGCGGCGGACCGCAAGATAGTCCCCGGAGTTGTAAAGCAATACGAGGGCAAGACCCGCGGCACCATTAACGTGAAGTGGATAGAGCATTCCGATTTCGCCATGAAAGCCGGGGGGAAATACGCCCGGGTAATAAACGTCATCCCTGACCAGATAGTTACTAAAATGAGCATTGAGCCGGTAAAGCAGGACGGAGGTTATGTTTCGGCGGACCCTGATAAAGATATCCTGAAAATAGCGGTTATCGAACGCCATATGGCCTCGGGCCGCGTAGCGTTGGGCCTTGTAAAGGGTTTTGGCCTGAAGAAGGGCGCTATCGCCTCCTCGGTCTCCCACGACTCCCATAATATAGTGGTGATAGGCACGCATGACGGCGATATGTACACGGCCGCGGTGGAAGTGGTAAAGATGCAGGGCGGCATAGTGGCGGCCCTCAACAGCCAGGTGCTGGAGGCGCTGCCGCTGCCGGTTGCCGGGCTGATGAGCGACCGCAGCTCGGAATTCGTCCAGGAAAAGCTTTCCCGCCTGGGTGTGACCGCCAGGATGCTGGGCTCAAAGCTTTCCGATCCTTTTATGGCCATGGCTTTCCTCACGCTGCCGCCTATACCTGAAATACGCATAACCGACCGCGGCATTATTGACGCCGTGAAGTTCAAGGTTACGGAACTGTTCTGTAAAACCGCGCCCGGCAAATGACGCGGTT
>MGVB01000155.1 GCA_001800275.1 Elusimicrobia bacterium RIFOXYA12_FULL_57_11
TGGTCAACAGCGCGCTCAAAGCATTGTTCGCCAAAGAAGGCGTAGGCGTGATCGGGCTGGAAGCGGGCGGCAAATTCCTTGTAAATGAACTGGCCTCTGACAGTGCCGCGGTTGAGGTGGTGGTAGTTGCGCGCCCAGTGGGAACAGCCAACCCCGCGGGCCGGACCGCGGCGCAGGAAAATCCGGCGACCACCGGCAACATTCCGGCCTTTGAACTCACGGTTTCGCTTGAAGATTTCCCGTTTTTACGGTCACATGTTATAAACGGCAGAGCGGTCGTCCCCACCGCGCTGCTCGCCGAATGGCTGGCGCACGGCGCGTTGCATGGCAATCCCGGCCTGCTGTTCCACGGGTTCAATAACCTGAAAATTTATAAGGGCATCATCCTGGATGCGGCGGCCTGCAAACTTTCGGCCAGGGCAGGAAAAGCCGTTAAAAAGGACGGTTTTTTTGCGGTACCAGCGGAACTACGCGGAGCCGGCGGCGAACTTCACGCCGGGGCCGAAATCATCCTGGCCGCGAAACTGCCGCCGCCCGTGGCCGCGCAGCCCGAATTCGCGCTGAGACCGTATCCGCGCTCCGTTGAGCAGGCCTACGACAAGGTGCTTTTCCACGGCGAAGATATGCGTTTCATCCGCAGCGTGGCCGGTGTCTCCGAAAAAGGCATAGTACTGGACGTCGCCGCTTCCCTGCCGCCGGCCTCGTGGCTGCGCCAGCCGCTGCGCGACCGCTGGCTGGCCGACCCCGCCGCGCTGGACGCCGCCTTCCAGGGCATGATACTCTGGACCTTTGAAAATTCCGGCGCCTGTTCGCTGCCCAACTGCGCCGCGGCTTACCGGCAGTTCGGATCCTGGCCCGCCGGCGGCGTACGCATAAGCGCCCGCGTGGTGCGCTCGGCCGAGCACAATTGCGTGGCCGATATCGATTTCACCGACCACAAAGGAGCGCTCGTAGCCAGAATGGAGGGCTATGAATGCACCGTGGACAAATCTCTCAATGCGGCATTTCGTAAAAAAGACCTGACTGCGGCTCTGATCTGAGCCGGAGCGCAGCAAACCAGTCTGGAGCAGGATGATAGAACCTCAGCCTATAGCCATAGTCGGCGCCGGAGGCATATTCCCCGGCGCGCCGGACCTGCCTGACTTCTGGAGAAACATCTCCGGCGGCGTCTGCGCCGCCAAAGACGCGCCCCCGGGCCGCTGGAGCCTGGCAGGCCGGGATGTCTTCGATCCGCAGAAGGGCGCCCCGGATAAAGTCTATTCGCTGAAGGCCTGCTTTATAGAAAATTTCAGGCTTGACGCGGCCGGTCTGGACCTGCGGGAAACTTTCATTGAAAAACTCGACCCTGTTTTCCACCTGGCCCTGCACGCCGCCAGGCAGGCCTTTTTCGACGCGCAGCCTAAAAAGATAAACCGCGCCCGTACCGGCGTCATCATAGGGAATATCGTCCTGCCGACCGACGCCTCTTCCGCGCTGGCCCGGGAAACGCTGCTGCCGGCTTTTGAAACCGCGGCGTTCGGTCATACCATAACCGCTTTCAAGACCAAAACCGACCCGCTCAACCGCTGCGCGGCCGGCCTGCCCGGCGGCGTTATCGCCAGGGCGCTGGGCCTGGCCGGCGGCAGCTTCACGCTGGACGCGGCCTGCGCTTCTTCGCTTTACGCCATAAAACTGGCCGTGGACGCACTCAGGTCAGGACGCGCCGACGCCATGCTCACCGGCGGTGTTTCACGCCCGGCCAGCCTCTACACACAGATGGGGTTTTCCCAGCTGCGTGCCCTGTCCCCTTCGGGACTGCCCTCCCCATTTGACGCCGCCGCCGACGGGCTGGTGGTAGGCGAGGGCGCCGGCATGTTCATCCTTAAGCGCCTGGCCGACGCCGTGCGCGACGGCGACAAGATTTACGGCCTGATAACCGGCATAGGACTTTCCAACGATGTGGGCGGCAGCCTGCTGGCCCCGAACACCGCCGGCCAGCTGTATGCCATGCGCGCGGCCTACCGGCAAGCGCGCCTCTCCCCCTCACAGGTTGATTTCATAGAGTGCCACGCCACCGGCACACCCACCGGGGACCCGGTAGAAGTAGAAAGCCTTAAAACCCTCTGGGGCGAGCGCGGCTGGAGCGCCGGCCAATGCGCGCTGGGGTCAGTAAAATCCAACGTAGGGCACCTGCTCACCGCGGCCGGCGCCGCGGGCATGATGAAAGTGCTGCTGGCCTTCCAGAATAAGAACCTCCCTCCTACCGCGAATTTCCATAAACCCGGCCCCAGGATCAGGATCGACGGCAGCCCCTTCCGCGTGCAGCAGCGCTGCGAGGACTGGACAACGCGGGACAGTAAAACGCCGCGGCGCGCCGCCGTAAGCGCTTTCGGCTTCGGCGGCATCAATGCGCATGTGCTGGTGGAGGAGTACGCCGGAACTTTCTCGCCCGCTGTGCGCGCCGCCGCGGCAAAACCGGCTCCGGCCGCGCCCGTGCCTGTGGCTATAGTCGGCATGGAAGCCCGCTTCGGCGCCATGAGCGGGCTCAGGGAATTCCAGGAAGCGGTGCTGGGCGGCACAGGCGTCCCTGCGGCCGGGCTGCAGGAAAGCCGCCGCCGCGGACTTACCGGCGACAATAAGAAAGGCTTTTACCTGCGCGCCGTGGGCGTGGCGTCCGACGCTTACCGGATACCCCCGAAAGAACTTGAGGAAATGCTGCCACAGCAGCTGCTTATGCTGGATGTGGCGGCGCATGCCGTAGCCGACTCCAACCCCGGGGAAAAAGGTCTGGAGAACGCCGGCGTATTCATAGGGCTGGGGCTGGACCTGAACACGACTAATTTCCATTTCCGCTGGTCTTTGCTTGAAACCGCGCGCAGCCACGCCGTTGCGCAGGGTTGGAAACTCGGAGAGGCTGAAGAAAAAGAGTTCCTGGCCGGCTTGCGCGGCGGCGCCGGGCCCGCTTTATCGGCCAACCGCACCATGGGCGCGCTGGGCGGCATAGTGGCCAGCCGCATAGCCCGGGAATTTCACGCAGGCGGGCCGAGCTTTACTATCTCCAGCGAGGAAACCTCCGGCCTGCGCGCGCTGGAGGCGGGCGTCCGGGCGCTGCGCTGCGGCGAGCTTGATACTGCCATCGTAGGAGCGGTTTCCATAGACGGCGACCCGCGCGCCTTGACCGCCGCCAACGCCGTAAAACCTTTTTCCGCGTCAGCGCGCCCTTTCGACAGCGCCGCCGCAGGCTCAACTCCGGGCGAAGGCGCGGCAGCGCTCATCTTAAAACGCCTGGACGACGCCATCCGCGACGGCAACCGGGTTTATGCCGTCATAAAGGGACTGGGCTTCGCTTCCGGCGGCGGTGTGGACAAGGCGGCTCCCACCGCCCAGGCTTACTCGGCAGCGCTGCGCGAGGCTTACGGCGAAGCGCAGGTAGACCAATCCACTATAAGCTACCTTGAGACCCACGGCAGCGGGAACCCCGAAGAAGACGCGGCTGAAGCCGCGGCGTTGACGGATTTTTACGGAATATCCTCCGCCCAGATCCCCTGCGCCCTCGGCTCAGTTAAGACCGTGACCGGCCACACCGGGGCCGCCTGCGGCCTGGCCGGGGTTGTAAAAACCGCGCTCGCGCTGTACCAGGAGATACTCCCGCCTTTCATGAAGATTGCTCCGCTGGCGGAACTGGCGCGGGCAAAAAAAAGATTCCACATCCCGCGCGAGCCCCAATATTGGCTGCGCAACCGCGCCGAAGGCCCGCGCCGCGCCGGGGTAAGCGCCCTTGGCATGGACGGGAACTGCGGCCATGTAGTCCTGGAAGGAGTTGAGCAAGCCCCCGACAGCGAGATTGCGGCACTTGAGCGCAGGCAGCCGCTGGGAGCGCGAGGCGAAGCCCTCTTCGCCGTTGAAGACGATGATTGCGCAGGACTGCTTGCCGGCCTGACAGACCTTCGCCACTGGCTGACACGCCAGGAGCCGGCGGCGGACATTGAGCGGCTGGCCCGCGGCTGGTGGGGAAAAACAGGCTCCAGGCCGGGAAAAAAATGCGCCTGCGTGCTGCTGGCGCGCGATACCGAAGAACTGCTGGCGCTTCTGAAGACCGCCGAGGCCGGCCTGGACGCCGCGCCCGATAAACCCTTTTTCCGCGACAGGATCTTCTACGCGCCTTCGGGACAGGCCCGGCCGGAAAATATCGCTTTTGTGTTCCCCGGGTCAGGCAACCAGTATATCGGCATGGGCCGGGAACTGTGGGCGCAGTGGCCCGAGATCCTGCGCCGACAGGACGCCGAGAACGGCTACCTGAAAAACCAATTGGTCCCCAACTATTTTGTGCCGTGGCGCCTGCTGTGGGAGCCGGGCTGGCAGGAAGAAACGGAGCGGGATATAATAGACGATTATAAATCCATGATATTCGGTTCGGTGGCCCACGGCGCGGCTGTCAGCGACCTGGTGCGTTCAATGGGCGTTGAACCCGCTTACGTGATAGGCTACAGCCTGGGAGAGACCGCCGGACTTTTTGCCACGCGCACCTGGACCGCCCGCGACGAGATGCTGCGCCGCATAAACGAATCCAGCCTTTTTGTAAGCGACCTGGCCGGACCCTGCGACGTGGCCCGGCGCTTCTGGAACATGCCAAAGGACGAAAAAGTGGACTGGGTACTGGGAGTAATAGACCGGCCGGCCGACAATGTGCGAATGGCCCTGAAAGGCGCGGAGCGTGCCGCGCTGCTTATAGTAAACGCTCCGCTTGAGTGCGTGGTAGGCGGCTACCGGCAGGCAGTAAACTCTTTGGTGGAAGGGCTGGGCTGCGTCTTCCTGCCGCTGCAGGGAGTATCCACGGTTCATTTCGCGGCGGCCAAACTGGTAGAGACAAAGTACCGGGACCTGCACCTGTTCCCTACGACACCTCCGCCAGGCGTACGTTTTTACAGCGGCGCCTGGAAAAAAGCCTATGAGGTGACGCGGGAGAGCGCAGCCGATTCCATAGTGGCGCAGGCCATACACAGCCTGGATTTCCCGTCCCTGGTACGCCGTGCCTATGAAGACGGCGCCAGGATCTTTGTGGAACTGGGCCCGCAGGCTTCCTGCACCAGGATGATAGACAAAATACTGGGAACGCAGCCGCACCTGGCCAAATCAGCCTGCGTCAAGAACCAGGACGCGACCGGCGCGGTTTTACGCCTGCTGGCGAGGCTTATTGCCGAACGCGCCCCGGTAGACCTGGGCGCTATTTACGGGCGCGAATCCAGCGCGACGGCCCACCAGGCGCCGCAGCCCCGGAAACTTATGGTGCAAGCCGCTCTGTCAGTTGCTCCGCCGGTAAAAGTTGCCTGGCAGCCCGGCAAGACCGCCGCGGGGGTGGCCCACGCGCCAATAACGTTGCCGGCGCCTGACGCTGCCTTCAGGGCAGCCACGCCGCCGGTCCGGCCCGCTCCCGCCCCGGCGAGCGTGGCATTACAGCCAAATCCGCAGACGCCGGCCGCCAATACCGCCGCCCCCGCTTACGTGCAGAATTTTTCAGCCGCGACCGCCGCCAAAGCCAAAGCGCATGAGGTCTTCCTGCGTTTGTCCAAGAATTTCAATGAAATACAGACCAGGAACATGGCCTTCCAGAACACGCTGCTTAAAGGCCTGGACGGATATCCGCCTGCCCCTCTTCCTCCGGCACATTTATCTCCTGCGCCGCGGCAGGATGTTTTCATGACCAGGGAACAGTGCCTTAAATTCGCGGTCGGCTCCATAGCTGAAGTCCTTGGCTCCCCATTTGCCCCGGCCGACACTTATCCCACGCGGGTGCGCCTGCCCGACGAGCCGCTGATGCTGGTGGACAGGATAATGAGCGTGCGCGGTGAAGCCGGCTCCATGACTTCCGGCAACGTGGTTACAGAACACGACGTTAAACCGGGCTCCTGGTACCTGGACTGCGGACGCATCCCCACCTGCATCGCCGTAGAAGCGGGGCAGGCGGACCTGTTTTTGTGCGGCTACCTGGGCATAGACGCCCGCACGCTGGGAAAAGCCGTCTACCGCCTGCTGGACGCCGAGGTCACTTTCCACCAGGCCCTGCCCCGCGCCGGAACTGTCATCCATTACGATATCAACATAGAGCGTTTTGCCCGGCACGGCGATATCTGGCTCTTCTTCTTTAATTTTGAAAGCACGCTGGGCGGCCAGCCGCTGTTGAGCATGAAAAAAGGCTGCGCGGGTTTCTTCACGCAGGAAGAACTGGCAAAAGGCAAAGGCGTGGTGCTGACCGCCGAGGAAACCGCACTCGCCGCCGGCATAACTTCGGCCGGCTGGAAAACCCCCGCGCCTGTAGCCGGTGGAACCGAATCTTACAACGACACCCAGGTGGCCGCGCTGCGCGGGGGGCATTACGCGCAATGTTTCGGCCCGGAGTTCGAAGGCCTTGCTTTAACCAAACCCGTGGGCTTGCCTGGCGGCAGGATGAAGCTTGTGGACCGCGTGCTCGAACTGGACCCCCGCGGCGGCCGCTACGCCCTTGGCAGCATACAGGGGGAGATGGACATACGCCCCGACGACTGGCACCTCTCCTGCCATTTCATAGACGACCATGTGATGCCCGGCACGCTGATGTACGAATGCTGCCTGCACACCTTCCGCATCTTCCTGCTGCGCCTGGGCTGGGTTGGCGAGGCGGACAGCTGCTGGTATGAACCGGTGCCGGGAGTTACCAGCCGCCTGGAATGCCGCGGCCAGGTGCTGCCCTCCACGAAAAAAGCGATGTATGAAATTATCGTCAAAGAGCTGGGCTACCAGGCCGACGGCACGCCTTACGCCGTTGCAGACGCTTTCATGTACGCCGACGGCAAGCGCATCATACACATACACGACATGTCCATCCGCATGGGCGGAACCACCCGGCAGGCTGTCGAAAACCTGTGGGCCGGATGCGGGACGGAACCCGCGGCCGCCGCGCCCAAAAAAGCCATTTTCGACGACGCCAGCATTATCGCCTTCGCCACGGGCAAGCCTTCGGAGGCTTTTGGCGACAGATACAGGATTTTCGACGACCAGCGCGTAATAGCCCGCCTGCCGGGCGCCCCGTATAAATTTCTGGACCGCATAGTTAAGATAGACAATTGCAGGCAATGGGAACTAACCGCCGGCGGGGCCATAGAAGCCGAATACGATGTCCCGCCCGGAGAATGGTATTTTAAATCCGGCGCCCAGAAGTCCATGCCTTTCGCCGTACTGCTTGAAGTCGCGCTGCAGCCCTGCGGCTGGCTGGCCGCCTACTTGGGCAGCGCCCTGACCAGCGCCACCGACCTGTCTTTCCGGAACCTGGGCGGCACGGCAGCCCAATACGCGGAAGTTTTCCCGGACGCAGGCATCCTTACCACCAAGGTAAAAATTACTAAAGTTTCCCAGTCGGGCGGCATGATAATACAGGATTACGACCTGGAAGTCAGCTGCAAGGGGCGCACTGTCTACAAGGGCGTCACCCAATTCGGCTTTTTCTCTAAAAAATCCCTTTCGGAGCAGCTCGGGGTACGCGGCGCAGCCAGGCACACTCCTTCAGCGGATGAAGCCGCGGCCGCCGCACCGGTTGCGCTGGCCGCCGCGCCCGGCATCCCCGACGAAAAGCTTATCATGCTGGATTCCGTAGAAACCTTTATCCCTGACGGCGGGCCGCACAAAGAAGGCTTCATACGCGGCCTCAAAAAAGTGAACCCTGACGAATGGTTCTTCAAAGCGCATTTTCACCAGGACCCCGTCTGCCCCGGCTCGCTGGGCCTTGAGTCGTTCATCAACCTGATGAAGGTAGCGGCGGCGCAGAGGTGGAAAAACCTGCCGCCGGGTTCGCGCTTCGAGGCTATGGCCCTGAACGAGAAACACCAATGGGTCTACCGCGGCCAGATAGTACAGAAGAACAAGCTTGTAACCGTGGAAGCGGTGATTACAGGCGCTGACGACGCGCGCAAACTGCTGCGCGCGGACGGCTTTCTGATAGTAGACGGCCTGGTGATCTACCAGATGAAAGATTTCACGGTAAGAGTGGTTTAGCAAGTCGTTTTATTACTGGCAGCCTCCGCACGCGGCGCGGGGACCGGGTTAGCAAAACCTTCCGAAGGCCGAGGCTTGCGCAGCGCCGAGGCCTGAGGAGGAGCGAGGCCACGGTGTGGCCGAGCGTGTTTTGCGTTCCGGTCCCCACGGCACGTGCGGCGGATCTAAACGCCGTCAGAGAGCAGGATTTAAATGAAATACACAAAAGTTTTTATTAACGCGATAGGCTACGAGCTGGGCCCCAATGTGGTGACCTCTTCGGAGCTTGAGAAGCGCATACTCCCTACCCTGGAAGCCTTGCATATTCCCCCCGGCCAGTTGGAAGCCCTCACCGGCATCCGCGAGCGCAGGTGGTGGAATCCCGGCTTCGCCCTGTCGGAAGGAGCCGCCCGGGCAGCGCGCACCGCCCTTAAACAGGCCGGCCTGACGGCCGCCGACCTCGGCGCCCTGATCTACGCCGGCGTATGCCGCGAACACAGTGAGCCCGCCACCGCCACCGCGGTAGCCGACAAACTCGGCATCAAGCCCTCCACCGCGGTCTTTGACATCTCCAACGCCTGCCTTGGCGTACTCAACGGGATACTAGACATAGCCAACCGCATAGAGCTGGGCCAGATAAAAGCCGGCATGGTGGTAGCCTGCGAATCCTCCAGGGAGATTAACGACAGCATGATAGCGCATATGCTCTCCGATAAGAGCTTTGAAACCTTCCGGCTCTCGCTGGCCACGCTTACAGGCGGCTCAGGCGCCGTGGCGGTTATCCTTACCGACGGCGCCACTGGCGGCGGCGGCAGGCACAGGCTGCTGGGCGGAGTATACCGCTCCGCGTGCGAACACCACAAGCTCTGCATCTGGCACGGCGACAGGATGTCAACCGACGCCACAGCGGTGCTAAAACACGGTGTAGCCCTCGGGCAGCAAACCTGGAAAGACCTGCTGGCTGAATTGAAGATGAGCGCGGAAGAATTCGGGAAAATCATCTGCCACCAGGTCGGCGGCGCCCACAAGAAAAACGTACTGGGCGCGCTGGGCATCCCCGACCACAAAGATTTCTCCACCTATGAGCACCTTGGCAATATGGGCACCGTGGCCCTGCCCACGGCCGCCGCCATAGCCGGAGAGCGGGAGTTCCTGGTCCCCGGCGACAAGGTGGCCTTTCTGGGTATTGGCAGCGGTTTGAACACCATAATGCTTGGAGTGAAGTGGCAACCATGACACCCTACCTGCCTGACGGAGTTTCAAAAGAACTTTATCCTTTTACCGGGAAAACGATAGCGCTGAACAGCGGCCTGAAAATGCACTACCTGGACGAAGGCAGCGGCCAGCCCGTGGTAATGATACACGGCAACCCGTCCTGGTCGTTCTATTACCGGAAACTGGCCCTGGCCCTGCGCGGCGGCAGCCGGGTTATCGCGCCCGACCATATAGGCTGCGGCCTTTCCGACAAGCCCGGGGACGAAAGTTACGACTACACTCTTAAAAGCCGCGTGGACGACCTTGAATTCCTTCTGGACAGCCTGGGGCTAAAAGAAAACATAACGCTGGTAGTGCATGACTGGGGCGGGATGATAGGCATGACCTACGCCGTACACCACCCTGAACGCATTAAAAAGCTGGTGATCCTGAATACCGGCGCCTTCTTCCTGCCGGAGGGAAAAGCTTTCCCCGCAGCCCTGCGCCTTTGCCGCACGCCCTTTGGCGCCATTCTGATACGCGGCCTCAACGCCTTCGCGCGCGGCGCGGCCTGGGTGGGCTGCAAACGGAAAAGGATGAACGGTGAACTGCGCCGCGCCTACGCCGCCCCCTATAACAGCTGGGCCAACCGCATAGCAACGCTGCGTTTTGTGGAAGATATCCCGCTGTCGCCCGGAGACAAAGCCTACCCGGTGGTGGAGGAAACCCAGTCGAGACTTGAAACCCTCCGGGCCGTGCCAATGCTGATCTGCTGGGGGCTCAAGGACTTTATTTTTGACCGCCACTTCCTGGAAGAATGGCGGCGCAGGTTCCCTGACGCCAAGAAGCACAGCTTCCCGGATTGCGGCCATTACATCCTTGAAGACGCGCACGAAGAAGTTATCCCGCTGATAAAAAGTTTTATTGAAAATGCCTGACCTGAAGAACACCTCCGCGCTTATCTCGGCAATGGCGGCCCGCATTCCGGACCAGCCCGCTGTCATAGACGGAGCCCGGACAATTTCCTTCAAGGCGCTGGAAGAAGAGATCTCCCGGCTGGCAAACGGCCTGGGCAGGGCCGGGATAACGCCTGGACTGCGCGTAGCCCTGATGGTGCCGCCCTCCATAGAGTTCGTGGCGCTTACCTTCGCCCTTTTCCGCGCGGGAGCCGTAATTGTGCTGATAGACCCGGGCATAGGGCTGGCGGGCATGAAAGCCTGCCTGGCCGAAGCGCGGCCGGAGGCTTTTATCGGGGCCCCCAAAGCGCACGCGGCCAGGCTGCTGTTCGGCTGGGCGAAAGGATCGCTGCGCATTTCCATAACCGCAGGTAAAAAATGGCTTTGGCCGGGGTTTACGCTGGAAGATATCCGGAAAATGGGCGCGGCGCAAGCCCCCCCTCCAGCGCGGGCAATTCATGAAACAGCGGCCATACTGTTCACTTCCGGCAGTACCGGGGTCCCCAAAGGCGCGGTTTATACCCATACCATGTTCACCGCGCAGGCGGCAATGCTCAAAGAGTATTTTCAGATAGAGCCGGGCCGCTATTCCGTACCCACCTTTCCGCTTTTCGCGCTTTTTGACGTAGCACTGGGTATGACTATAGTAATCCCTGCAATGGATTTCACCAGGCCGGCGGCGGTCGACCCGCTTATGCTGGCAAACCTGATAAACAAATACGAAGCCGTACAGCTGTTCGGCTCTCCGGCGCTGTTGGACACGCTCAGCCGCGGCGGCGAAACACACGCGGTCAGGCTGCCGTCTTTAAAGCGCATAATTTCCTGCGGCGCGCCGGTTTCTAGCAAGGTAATAAACCGCACCCTGAAAATGCTGTCTCCGGGAACGCAGGTCTTCACACCCTACGGCGCCACTGAAGCACTGCCTGTATCCTGCGTTTCAAGCGGTGAGCTGGCCGGGCTTGAGAACGCCGGGCCCGGCATCTGCGTTGGCAGCACCTGGGCCGGAATGGAAACCTTCATAATCAAGATTTCCGATGCCCCCATAGCGGCCTGGACCGGAGATCTGCAGGTGAAAGACGGAGAAATAGGGGAGATCACGGTAAAAGGGCCCGTGGTATCGCCTGAATATTTCGGCAGGCCACTCAGCAACGCGCTGGCGAAGATCCACGGCCCGGACGGAGCGGTCTATCACCGCATGGGCGACACCGGCTGGAAAGACGCGGACGGACGTCTTTGGTTTTGCGGCCGCAAAAGCCACCGCGTTATCACCGGGACCGGCACACTTTTTACCCTGCCCTGCGAGGCCGTTTTCAACGCTCACCCAGGGCTGCGGCGCACAGCGGTGGTAGGCATAGGGCAGCAGGGCGCACAAACGCCGGTGCTCTGCGTCGAACTCAAGAAAGGCGGCATACGGCGCGAGTCGCTTACGAAAGAACTTCTGGCGCTGGGCGCGGCACAAGAGCACACCAGGACCATAAAAACAATCCTGTATCACCCCGGCTTCCCGGTGGATATACGCCACAACGCAAAGATCTCGCGTGAAAAACTGGCGGCCTGGGCTGAAAAGAAACTAACATGAAAGCTTTAGTCACCGGCGGCGGCGGATTTTTGGGCGGCGCCCTCGTTGAGCTGCTGCTCTCAAAAGGCGCGGCCGTGCGCAGCCTTGCGCGCGGCGAATACCCGCGCCTTGTAAAACCGGGAGTTGAATGCGTACAGGGAGATATTGCCGACCCGGCCGCCGCGGCGCTGGCCTGCCAGGGATGCGATACGGTCTTCCATGTGGCGGCAAAAGTCGGAATGTGGGGCCGTTACAGGGATTTTCACGCCACGAATGTTACCGGCACCGCCAACCTGCTGGCCGCGGCAAAAGCCGCGGGCGCCTCCCGTTTTATTTTCACCAGTTCCCCCAGCGTGATTTACGCAGCGGGAGACGCAGAGGGGGTCAAGGAGAATGTCCCCTATCCCGCAAGGTTCGATTCACACTACGCCAAAACAAAAGCCGCGGCGGAGCAGCTGGTGCTGGCAGAAAACTCCCCGCGCTTTTCCACTATATCATTAAGGCCGCACCTTGTATGGGGCCCCGGGCGCGACCACCTGGTTTCACGGATAGTTTCACAGGGGAAAGCGGGCAAACTCAGGCGTATTGGCGGCTTCAATAAACTGATAGACACCACCTATATAGACGATGCGGTAATGGCGCACTGGCTGGCCGCAGAGAAGCTATCTCCGGACGCTGCCTGCGCGGGCAAGGCCTACTTTATTTCGCAGGGCGACCCCCGCCCAAACTGGGACATCATAAATATGATCCTGGCGGCTGCGGGGGCAGGCCCAGTGATAAAAACCATTCCGTATACTGCCGCTTATGCCGCCGCGGCCTTTATGGAAACCGCCTGGCGGCTGGCACAGATCACAACTGAACCGCCGCTCACCCGTTTTGTAGTGCAGCAGCTGACCACCGCCCACTGGTTCGATATCTCCGCTGCCCGCCGCGACCTGGGATATAAGCCTGGGGTAACAATAGAACAGGGAATGAAGAACCTCTCCCACTGGTTTAAAACCGTGTAACTGCGGTAAATCCCGTGCCTGCCAAAATCGCGGGGGTCATGCTTTTTACGGACTATTTAGGCTCCGGCAAAGCGGCAGGCCCGAAGAAACGCGGCTTAAACCACAGAGCATTATTCATAATCACGGCCACCCACAGCAGGACGACCGGCACTACTATCAGCAACATGCGCGGGTAGGCGCAAACCAGCAGAGACCCGGCAAGGTAGATTCCGGAAAGAGACACCAGGCAGCGCAAAGCGAACGGGAGTTTCCGCCAGTTAATGACCGTAGGGAAGACGCATAAGAGCATAAACGGAAGCAGCATCGCGTTAAAAACAATCCGTAATACAGTCATCCACCGCTCCGGCGGAAAAATAAATGGCAAAGAGAACAGCAGCCGGCTGGCATTGTAAAAGATGTTTCTCGCATACTTAAACGGATGTGCGCGTATATTGCGCACCGCCAATTTCTTAAAGGCTGCGTCCTGTTCCACACCCGTATAATATTTTTTATTCTGGCCGGAATACACCATAGCAATATCCGATGCATGATTGGCGCGGACAATTGACTCAACGCAGTTCTTTCCAGGTTTCGGCTCGCCATCCATATACAATGAAGGATACTGCCAGTCCCCGTATTCCCCCGGATACGGAGAAGTCATCCAGTACAATTGCTGCCCCGCGGCATTGCTCCAGTAAAAGAACCGGCCCGTCAGCTGCCATGTATAAAAAAGATAAGGCGCGGTAACGGCGAGCGCTACTACCATAACAGCTGCGGCTTTTGCCAGTTCAGACCGGGGCCTGGCAAAGAACATACCGATGCAGACAAAAACCAGTCCGGCCAGCACGGCATAGGCGAAGATCACCTTCGTAAGGATAAGAGACCCCAGTATTATCCCCGAAGCGACCACCCGTTTAATTGAAAAGTCGAGGTACAATTTCGTGACGGCATACATCAGCAGGGTTACCAGGAAAGCGGCGAATGTTTCGGAAAAAACCACGTGCATCAAGACGATACCTTCAAAATACAGCCCCCAAAAGCAGCTGAAGAGCAAAGCCATCCTGAAGGGAACGAAACACCGCAGGGTTTTAAACAACAGGATTATCGAAAGATACCGCAGCGCGGCATTCAGCAGCAGGTAGTAAAAGCGGCTAGAGCCCAACGCGGCCAAAGGCGAAATAACTATCGGGTAGCCGGGACCGTTCCAGAGGAAAATATCGGGAGCCGGCGGCGAATAAAAACCCTGCGTAAGGTTCTGCGCGTACATCAGATATCGGGATTCATCTAACATCACCGGCGCTGACCGGGGAACCAGAAGCAGCAGCATATACAGCAGTAAAAAAGGAAGGAATAATAAATACGGGTTACTCAGAGACGTTAAGGGTTGACCGGAGGTAGTTGCGCTCATGGGGCCGGACCTAATCTTGCAAGAAACAGGAATTTAAAAAGTATACCAAAAGCGCCTTAGTATCGCATATTTCCGCCTATCGCCCCACCCGCATGCTGATCAAAAAAAAACAACCGCCCGCCAGCTCTTCTTTTGCGGGCAATGTACCTTTCGCAAAAGCGGCCGCCAGTTTTTTATATTCAGCGGCGCCGGCGGGTAGTTACCTGTAAGGATATGGCCGCTGCTTACCGCCTGGCGCGCGTCCATGCTGCAATAGGCCGATACAGGACCTGTTGCCAAAACGCACGCTTTAGCGACAAAGACCGGAGAAGCAACCGACGCTAAAAGCGCTTTATCTTACGGATGCGGGACTCTATAAGGAAAAAAGCCGTATCGGGTCCGGAACGGTTGACTATGCAGGCGTTGGCGGAATCAACCGCCTGGGCCAGGTTAAGCCTGTACCCGGATATCGCGCTTTCCGTAGTACGTATCAACCCAAGTCTTTCAAAAAAAATACGGCCTTCTTTTTTTGCCGCCTTTTCCCAATACTCCCTTGCCTTATCCAGGAACTTCCCCATGCCTTCCAACCGGCCCGGATAAGTAAAAAATTTACCTTCATAGCGGCAGCGGTACTTCCCCTTGCCCGCCTTTATAACAAGCCCCGCCGCCACAAGGGCGTTGAGCGCCGCAAGCACCTCCCCGGCCTTAAATCCTGTCTTTTCAGCCAATTCCACGGAAGTAAAGGCGTCCGCCTCATTGAACAAAGCCTCGGCACACCAATATGCCGCCTCGTTGCCGGTCATGACAGCGAACTCATCCGGGGTAAGATGCACGCTGTGCGCGGATTTCATCAGCTTCATCGGGTCGAACTTCTCGTCCTCCGGCTTAGCCCCTGACAGCAGGGGCGCAAGTATATATCCGGCGTTCTTCTCCCCACCCAGGAGGTCGGAGATAAAAGATCTAAGCAGGTTTCTCGCCTCAAGCTGCGTAGGCAACAGGCGCAAGGCGACAAAGACCGGCTCTATCCATTCCGGACGGGGCAGGGAGCCGCCCTTTTCGATGCGCGTGTAATGGACGAACGTGAAAGGGAAATGCCTCCGCCCGCCATTGCGGTGGTAAAATTTATAAGCGGTCTCAAAACCTGCTTCCGAGCGGGCTTTTATAAGGTTTTTCGCAAATTCTCCCATATACCCCTCCTTTGGCCTGCCGTCCCAAGCGATAATAGTACGACATTCCACAGCCGCTTTTCTACTGCCCGGGGCAAGGCTGGCATCACCTGCCGTGCGGCATATGGCTGTGACCAAAACCGCAGTTCAGGCTACAAAACCTGTGTAAACCAATCTGGCGCTTGCGCGCCCGGGCTCTGTACCGCTAATTTGTATAATACCGGGTAAAGATGGAACCTGAACGCGCAAGGCCAGAAATGCAGCCGATACCGGCGTTAACACCCGGAGAGCGCGTCCCCGTGCCCGCCGGACCTGGTAGCGGTCCGCGCCAGACCGGCACGAAGAGCGCCAGCCGCTTCGGGCTGATTGCGGCGGCGATACTGACGGCAGGCCTGGCATCCGCCATAGTTTTCAGAGGGGATTCACGCCAGGCGCAGCAGCCCCCGTCGGAAGTAACCACTGTTGCGCAGACCAGCGTGGAAAATTCCCTGTCTAAAGCGCCGCCCACGACACCTCCGGCACAGCCTCCATCCGAGCTGCCTTCTTTCGGTCAGCCGGGGAGCCTGCCAACAGACCCCGCCAAGCCTGAACCGGATAGCTTCTCCAGCCCGCTGCCCTTTTTCAGTTCCGATGAGTCCGAAGCTCTCCCGAAGATTTCCGCCCTGCAGCCGTACGATAATCCTGAGCCAGCTCAGCGGCCGGCCACAGCCGCAACCATACTCCCGGCCGCGAACAGTCTTACCCCGCGCCTTCAGCCGTCATCAGGCCAGACGGGCCCGGTCAACCGCGCGGCCGGCGGGCGGTCAGGATTACGCGGTCTTACGGCTGCGGCCGCACCGGTCCCCTGCACCATCAACTGCAAAGGCGCGGTTTCAGGCACTAAAACGCGCGCCAACACCCTACAGGGCGGCAAAAGTTTTGCGCAGCAGGAAATTTCCACGGTCTACACAGGTATCTGCGAAGGGAAGCACGTATACGATTACACGAACCGCACCCCCAACAAGACCATAGGAATAAAAGTCGTCACCAGCGGCGGAGAGACCTGGTCTTTTACGCTGCCGCCGGGCGGGAAGACCAGCATTAAAAGCTCGACCGAATTCACCGGCGGCACTTTCGAAACTTACAGGACCAGCGAAGTAATGAATTAACATGACCCTCGAACCGGAAAAAACAGCAGCCGCGCCCAAAAGCGAAACCGCCGCCGCTCCGGCGCCGGTTACACTACCTTTCTTCGGCGGAAAAACCGCGAACAAAGGCCAGGGGCCGTCAGGACCGGGCGAGCCCTATACGCCGATGCCCGACCTATCCCGCACGCGCCCGCGGTGGTTGCTGACACTGGCCGCATTATTACTGGCGCTGGCCGCGGCGACAGGAATATTTTTTTTACGTGAACAAGCCGCCGCGCCGGCTACGCAGCCGGCAAACACGCAAGACCCTGCCACACCAGGGCCGCAACAGGGTAACTGAAGATGAAAATGCACCCGTTATTCATGCTGATGGTAGTGCTGGGCATAGTTACCGGCATGTATTCTATTTACGGCATGTTCCCGATAAGTATGCCGGTTATCTTCGTCGGCAGCCTGGCCGGCTTCTTCATACGGCTAAACCAATTCCTGCAGGAGAGAAAGAAACAGACCGACGCCACAGCCGCAATCGACTTCGCGCGCTTGCGCGCCACGCGGTTTGAGCCCTACGCCGGCTGGATCAAGGAGAACGTTCGCGGCCATGACCCGGCTACCGACCACGCGGTAAGCCACATCCAGCAGGGGCTGGCAGTGGCCGCGCCGGGCCAGGTACTGGGGGCTTTCATGCTGGCCGGGCCCACCGGCACCGGCAAGACCTTTCTTGCCGAGATGGTAGCCAAGGCCTTGTACAAGGATAGCGAGCCGGTGCTGTTATCCATGAGCCAGTACAAATCCCCGCAGGACGTGTTCACGCTTATCGGCCCTCCGCCCGGCTACCAGGGCTACGAAATAGGCGGCTCCCTGACGCGCCCGGTACTGGAGAACCCGTACAGGGTCATAATCCTCGACGAATTCGAGAAAGCTCACCTGGACGTGCAGCACTGCTTCTATGACATCCTGGACAACGCTCAATGCCAGGAAAAAAGCTCTGGGAAGAAGGTGCATTTCGGCGCCTGCGTCTTCTTCGCCACCTGCAACTCCGGGGTGGATGCCCTGCGTTCCATCTGGAGCGCTACCTCCGACCCTGCCCTGCGCACCGGGCGCGCCCGCGAGGCCATGGCCCGCGAGGGCTTCGAGCGGCCGCTTCTGGCCCGCTTCACCGACATATTCCTGATGGATCAGCTTAAGCCGGTGGAAATAGCCGAGGTAGCCTGCCTGCAGATAGCCAAGCACTGGCGCCAGTACGGCATAGAGGTCTCTTACACCTCCCCGGAAGTGCTGGTGGAGGCCATCAGGCGCAATATAGAGTTTCAGGACTACGGCGTGCGGCAGCTGGCCGGCCTTATAAGGGAGATAACCACTCCGTCCATAGAAGAGGCGCGCCGGACCGGGGCCACCCGGGTACGGCTGGAGCTGGACAAGAAGACCGGGGCGGTGACGGTAAGCCTATGAATACCGATCAAAAAATGTCCGCGCTGGAAGATGTCTGGCTGCAGGTCTTTGCGCTGCTGCTTATAGTATCCGGTATTTTCTCGCTGCATTATATGCTGCGCCCTGCCCAGGCCATGCCGCTGCCGGCACAAACGGCGCTGCCGCTCCCTGCCCGGCCGGTGCAAACCGGCGGAGGGGCACCGCCGACGGAAGTCCCGCCTGAAACTACGCACAAGGACGTTAGCGCCGCGGCGGCACAACTGCACGGGACAGCGGCCGAAACCCCGGCCCCGCCAAAAGCGCCGGGCCGCTGGGTAGTAGGCAGCGGCGGCGGCCCCGGCGTGAACTACGCGTCCCTGGGCGAAGCGGTAGCCCGCGCGGCCGATGGCGACACCATAACGCTGCGCCCCGGCACCTACGAGGTAAGCGCGCTGACTTCCAAGTCCCTGACCATCTCCGGCGAAGGCCGCTCACCCGAAGAAGTGGAACTGACAAATTCACTTAATCCGACTTTCGCCATCGCGGGCGGCCGCGTGGTGATGGAAAACCTCAGCATCGCGAACACCAGCCAGGTGGATTATTGGGCGCTGTCCGTGTCGCGGGCCGCGCTGGTGCTGCGCAATGTCAACGTTAAATCCTCGGGCAAAGGCGTAAAGGTTCTCGACGCGGAACTGGAAGCCTCGGATTGCGAGTTCGAGAGCAGCGCCGGGCTGTCCGTTTCCGGCAAGTCCAGGGTGAAGCTCTCCGGAGTTTCAGTTACCGGCAGGGTCATAGGGATAAGCGTACAGGACCCCTCGGCGGACCTGCAGCTGGGAAATTCCCATATCTCCGGCGGCGGCGGGGCCGGTCTCAGGGTTTCGGACGGCGCCTGGGCCAGGGTCAGCGGCACCACTATCGCCAACAACCGCTACGCAGGCATAATGGTAGCTTCCGGCGCGGAGGTCCGCGTGTCAAAGTCGCAGCTTACAGGTAACGGCGAATGCGGCGCCTACATAGAGGAGAATGGTAAACTGATAATGGAGAAAGTAACGCTGACGCGCAATAAATGCGGGGTAGGCTTCGCCGGCGGCGGCACCCTGGAAGTACGCGGCAACAAGTTCTCCGAAAATTCCATGGGCGCGGTGGCGGTCAGCCCCCTCCAGGGCGACAAGGCCCTTATAACCGGCGGCGGGAACTCCGGGCTGCTGGTACCGGGTGAAAAGCGCCCGGCCGCTAAAAAACGCGCTCCGGCGGCGGAAATGGGAACAGGATCAAGGGAGTGAACGGAATAAATTATGAGCGACCTTAACAAAATGACCGACTGGGACAAACTGCGCGCGCTGGTGGACGACTCCAAACTGGAGAACAAGAGCCGCACCGTGGACGAGAAGCTGCTGCTTGAGCACCTGCGGTCGCGCATCAAAGGCCAGGACGATATAATTGCCGACGTCGCCCGCGTGGTGCGGCTCAGTTGGGAAAAGCAGGAACGCACGCGCCCTATCTGCAGCCTGTTACTGCTGGGCCCCACCGGAACCGGCAAGACCGAGATGGCCAAGGCGCTGGCCGAATATCTTTATGGCAACGAGAAGGATATGCTGCGCTTCGACTGCTCCGAACTCTCCAGCCCCGATATGGCCAAGAGCCGGCTGACAGGCTCCTCGTCCGGGTACAAAGACTCCGAGTCCGGCGGCCAGCTTACCCGCCCGATAATGGCCAACCCGCGCCGGCTGATATTGTTCGACGAGGTGGAAAAGGCTCACCCGCTGGTGTTCGACCTGCTGCTGCAGCTCCTGGGCGACGGACGCCTGACCGAGCAGAGCAGCGGCAAGACGGCGGATTTTACGCAGACCATAGTGGTGCTTACCAGCAACGCCATAGCCGACGAAGCGGCGAGGGCCACGGAAGGGATGACAGATTACCGCGAGATACTTAACGCCATCAAGACCCTGCTTTCCGAGCAGGGCACCTTCAGGCCCGAGGTAATGGGCCGCATCGACAAGGTGTACCTGTTCAAACCGCTCACCGGGATGGTAGTGGCCGAAATAGCACTGCTCAAGATCGCCCGCCTGGGAAAAGAATACGGGATGACCGTGGATTTCGTGGCGCCGGAGCTGCTCTTGCAGGCGCTGGAAGCGAACCTGAAGGTGAGCCGTTTCGGTATCCGCGAGCTGGAACGCATCCTTTTTGACTTCTTCGCCGAGCAACTGGTGGCGATGCGCGAAAAGAAAGTGAAAGCCGTCTCGTTTTGCCTGGGCCCGGACGGCAAGATAGCCTGCTATCCTGCAGGGGAGAAGGGCTCTCCACAGACCGGAAAATAAAACCCGGGGCCGCACCGCCGCAGCCGGCTGAAAGGTTTTATGCAGAACGAGGAAAGCGATCCACGATACACAGTTCCGCCGGACGGCCCTGACCGCCTGACAGCGCCGCCGGGCGCGGACAGCCGGACGGCGGCCACGTTCAACTTAACCGCCATTCCGGCGCCCTTTCTTGCTGCAGGTCTGCTGCTGGTTACAATCGTTCTGTACCTGTTCTGGCCGGCCGCCAGGCCGCCGGAGACTGCCGTGTCCTCACAGGCCTCATCCAACAGCCAGCCAAAACCGCCTGCCCCCGTATCCGGAGACGAACTTCAGCCGGGAAACCTGACCCCTCCCGTTGTCGGGCTTATGGAAGAGTCTCTTGCTCCGCCACTGCCGGGATTACTGATGCCACAGCTGACCCTTGAGAGTGTCTCTTATACCGGGCCCGACCCTGGCGCTGAAGCGCTGGATAAAGAAACCGAAGAAGACAGGGCAGGCTGCAACACCGGCGACATGTTAAAATGCATGCGCCTTGGAGGCCGGTATTTCGCCGGCCATGGCGTTGAGCGTAACCCGGAACGCGCTTTCCCCCTTATCAACAAGGCCTGCGCCGGCGGGATTGCGGAAGCCTGCACCATGCAGGGCGTCATGCAGACCTCCGGGTATGGCACCGCCCTGAACATCCCCGCAGGCATAAAGCTGTACCATAAAACCTGCGGCGCGGGCGACATGATGGGCTGCACCATGCTGGGGATCACATATCTCGACGGCAAATACGTACCGCAAGACGTTCCACGCGGCCTGGAGCTAATACAGAAAGCCTGCTACGCCAGGATAGCGGCGGCCTGCTCCGCCCTGGGAATGCTGTACGCCAAAGGCAACGGCGTGCCCCTGGATACCGCCGAGGCGGAGCGGCTGCTGAACCTAGCCTGCGGGCTGAACGAAAAGAACGCCTGCCAGCTCTACCGGCAGCAGGTGCAGCTGCGCCTGGCCGCGGAAAACAGGAAATAACCTTCCAGTCAAAACTAAAAAACCGGCCTTCTTTTCAGAAGACCGGCTTTTTAATTTGGTGGAGGCGCCGGGATTCGCACCCGGGTCCGCTAACCGCATGTCGGAACCGCTACAGGCTTAGCCCTGAGTGTGTCTCGGCCGGGATAAGTTCAGGACGACAAAACCCGGCCAAGCTCCGTATTGTCTTTTGCCGGCACGGGACGAAGCGCGCTCCTGACGGCAGCAGCCTGAATTTAACGCTTTATAGCCCGCTCAGGCGGGCAGGCTACAAGCGAGGCACACTTAAGCGTGCGCCCAGGCCATCTCGTTGGAGTTGGCTTTTGTTGTTTTGACCCTGTTTTACATGGCCTGGTCAACCATGGCCTGCTGATCCGGCAAAACAAGTTAACGTCGAACCTGTTCGCCCCCGATTATCGCGCCCCGTGACACACTTCCCGGGGATACCACACTGATATTATAGCACGCGAGGCAGATGGTAATAGGCCTGAACGGTCAGTGCCGTGACGCCCGCCGCGGCGAGCCTGGCCGTGAGGACCGGGAGCGCCGCCACAGCGAACTGCTTATAGCCAGCTTGCCGGCCAGGCGGCCGCCTGGTTTTCCGGCCGCGCCTTTCACCGCCGGGATAAACAGCGTGTGGCGGTTGTTGGCTCTGCCAAGCAGCTGTTCCAGATCCCCCACGCAGCCTTTTATTATATTTTTCTTTCCGGAAATAGAATCGCACTCGGCCAGAAAAGCCGGGGCGTGGGCGGGATATGCCCTGGCGGCGGCCTTGATAAAGCGCGCCCTCAGCTCAGGCCCGGCTTCGCACGCGATAAGATAGATAACAAAAAACATAGTGTCCAGCTGCGGAGTAAAAAACCCTCTACTTTCACCGTGGAAAGTAGAAGCCACCACCAGCCGCAGATCGAACAGGGTATAATCGGCGCCGAAGATATTCACCAGCGAGTCAAGGGAGGACACTGCGTCAAAAATTCTGACCTGAATTTTGCGGCGTCTGGCCGCGGCCGCCAGGTCCACCGTGGGAGGGTGCACAAAAAGCGGGTTGCCATAAGTGAGGAAACCGACCGTGTCCCGGCGCTTAAAAGCCTTCAAAACGGCCTTAATGGTTTTGGGGAAACTGCAATCCGCGGAAAGTTTTATATCCGGACAATACCGGGAGAAGAATTTAGCGGTCTGTCCGTCGAGGCAGGAGCAGTATACCTCCGCGCATCCCTTTATAGCGGCCGCGGTTTCCTCCGTAATCTGGGAGGGCTTCAGGCCGAATGAAAATATGCAGAGCGTCTTTTTCCCCATGCTTTCATTATAAAAAATGCGGCCGCCCGCCTCAAGTCGTCCGCGGGCACCACGGGCACGGATCGGCACGAAATAGGCTGGCAGAGAAAATAAGGAAGTTTCCAACGCTCCGTTGATGAATAGGCAAATATTCAACAACGTCCCTGTCTCCGGCGGTTATTTTTTGGGGACGGACAGTTTGTCAAGCAGCGGCTTCATGGCGAAAAAAACCGCTTCCGCCCAGGCGTTGGCTATGGGCGCGCCCTCTTTTGACCAGTAATGCACACCATCGCCGCCCTCGGCCGGATATTTGGTCACCAGCGTGCTGTCGAAGTATGCGCAATACGGGGTAACCGCCTTATGCGTAAGCTGCAGGATGCGCGGGATGGTATCCTTGCCTTTGCGCGCGTCAGGCTTGGTTATCCAGAAACAGGCGGCGCCGGAATCGGAGATCTTACGCACCAGTTTCCTCATATCGCCCACGGCAAAGTCGTCGGATTCGTAGCCGGCGTAATTAGCGCCCAACTCTACCACTACAAGGGTGGGTTTCACCTCTTTCAGCAAAGCATCGAAAATTGGCGTAGGGCCTTTATCACCTTTTTCGGTCTTCCCGGCGGTATTCCTGAAAAAGTAACCGCAGGGGGTGGCTTTACCGGTCTCCCACCACTGGAAAATGGAGCCGCAGCTGGAGTAGGTGCCGACTTTCGTCCCCGGCACGCTGCGCAGTAGTGCGTCCATTTTCCAGCCGAAGGGCCCCACCGAGTGAGAATCGCCGATAAAGAGAATATTACCGGCGGCCGCGGGGATGACCAGCACGGCCAACAAAGAAAGTGAAGTAAATACGCGTTTTCTCATGCATACCTCCTAAAACGCCGCTATGAGCTGTTTTATCACTTCCAACGGCTCATCCGCAAGTTTTATGCGCAGCCCGTCTCCCTGACGGGACGGCAGGAAGGAAAGTCTGGCTCCGAAGGCCCTGCCCCAGCCGGCTATAGCCTTGGGAGGCACCGGCGCGCCTGGCAGGAAGAACAACTCCAGGTCGGAGCCGCGCTGGGTTACCGAGCGCACCAGCTTGCGCGCAAGTTTCTTCTTAAAACGGATTACCTCCACCAAGTTCCTGAGCGGCTCCGGCGCGGGGCCGGAAATGTCCTCAAAATCCTTCAGCAGCCCGTCGAGCTCAGCCTCTTTGGCGTTAAGCAGCTTCTTGTAGAAGTTCAGCCGCTCCATGTCGTCGCCGACATAATCCTCGGGGATGAAAGCGGGCACGAGCAGGTCCATCTTCGGCTCCGGCAGCTCGCGCGCCTCCTGGCGGCCCTTTATGCGGTCTATTTCCCCGTTAAGCAGTTTTATATACATCTCAAGCCCTATTGAATTTATAAAACCGTGCTGGCGCAGGCCCAGCAGCTCGCCGGCGCCGCGTATCTCCAGGTCCCGCATGGCCAGGCGGAAACCGGAACCCAACTCCGTAAATTCCTCCAGCGCGCTCAGGCGCCGCACGGCGTCCTCGCTTATGGGCGCTGGCTCGTCGCCCCCTTCGGCCCTGGAAGCCAGGAGCTCAGCTTTCCGCTTCAGGCGCTCGGCGCCGGTTTTCATCCAGCCAGGATAGAAGAGGTAAGCGTAAGCCTTCTGTTTTTCGCGCCCTATACGCCCGCGCAGCTGGTAAAGCTGGGCCAGGCCCATTTCGTGGGCGTTCTCCACTATAAGGGTATTCACGCTGGGAATATCCAGGCCGGATTCTATGATAGTGGTAGCCATAAGCACGTCGTATTTGCGGTTGAGGAAATCCCACATATGCCGTTCCACGGCGTCGGCTTTCATCTGACCGTGCACCACGGCTATGCGCAGCTCCGGCATAAGCCGCATCAGGTAGGCTTTGCGGGTGTCTATGGTCTGTACCCGGTTATGCACGTAATAAACCTGCCCGCCGCGTGCCAATTCGTAGGTAACGGCCTCGGCAGCGGCTTTTTCGGTAAAGGGCCGCACAAAAGTGGAGATAGCCTGCCGCCCTACGGGAGGACTTTCTATGACGGACATGGCTTTAAGCGAGGACAGCGACTGGTAAAGCGTGCGCGGAATGGGGGTGGCGCTCATCAGCAGGCAATGCACGCCCCTGGACGCCGTCTTTATACGGTCCTTGTCCTTCACGCCGAAGCGGTGCTCCTCGTCCACTGCCATCAGGCCGAGGTCCGCGAACCTGACATCTTTCTGTATAAGGCGGTGCGTACCCACTATTATGTCTACTTTGCCGCGGGCCAGGTCGGAGAGCGTTTTTTTTCGCTCCGCGGCCGGCACAAAGCGGGAAATAACGCGGACATCCACGGGGAACCCGGCGAAGCGTTTCGCGAAATTCCTCGCGTGCTGGTCGGCCAGGATGGTAGTGGGGACGAGTATTGCGGCCTGTTTGCCGTTGGCCACCGCGCGCATGGCGGCCCGCATGGCTACCTCCGTCTTGCCAAAACCCACGTCACCGGCCACCAGGCGGTTCATGGGCAGTTCGCCCTCCAGATCGGAGAGCACTTCCGTTATAGCCCGGGCCTGGTCCGGCGTAGGGTCAAACGGGAAAGAGGCGGCGAACTCGTCTTCAAGGTGGCCGCCGTGCGGGAGCGCCGCGGTTTTTACTGCGGCGCGCTCGGCCTCGAGCTTCAGAATATCCAGGGCCAGCACCTCCACCTCTTTTTTAACCCGGCTCTTCATCTCGGTCCAGGTCTTGGTGTCCATGTGGGACAGGCGCGGCACCTTGCCCTCAGAGCTTATGTATTTCTGCACGCGCGAAAAGTCGTGCAGGGGCACCAGCAGTTTGTCGTTGCGGGCATATTCCAGGTACAGGCAGTCGGAATCTTCCACCTGCTCGCCCCGTGCGTTGCGGAAAAAAGCCTTCTTTATGCCGAGGTAACGCCCCACTCCGTAATCCTCGTGCACTATAAAATCCCCCGCCTTAAGGTCCGTCCACTTGAAAAACTTGTTTTTGGGTCTTATTGAAGAGGGGTCGAAATGGTAGCGGCGGCGGAAAAGTTCGGAGGAAGTTATCACCGCGGTTCCGGAGGGGACGTGAACAAAACCTTCCTCGATGTACCCGGTAGCGATATCCACCAACCCGCCGGCGCCGGCCTCAGCCAGGGACTCCGCCAAACGCTCGGCCTCGCCCTTGTTAATACAGAAAAGGTGGGCCGCCACCCCGGCCTTTTTAAAGCGCCGCAGTTCCCCGGCCAATAAGCCCATATCTGAATTAAAATTCAGGTTCGCAACCGCCTTAAAATCCAGCGCAGCGCCTTCTCCGGCAAGCGTAGCAAAAACTGAAACTTCGCACCCCGGGAATTGCTCCGCCGCAGGCAGTTCCATACCCGCGGCCGCTGAATCTTTCAGCACTTTCCAGTGCGTCCCGGAGAAAGCCGACAAAGATTTCCCGGAGCCGCTGAAAATATTAGGAGAAACATCAGTCTTTTCCAGGAAATCCGAGGTATGCTGCGTATCTATCTCGAAATAGCGTATGCTCTCTAATTTATTATCGGAGAAAAAAAGCCGCAGCGGCCGCTCCGAGCCGGGTGGGAAAAAATCAATTACGGAACCGCGCGCCGCGAACTGCCCCCTTTCCTCCACGAAAGCTACGCGTTCATACGCGGCCTTCACGAAATTATCCAGCGCGGCCGAACGCGGATAAGTCCACCCCTGGCGGAAAGAAAGCCCCAGCTCCGCGTACGCTCCGGCCTCCGGCAGCGGCTCGGCGGCGGCCCCGGGCGAGGCCAAATGAAAATAATTTTTGCCAGGCTGCGGCGCGTAAAGCGCGCCCATTGCCCTGGCGCGCAGAGCGCGGTCCCCTCCCCACAGGCAGACTTCAAAAGGCGGCAACCGCGGCAGCAGGGCGGCCAGGGAATTAACGGCGTTAAGCCAGGAAGAGAGTTCCTCTTCCCGCGCAACGACAACCAGCATATTCGAGGGGGCTTTCTCGTAAATTTTAAGCGCGAACCACGCCCTGGCGCTTATATTGGGCGCGCCCCTTATCAGCTTAACGTCCATCGTCTTAATGATATAATTTTGTCACATCAGGTGGACAGCCGGGCAGCCCGGTCCCTATTATGCTCAAATGGATTGAAATAGACCTGCAGACACTGGCCGGGAACGCCCGCTCCATAAAAAAAGCGCTCAAACCCGGTGTCGCCTTCATGGCGGTGGTTAAAGCCGACGGCTACGGCCACGGCGCCGCGGCGGTGGCGCGAACGGCGCTGAAGAACGGGGCGGACTGCCTTGGCGTACTTACCGCGGAAGAAGGCACGGCCTTGCGCGCGGATTTTCCCCGCGCCGGGATACACCTGCTGGCCCCTTCTCTGCCGGAGGAAGCCCGGACGATAATTAAACACCGCCTTATTCCCTGCGCGGACTCACACAGTTTCCTGTTGGCTCTTGAACGCGCGGCAAAAAAACCGGTTGCGTATGATATAGACGTCGACCTTGGCCTCCGCCGCTGGGGCGTTGCCCCCGCAGACGCTCCGGCTTTCCTGCTCCGCGCGCTGCTTTTAAAAAAAGCGCGGCCGCGCGGCATCTGCACCCACCTGGCCTACCGCCCGCCCCAGAACATCATAGAAGCCGAGGAGAAACTCTCCGCGTTCAGCAAGCTGGCCGGAGAGCTGCGCTCCGCTGCGCCGGGACTGAAGGCGTGCGCCGCCAACAGCGCCATCCTTTGCGATTTCCCCAGATGGCAGCTGGACATGGTCCGCATTGGGAACCTTCTTTACGGCATCTACCCGACTGACGTATACAAAAAAAGAAAACAAGGCCCGCCGCTGCCCGGCCTGGGCCGGCCCTGGCGGTTTTACGCCAGGATAATCTCCATTAAATGCGTCAGGAAAGGCGAAGCCCTTGGCTATGCCAGCGAATTCGTGGCGCACCGCCCCATGCGCCTGGCCACCATACCGGCGGGCTACTCCGACGGGCTGACGATGGAGCCCACAGAACCACAGATACGGATAACCACCGGCTTTAACTATTGGGGTCTTATCGGCGGGAAAAAGGCTTTTTTCGCCGGCAAGGCCGGTATAGCGCACACGCTGCTGGACGTGACAGACATCCCCGAAGCCAGGCCCGGAGTACCCGTGGCGCTGCATGTGCGACGGACAGCCGCGAACGCCAGGATTCCCAGGCTATACATATAACCCGGCGGGACGCCCGGTCCCCGGTTACCGAACGATGATCATCACATGAAAGACCTTTCCGGAGAAAATCTTACCGGACGCCGGCTGTTGCCGTATGCGTGCATACTCGCAGCAGCGGTCCTGGTCTACTTTCGCACCGTTTTTTTCGGCTTTACCTGGTATGACGACAACCTGCTGATAGTCGACAGCCTGCCGTTTATTTCCAAACTTTCAAATATCCCGGCGGCTTTTACACAGCAAGTGTTCGCCAACACGCATTATTACAGGCCCCTGCTCACCATTTCCTTCATGCTGAACGCGGCCATAGCGGGCGCGTCTCCATTTATATACCACCTCAGCAACATTGCGCTGCATGCCTGCGCGGCCATGACGCTTTTTTACTTTTTGCGCCTGTGGGGGCACATCACCAGGTTTGCCCTGGCGGCGGCGCTGCTTTTTTCGGTCCACCCCGCGGCGGGGCAGGCGGTCGCCTGGATACCCGGCCGCAACGACATCCTGCTGGCGATCTTCTCCCTCCTTTCCTTCAGCTGCTTCATGCGCGGGTTAACCGGGCAGCGCCGCGCTTTCTGGCTGCACCTGCTCTTTTATTTTTGCGCCCTCCTTACGAAGGAAAATGCGGCGGTGCTGCCAGGCCTGCTCGCCTGCTACGCTTTTTATATCCGGCCTGGCGGCCGCTGGCCGGTCTCTCCCGGCCGC
>MGVB01000156.1 GCA_001800275.1 Elusimicrobia bacterium RIFOXYA12_FULL_57_11
GCCCCACCAGGAAAGGCGAAACCGCGTCCCCGAAAGCGTGCAGTATGAAGATTGCCAGCGCAAAAGCCATAGAGCGCATGGGCACCGGCACCGTTTCCACTATAGCCGCGTGGTACGGCCCCGAATGCATGAACACAAAGAACTCCGCGAAGAAGATCATAACAAGGCAGGTGTTAAGGTCCGCCCCCAGCACCGCCGCCACGCCGAAGGGGATGCTGAGAAAAAAACTCAGGTAGCCCACAATAAAATAAGCCCGCTTTGTGTATTTGCGCAGCCAGTCCGCCAGCCAGCCGCCGGCCAGGTTGCCCGCAATACCGGCCAGCACCGTAACCGCCCCGAACAAAAAACCCGCCTTGGCCACGCTAAGCCCGAAGGTGCGCACAAAATAAGAAGGCATCCAGGCCGCCAGCCCGCCTACCGAGAACGTGCCTACGGCCATGGAAAAAGCTATAAGCATGTAGGTGCGATTGGTGAACAGCGCCGCGTAAGCCCCAAACGGCACCCGTTCCGGCGCCTGCAGCTTGGCCGGGGTTTCCTTTAAAAACAGCGCGGCAATGCCCAAAAGTATGCCTGGTACAGCCACAATAAAGAATGCGTTGCGCCAGCCGTAATGCTGCCCCAGGTAGCCCCCCGCCAGGTAGCCTATGGCGCTGCCCACCGGTATGGCCAGCGCGTACAGCGCCATAACGCGGCCGCGCTGCCCGGCCGGGAACCACTCGGCCAGGTAAGAAGGCGATACCGTGCCGTAGCCCGCCTCGCCAATGCCCACCGCCGAGCGCGTAAAGATAAGCTGCGTATAGCTGCGTATAAAGCCGCTGAACAGCGTAGCGACGCTCCAAAAAACGGCGCTGACGCCTATAATCAGCGGCCGGCGCACCCTGTCCCCGAAATAACCCACCAGCGGCGCGAAGCACATGTACACTATCATAAAGGAAGAGGCCAAAAACCCCAGTTCGGCGTCACTCAGCCGCAAGTCAGCCTTGAGCAAAGGGAAAACCGCGTAAAGCACCTGCCGGTCTATATAGTTAAAGAGGCTGACGCAAAAAACAAGCGCGAGCACTTTCCGGGAATAAGCGTTGGGGGAAGCGGAGTTGGCCATGACAGATGTTTAATGATAGCAAAAACAAAAAATTGCTAATATATAATTGGAGTCGTAAAACGCCGCCTTTAAAGGACTTTATGAAAATCAAAAAAGAAAAAACCGCTAAAACCAGCCTGGCCTATACCGCCAAGAACGGCTACGAAAAGATCTCCCCCGCCACCCGCAAACATTCCGACCAAATAAACAGGCTTTACATGGACTTCCTGGCCAAAGGCAAGACCGAACGCGAAGCCCACGACGAAGCGATAGCGCTGCTGGAAGCCGCCGGCTTCAAAAATATGGCCGCCAATGAAAAGAGCGGCGCCCGCCTGCGCCCCGGCGACAAAGTGTACCGCAGCTGCGAAGGCAAAACCCTGATGGCCGTAACCATAGGCAAAAGGCCGCTGGCCGACGGCATGCACATAGTAGGCGGCCACACCGACGCTCCCCGCATAGATATAAAACAGAATCCCCTGTACGAGAACTCCGGCCTGGCGCTCTTAGACACCCATTACTACGGCGGCATAAAAAAATACCAGTGGGTCACCATCCCGCTGGCCCTGCACGGCGTCTTTGTAAAGCCCGACGGCAAAAAAGTGAAGGTCTGCATAGGCGAAAACCCCGCCGACCCCGTATTCTGCATCACCGACCTGCTGCCGCACCTGGGGGCCGACCAGGGGAAAAAAACCCTGTCCGAAGGCATTGAAGGCGAGAACCTGGACGCCATAGTGGGCTCGGCCCCCGTGGCAGAAAAAGACCGCAAGGAAAAATTCAAGTACAACGTGTTGAAACTCCTGCACGAGCGCTACGGCGTAAAAGAGGAAGACTTTCTCTCCGCCGAGCTGGAACTGGTGCCCGCCAACCCCCCGCGCGAAGCCGGCCTGGACCGCAGCATGGTGCTGGGCTACGGCCAGGACGACCGCGTGTGCGCCTACACCGCCCTGAAAGCGCTGCTGGACGTGCCCGGCACGCCCGAATACACCAGCGTGGTGCTGCTGTGCGACAAAGAAGAGATAGGCTCCGTAGGCTCCACCGGCATGGCCGCCAACTTCTTCGAGAACAGCGCCGCCGAACTCCTTAACCTCACCACCGACAAGTACAGCGAGCTCACCCTCAAGCGCGCCATGGCCAATTCCTGGATGCTTTCGGCCGACGTCAACGCCCTGTTCGACCCGCTGTATCCCGCGGTCTCCGAAAAGAAGAACACCGCGGTAATGAACCACGGCGTCTGCGTAACCAAGTACTGCGGCTCGCGCGGCAAAAGCGGCTCTTCCGACGCCAGCGCCGAATTCATAGCCCACATCCGCCGCATCTTCGACCGCGGCGGCGTAACCTGGCAGACCGGGGAACTGGGCAAAGTGGACCAGGGCGGCGGCGGCACCATTGCCTACCTTATGGCCCGCTACGGCATGAAGGTAATAGACTGCGGCGTGGGCCTGCTCTCCATGCACGCCCCCATGGAACTGGCCGGCAAGCTGGACATTTACATGGCCTACAAAGGCTACCTGGCCTTCTTAAAGGACGGGCGGAAATAGGCTAGAACGCAGAACCTATGCTTATAAAACTACTTATAACCGGCGGCACGTTCGATAAGGAATACAACGAGCTGGGCGGCGAACTGTTCTTCCGTAAAACCCACCTGCCCGAAATGCTGGCCCTGGGCCGCAGCCGGGTGCACGTAAAAGTGCAGACCCTCATGATGATAGACAGCCTGTTAATGACCACCGCCCACCGCAAAAAAATACTGGCCGCCTGCCGCGCCGCCAGGGAGAAACACCTGGTTATAACCCACGGCACCGACACCATGCCCGAAACCGCCAGCCTGCTGGGCCGCCAGCTGCAGAACAAGACCGTGGTGCTGACCGGCGCCATGGTGCCCTACAAATTCGGCTCTTCCGACGGGATGTTCAACCTGGGGTCGGCGCTGTCTTTTGCGCAGACGCTGCCGCCAGGCGTTTACATAGCCATGAACGGCAGGTATTTCAACTGGAATAACGTAAGGAAAAACAAGCTAAAAGGCGAGTTCGAAGAGCTCCGCTAAAAGAGCCCCTTCTCCTCTTCCCACCGCGCCTGGCTGGCCGCGTTGGCGAAAACCGAAAGCTGGCCCACCCCGTCCACCCACACCGCGGTAACGCCCTTCATCCCCCCCAGCAGTTTGAACGCCTTGTCGCGCCCCATAACGGCCAGCACCGCCGAAGCCATGAAGTTGTTGCTCTCTATGCCCGGGAAATAAACCGTAAGGTTGGAGAAATTCTCAATAGGGTAACCCGTCTTCAGGTTAAGGATATGGGAATACATGCGCCCTTCTATCTCCACAAAGATATCCCGTCCCGAGGAAGAAGTAACTATCCCCTCGCGGAACCATAACGCGCCCTTGCGCTTGTTCCTGCTATGGGGGTCCATAACGCCGTATTCCCAGTTCCGCTCGCCGTACACCAGCATATTCCCGCCCAGGCGCATCTCCACCGGGTACGGCGGCGCCTTGGCTTTAAGCATCTTGTAGGTACGCTCAAAGCAATAGCCCCGCAGCAGCCCGCCAAGGTTTACCTGCACGGGTTTGGTAAAGCGCACCATTTTGCGCACCACGTCCACCTGTATGGCGTCGGAACCGATGTCCGCCAGGGCCTTACGGATATCTTCCTTAGCCGGCATCTTGCGCGTTGACGCCGCCTCCTTCCACAAAGGCCACAACGGGGCAAAAGTCACGTCGAACGCCCCGTCGGTAATGCGGTAATAGTCCAGGGCCAGCATAAGCAGGCGCAAAAATTCCTCGTCCACCTTCACCCACTCCCCGTAAGCCTTCTTGTTCACCAGCGACGTAAGGCTGTAAGGGTCGCTATAGCTGAACTCGCTGGAAATACGGTTCCATTCGGCAAAAACCTCGTCAGCCAGGGCCTTGCCCGCGGCCTCATTGGCCCCGTAAACCTTTATCAGGGCCGGCACGTTCATTATAAAGGTCTTCTGCACGTAACCGGCCTCTTCCTTCGGGCGGCAGCCCGCGGCGCCCAACGCCAGCGCAAGAACCGTAGCAATGATTTTTATCATAAATGTAGATGTTTTAGAGAATAAAAGGCGCGAGATCCGCTGTTAACCCCTGCACCGCTGCTTCACGCTTCAGATATGCGAGGTCCAGCGCTTTCCCGGATACGGACACGACGGAGCGGATATCCTCCGCGTGCCGGGAAGAGCCGCCCAGACGCGCCCAGCGCAGTTTACTTAAGACAAGGTCCTCAGGAGAGATAAAAAATATTTCCTGCCCCTCGAAAACCTCCTTTTTTTTACGCTTCAGCTCTTTAAGGCCGGTCGCATCCGACCCCCGTATCACCCAAAAATCCACTTTAAGACCGGACTCCGCGGGAATATAGTTGAATTCCCCGCCCGCGGCTACGGCTTCTTTTATGGCTTCTTCGTCCAGGTACGCCCCTTTCCCCGGCGAGATAGCCCTGATCAATGAAGAGATTTGGGATGGTTCAAGGCCGGTTATAAGGTCTATATCCAGCGTGCTGCGGGGAGAGCCCCACACCGAAACGGCATAGCCGCCCGTTATACAGTAATCAATGCCGGCGGCCTGGAGTTTTGCCGCCAGGTCTTTTATAAATTGCTTCAGTTCCATCGTTCTTGATCCGGTTAAGCGCCGAGAGCGTTTGAGAAAGTTCGATAGCCAGGCCAAAGCGGGCGGCAGGGGAAAGCGCGCTTATTACGGCAAGATGCCGCACTTCGGCTTTTGACGGAATCCTCATACGATTATTATATAAAACAACCGTCCACCCCATAGCGGGACTTTAGAACTATACTCCCGCCTGCCTTACCGGGACTGTTTTATGGGCGCCCTCGGGGGTGCCGGTATACGCCGGTATCAGCTTCCTTATACCGTCAACTATGGGGCCGGGCTCGGGCAGTTCGCACAGCAGGCGCAGGGCACTCATCTGCTCTTTTAAAATGGCCATCCCGGCCTCTTCGGGCACCGCCATGAAGATATCCTCGTTGCCGGTGTCCTTGCGCACGTCGGTGGCACGGAACAGCTCCT
>MGVB01000157.1 GCA_001800275.1 Elusimicrobia bacterium RIFOXYA12_FULL_57_11
CGAAGATGGAAAGTGCGTGGGCGGCAACCTCGCGGGCGCTTACGTGGAACACGGTGCTGGTCAGTTCGCCGGCTATCTTGTACATGTTCGGGATCATCAGCAGCAGGCCCTGGGAGCAGGTGAAAGTGGTGGTCAGCGCGCCGGCGGTAAGGGCGCCGTGCACCGCGCCGGAAGCTCCGCCTTCCGACTGCATTTCAATAACCGAAGGCACGGTGCCCCAGATGTTCTTTTCGCCATTTGAGGACTTTATGTCCGAGATCTCCCCCATCACGGAAGAGGGTGTAATAGGATAAATAGCTATAACTTCATTGGTGGCATGGGCCACGTGGGCGGCTGCGGTATTACCATCCATTGCTGTCAGGGTTTTGGGCATATTAGGTGCTTTCTCCTTGGAATGTAAGTATTTGGAACTTAAAATCTGAAAATTGCATGACTATTATAGCATTTTCTAATTTTGCAATACGAATTCCAGGTTACGGCGCACCTGGGGATTGCCCGGGCTCAGGCGCAGGGCCTCCCGGAAGTGTTTAACGGCCTCGGCACGCTTACCCTGGCTGGCCAGGACGCGGCCCAGGTTATTGTGCACTTTTACCTCGTCGGGATTTATGCGCAGCGCGGCGCGGTAAGAAGCCTCGGCATCTTTAAATTTCCCCTGTGCCGACAAGTGGAGCCCCATGTTGAAATACGCTTCCAGGAAATCCGGTTTAAGGCGCAGCGCGGTACGGCAATGTTCTATGGCCTCGTCAATTTTACCCTGCATCGCCAGGGCAACGCCCAGGCTGTTGTTTATTGCGGCGCTATCAGGGTCGATTTTCAGCGCAGTCCGGTAATGTGAAACGGCTTGCGGGTATTTCCCCCGCATGACAAGCGCGTCCCCCAGGGCGGACTGGCTTTTAATTGATTCCGGGTTCAGCAGCGCCGCGGCGAGGGTGTGCTCATAGGCTTCCTCGTGTTTACCCTGCGCCGTAAGGGCCACGCTCAGGTTATTGTGGGCGCTGGCGCTGTCCGGGTCTATTTTCAGGGCCGCGCGGAAATATGCGGCAGCCTCTTCATTTTCCCCCCGCATGCCCAGGGCCGCGCCCAGGGCAATGTGCGCGTCTACGCAGTCAGGATTGGTTCCCAGCGTCTTTTTATAGCATTGTTCCGATCCCCCGGAGTTCCCCTGTACGGCCAGGGCCGCGCACAGGTTAATGCGGGCATCCAGGTAACCCGGATTAATTTCCAGCGCCTTTTTGTAACATTCGATGGCCTCACTTGTTCTTCCCTGTTTCGCCAAGGCTACCCCAAGGTCTAGGTGCGCAATATCCAGCGCCGGGTTAACCGCAAGCGTATGCCGCCACAGGTTCTCGGAATTACGCCATATCAGCGTCTGGCGCCAGGTGAGCGCGGAAAAAACGACTATCAAGAGGACGGCGGCCGCGGCAAGCGTTAGCCGTACCGCCCTCCACGGGATTTTTTGTCCCGCCCGGAAGGCGGCCCCCGCCAGGGCGGCAAAGACAAGACAGGAAAGATAGGAATAACGGTCCGCGGCCGCCTGCGAACCGATCTTGACGATACCTGATACGGGGCCGAGCGTTACCAGGTAAAAAAGCCAGGCCGCCAAAACCCAGGGCCAGCGGCGGTACGCCGCGACAGCCGCGGCGGTGACGCCAGAAAACAGCAGCAGTCCGGCCGCCAGGAACGGGAACCCGGAGTATTGGGCAGGAAGCTGGTAGACCGGCACCAGGTTTACCGGCGCCAGCGTCTTCCAGATATAAAAACCGGTAGAGAACAGAGTGTGGGCGGCGCGGTCGCCAAGCCCGTGCTTATAGGCCAATATAGCGCCGAATTCCGCCTGCCCCGCGTAGCCCACCAGGCCAAACACCGCGGCCAGCGCCAGGTAAGGGACCTTTTCCATCAAGGCCTGCCGCTCCGCCTGCCCCGTCCACTTCAGCGGATTTAAAGGCAAGCGCTTCAATGGGTAAATATCCAGCACAAGCAAAGCCAGTGGCAGGCTTACAACTATGCCTTTTGAGAGCAGGGCGAGCAGGAACAGTAACAGTGAAAGCCAGTGTCGCGTCCATAACTGGGCATGCCGCTCTTGCGTTTCCATGCTCCCGCTATTGGCGCTGGGCGCCTCCGCGCCGGAGCTGCGGCGTATGTAAATTAATATAGCCAGAAGATAGAAAAGCCCGGAAAGCAGGTCGCGGCGTTCGGTTACCCAGGCCACCGACTCCACCCTGAGCGGATGTATTGCAAAAACAAGCGCGGCAAAACCGGCGGAAAAAAAGAGCCCGGTCTCCCGCCGCCCGCCGGAAGCGCCGGCCCGGAAAAATAATTCAAGGCAGAGAAAATAAAAAACTGCGGCATTTATGCTGTGCAGCGCCACATTGGTAAGGTGATAGCCGAACGGGTTCATTCCCCAGATTAGGTAGTCAAAACCATAGGTCAGCCAGCTTAGCGGCTGGTAGGGGCCGCAATGGAACGTTGTGAACATCCATTTCAACTGCTCCCAGCCCACCCCGCGATACTTGTAGTTGTTTACCAGATTGTAGGTGTCGTCCCAATTAACAAAGCCGTTATTTAACGCCGGGGAAAACACGAAAAAAGTGAAAATGGCGACCAGCGCGGGCATCAGCCGGCGCAGCCGTGTGTTTTCAGCGCCAGCCAGAGCGGCAGGGGAAAGGTCAGGTTCCGTGTTTATCATATGGCCGGCATTTTACCGCATACAGGATTTTGCGGCGTACGGTTATGATACAAAACTCCGTATCGGCGCCGCTCTTTTTAGGGTTACCCCGCTGGCGGGCTGTACCGGCATTTTTTGTATAATCAGCCTTGCGCAATGCGCCTGGCCGTCAACTAAAGGACCTTTATGTGTAACAGTGACATCGCAAAGGAAGTCGACCGGATAGTGGCCCGGTACGGCGACCGGAAAGGTTCGCTTATCGCCCTGCTCCAGCTTATACAGGCACATTACGGTTACCTCCCGAGGCCGGCTATAGAACGCCTGGCTGAAAATTTGAAAGTGGCCCCCGCGGAAATAAAAGCCGTTTACTCGTTCTACGCCCAATTCCGCACCACGCCGGTAGGCCGGCAGCATATAAAAGTCTGCCATGGCACCGCCTGCCATGTTTCCGGCGCCGATAAGGTAAGCTATGCGCTTAAAGAAGAGCTCGGCATCGGGCACGGCCAGACCACTAAAGACGGGGAATTTTCGGTAGAGGATGTGGCCTGCCTGGGCTGCTGCAGCCTTGCGCCCGTGGTGATGGTCCGGGATGAAACCTACGGCGGGATGAATTCGGACAAGATAAAGCAGTTGCTCAAGGACAGGCGCGCCGCGGCCGGCGTACAGGGCGCAACAGGCAAAGCCGCGCCCGGCGCGCAAAACGCCGTTTTAAAACCCGCCCCCGGCATAACGCTGTTGCGCCTTGGCATGGGCTCCTGCGGTATAGCGGCCGGCGCCCGTAAAACCCTTTCGGCCATAACCGCCGCGGCTGAGGAAAAAGGACTGGCGCTCGAAATAATGCCTACCGGCTGCAATGGCATGTGCCATGAGGAGCCGCTGCTGGAAATAGTACAGGCCGGGAATTCTTTTTTCTACGGGAAAGTCACACCTGAAGACGCCGCCCGCATAATGGAAGAACATGTGATAGGCGGGAAACCTGTCAGTGACCACCTTATAATTTCCCCTGAAAAGCCGGCGCAACAGCACCCCTACTACGCCAAGCAGCAGCGCATAGTGCTGCGGCATTGCGGCGTTATCGATCCCGACGCCATAGAGGCTTACGAGGCAGCCGGCGGCTACGCCGCCCTGCGCAAGGCGCTGAAAGCTCTTAAACCGGAAGAAGTAACCGCTGAGATCTCCGCCTCCGGGCTCCGCGGCCGCGGCGGCGGCGGCTTTCCCACCGGGACAAAATGGAAATTCGCCTCCGCGGTGAAAGACGCAGAAAAATACGTGGTCTGCAACGGTGACGAGGGAGACCCAGGCGCCTTTATGGACAGGAGCGTCCTTGAAAGCGACCCCCACTCGGTGCTTGAAGGACTGATGCTGGCGGCCTACGCCGTGGGCGCGTCGAAAGGCGTTTTTTATGTGCGCGCCGAATATCCGCTGGCTGTGCGGCGCATCAACCGCGCCATAGAGCAGGCGGAGAAAAAAGGCCTGCTCGGCAGTAATATCCTCGGAAGCGGCTTTTCTTTTACCGCCTATCTTAAGGAAGGCGCCGGTGCTTTTGTGTGCGGCGAGGAAACCGCGCTGATAGCTTCCGTGGAAGGCAAGCGCGGTATGCCCCGCATACGTCCGCCATACCCGGTACAGAGCGGGATTTTCGGCCGCTCCACCACTATCAACAACGTGGAGACCCTGGCCTGCGTGCCGTGGATACTTGCCCATGGCGCCTCCGCCTTTAATAAATTCGGCACCGAAAATAGCAAGGGCACCAAAGTTTTTGCGCTGGCGGGAAAAATAGTCAGAGGCGGTCTGGTGGAAGTGCCGATGGGTCTTACGTTGCGCGAAGTTGTAAACGAAGTAGGCGGCGGAGTTCCCCATGGCCGCAAATTCAAAGCTGTGCAGATGGGCGGCCCTTCGGGCGGCTGCCTGCCTGGTAACCTGCTGGATACTCCCATCGACTATGATTCTCTTAACGCCACCGGCGCCATAATGGGCTCCGGCGGCATGGTAGTGATGGATGACAGCACCTGCATGGTGGACGTGGCGCGCTTCTTCCTTAAATTCACGCAGAACGAATCCTGCGGGAAATGCACTTTCTGCCGCGTGGGAACAAAACGGATGCTGGAGATACTGGAGCGCATCTGCGCGGGGAATGGGAAACCCGCCGACCTGGATACTCTGCGTGAACTTGGAGAGAGTATAAAGCAGTCTTCATTGTGCGGGCTGGGCCAGACCGCCCCCAACCCCGTACTGACCACAATACGCTACTTTGAAGAAGAGTACAAGGCGCATATCCTGCACAAGAACTGCCCGGCCGGTGTCTGTAAAGCGCTCATTCATTACACCATAAACTCCAATTGCACAGGCTGTACGCTTTGCGCGCGCCGCTGCCCCGTTGCGGCCATAAGCGGCAGCCTTAAAAAATCGCACAGCATAGACGCGGCCAAGTGTACCCGCTGCGGCGTTTGCCGGGACGTCTGCCGCTTCAAAGCCGTAGACGTTATCCCCGGCCCCGTTCCCGCGGAAAGGCGGCCGTCATGAAAAAAATTTCCATAACTCTTAACGGCCTGAGCGTAACAGCCGCGCCC
>MGVB01000158.1:0-4919 GCA_001800275.1 Elusimicrobia bacterium RIFOXYA12_FULL_57_11
TGTTAAAATTTCCCTGATTCAACGGTTGCGCCAAGGCTCTCCCTGGCTTTGGCAAGGCCCGGCCAGGACTCCGGGGCGTTCTCCACGGTCCAGATCAGCGTTGCCTGCGCCTCTTCAGAACGGCCAAGAGCCTTAAGGAGCCTGTAACTTTCGAACGCCGCGTCGTTGCGCACAATGGCAAGCCAGGCCGGGTGCGTTCCCGTACCGACATCTACAGCGTAAACCACCCCCTGGCAGGCCTGCAGCGCCTGCTCCTTTCTGTTTTCAGCGGCAAGGCTCAAGCATAAGGCAAAAAGGGCCCGGGGCCCGCCCCCGGCCTCCGCGGTTCCTGGCGGACGCCTGGCCGCCGCGGGGCCGGCCGCGCTGTCAGAACGCCGTACAGTTTCCCCATGCAAAAGCTGCATACGCCTGGCGTAGACCGAAGTCCCTTTAAAGTCGCTGCCTGATAACCGCCGGCCGCGGAAAATCCCCGGGGAGCGGATCTCCCCCGCCACCCGCCAGCTAAGCCTGTCCGCACCCGGAAAAGATGTTCCTTTTTCCAGCCCGGCAAGGATCTTTGTTATCCCCGCGGGCGGCCACAGAACAAGCCGGTCATACACATATCTTTCCCAGAAGTACCCGGAATCCTGTTTTATCAACCACGCAAGTTCCGCGTCCCTTGCGTACGGGCCGCCGCGCAGCACGCCTATAAGTTCCTTGTACCCGTAGTAAATATTGAACAGGCTGATGGCAAAAAAATCTGTCCCGGAGGCCTGTGACGCCCGATAAAGGTACCGGTCGAAAAAACCGCCGGAATCACGCTTAAGGGCCAAGTCACGCTCCTTCTCTTTGCGGTACGGCTCCCAATGCAGCATATTTATCCCGGCCTCATAACTGGCGTAAGCCAGCTTATAAGATTCCAGAGCCGCGGTGAGGTCGCCCAATTCCACTTCCCGCAGCATCCTTGTTATGAGGGAATTCATTGTGGTGTAGCATTTCATTTCTCCCCCATCCGCGGGCAGGGGCACACCGGCCGGCGTCCGGGACGAAAGGACCGGAATAAAATAAGCGATAAACTTGTCGCCGAATTTTTCGGCATAGGCGCCCAGGCAGCCGTAAAATCCGGAATCATCGCCTTTCAGCCAGAACCGCCGGCAATACAGCTCCTGGACCACCCGGTCGCCCGGGAAGCGCCGCGCCAGGCGCGCGACAGCCGTTTCATCCGCGGCATTGCGCGCCGCCTTATGAGGGTATGCGATAATAACCGCCTCTACCGCAAGAACCGCGCAAAGCGAAAGCCACAACGCCGCAATCCCGGCTTTACGCGCCCAGCGAAAACGCTCCCGGACGACGTCAAAGTTCCCGCGTAAAAAACTGCCGGCTATCAACGAAGGCAGCACATATACCAGCGGATAAAAATACCGCTCGCCTATGGAAAGCAGCGAATGCACCAGTATAAAATATGCCGGCAGGGCAAAAACAGCGAGCTTGTCCTTATCCCGGCCAAACACCATGGCGGCGATGAAAAGCCCGAAGAGCAGCGGATAAAACAGGAAAATATGCCAGAGCCTGCGCGCTACCGTGAGCGCATAAAAAAACGGGTCTTTTGCCGCCTCGCGGATAAAAAAAGAGAAGGGGCTGTCACCCGCGCCAATACTGGCAAGTTTTAAGGGATCTCCCTCCATGATATAAACGCTGCCCCGCGCGCTGGTGATAAGGTTACAGGCCGCCCGGCGCTCGTCAGATATGGAAAATTTACCGGTAACAGAATAATTCAACGCGCCCCACGGCAGAAGTAAAACATAACTGGCCGCCAGGAAAAGCGCGGAACGCAGCAGAAAAGATTTAAAGCGCGCGCCGTTATAAAACCAGTCGATCAATACCACCAGCAGCGGAAAAAACAGCAGCGGCGTACGCACCAGCAGGGACATGCCTATTGCCAGACCGCAAAGCACGCTGTTCCTGATGGTATTCTCCCGCCGCTTCAAAAGCAGCAGCGACAGTACCAGCATAAGCAGAAAAGAATAAAAAGCCTGCTCACCATTGTAATTCAGCGCCGCTTGCGCGCCGAACAAGCCCGCGGCAAGGAGGGCCAGCACCCCGGCCCAATAGCCGCGCAGCAGACAGCCAGCCCAGAATACCAGTGTGTAGATTCCCAGGTGCAGGAGAATAAAGATAAGGTTAGAGTTTACTCCGTAATTGAGAAGGCAAGCGGAAACTACGCCAAAAAAAGGCATATTGCGCACCACGTCGCCGTTGGGCAGGCCCGCCAGCAGGTAGCTTCCCAACTGCACGTAGGTCGCGGCGGTCTCGGTGCTGCCGAAATTAAAAGACAGCCATACCAGCCACAGGTCCAGAACGCAAAAAATGGCGATAAGCGCCGCCGGCAAGGCGGCAGTAAACCGTCTTGAAGCGGCCAGGGCGGTTGAAAGATCTTTAACCCGTGAGAGGACGGAGGAGGGTTTCATTTTATATATCCGTTACCACAGAAGTACGGCCCCCGCAAAGGAAAAAGCGTTATCCGGCTTATGCCTGCGCGGCGCCGCTCCCAGGCCCGTGCTGCAGGTACTGCTTGTAATTCCCCTCGTAGACGAACATATCGAACCAGATCAGGAAGTTAAGTATACACCACAGTGGCCGGCCGTTATCGCGCCGGCGCGCAAGATGGTCCTGCCACAGGCCGGCTACGGCCGGGTAGCGCAGCAGCCCGGAACGCTCCACGTGAGCCCGTGAAAAATAGCGCTCGGCCAGTTCCCTGAACTCGCGGAAGAACCACAGCGAATGCGGCATCTCAAGCCCCATGTTGCTGCGCCGCAGGATGACGGGAGGCAGAAGGCCCTGCAAGGCGCGCTTCTGTATGTAACGCCCCCTGAACCCTTTGAGCTTCAACCCGGCCGGGATGCGGGAGGCGAAATCCACCACATCCCGCTCCATGTAAGGAAACCTGGTCTCCACAGAATGGGCCATTATGGACCGGTCATTTTTGACCATGAGGTCGTCCACGAAGTAGTGCCAGAGATCAAGGTGGGAAAGGCGGGTAAGTTCATCGGGATAAGGAAGGGCGTCATAAAAATCCCGGAACAGCTCCGCCGTAGTCCTCTCCGGGACGGCGCAGGACAGCATCCCCAGTTTCGCCTCTTCGGTAAGCACATGGCGCCAGAACAAGTGGGCTTCCGGCACGCCCAGCTCTGCGCCTTCGGTAAACCTCTTGGCCAGGAAATCGAAGCTCAGCTTGCTGCAGGAAACAGGAAGCTTTTGCGCCGCCGCGCCCAGCGCGCGCCGCGCCCACAGTGGCGCCAGCTCCCGGTAAAGCCGCCTGGCGCGGAAGGCGCGGTGCGTTTCATATGCGTTAAAAACCTCGTCGCCGCCCTCGCCGGACAGCAGCACGGAAACGTGTTTGCGAGCCTCGCGCGCCAGCAGGAAGCTGGGCGCGGCCGCCCCGTCACCGCTGGGCTCGTCCAAGTGCGCGATAGTGGAAAAAAGGCAGTCCAGCACGTCACGGGGGCCGACCCGGACCTCATGGTGTATGGGACGGGCGAAATCCACCATAATCTTCTGGTAACGCGACTCGTCGAAACTTGGCTCCTCCATAACCACCGAAAAAGTATGCAGGCCGCGGCTTAAGCCGAGTTCTTTGGCCAGGCCGAGTATACCGCTGGTATCCAAGCCGCCGGAAAGCGTAAGGCCGGCCGGGACGTCTACGGCGAGGTTGCGCTCTACCGCGCCCAGCAGCCGGCTGCGCAGGCCTGCGGCGGCCGCCTCCTCCGTCATTTCCGGGTCCGGTTCGTAATTCAGCGCGCTGTACTGCTTCTCGGTGAAGACGCCAGAGCGCAGGTCAACTTCCAGCAAATGCCCGGCAGGCAGTTCCTGTATGCCGGCGAAAGGCGTACGGCGCCCGGGCATATAAGCCAGGGAAAAGAAATGCCAAAGGGCGTCGTGGTCAAGCCGGCGGTCCCAGCCCTGCACTTCCAAAAGCGCCTTAATCTCCGAAGCGAAGTGCAGCCTGCCGCCATGGACCAGGTAAAAGAGCGGGCGCAGGCCGTAAAAATCCCGGACGACAAGTGCCCGGCCGCGCCCCCGGTCGTAAAGGCAGAAAGCGAAATGCCCGGACAACCTGGAGAGAAAGGAGTCCCCCAGTTCCTCGTAAAGGCGCATTACCACTTCCGCGTCGGAACGTGTGCGCAGCGGGCGCCTGCCCGCCAGGCCGAATTGGCCGCTGAGGCCGCGAAAGTTGGTGACAGCGCCGTTATAGGTGAGCCAGAGGTCGCCGTTCTCGCTGGCCATGGGGAGCTCCGCCGCCTCCGACAGGTCCGTTATCCTCAGCCGCGCCCCCCCCAGCGCACCCCGGTCGTCGGCAAGGAGCCGCTGGCTGTCGGGGCCGCGATGTCGCAGCATGCCCGTCATGTCCCGCACGATGGCGCGCTCGGTTTCCTGGAGCGGTTTACCTAAAGAAAGTGTTCCGGCTATCCCGCACATATCATCGCCTCATAAAAAGGCCTGTCGCGGCCCGTTATCGCCCCGCGCCTGTTTTTGCGAGGGCTTTTTTTGCCGCGCTCAGCCCCGGCCAGGCGGCTGACGCGCTTTCTATGGTCCAGGCCAGGGCCGCCGCCGACTCTTCCGTACGCCCCAGGCTGCCCAGCAGCCGACAGCTTGCAAGCGAGGCGTCGCTGCGTAAGTTCTCGAGCTCTGCCGTCTTGCGCCCGGGAGCGGTTTCAACCGCGTAAACCACGCCCCGGCAGGCCTGCAATGCCTGTTCTGCATCCTTTGCGGCGTCCGGGCCGGAGCACAGTTTCATCAGTGCCGCCGGAGTCTGGCGTACGGCTTGGCGGACCTTAAAAAGACTGTCGGCCGCCGCCAGGGCCGGGAACCGGGGCGTGCCCGCGTCCGCCTGGACCTGGATCTCTTTACCGGCAGCCGTAATGCGGCGAAAGCGCTTAAGG
>MGVB01000158.1:4995-5110 GCA_001800275.1 Elusimicrobia bacterium RIFOXYA12_FULL_57_11
AATGCGGCTCTGCAAAATGCTAGGCGTCGAATACGATTGAAGGATGATCGACGGGCGCTTCCTCAAAGATTACAAGGGGCAGACCTGGGTAAAGAACACCTCCTACGCGGGGTTG
>MGVB01000158.1:5163-5256 GCA_001800275.1 Elusimicrobia bacterium RIFOXYA12_FULL_57_11
CGTGGAGATAGCCTTCACAGAAATGGTCTCACGTACTGGCATGGACTACTTCAATTACGAGTTTGACGGGAAGGTGCTTGCGCGCGGCGAGTG
>MGVB01000159.1:0-3591 GCA_001800275.1 Elusimicrobia bacterium RIFOXYA12_FULL_57_11
CCCAGGCGCCGCCGACAAAACCGAAACCGACACACAGGCCAAAGGAGAACAGGAATGGCCATGGTTTATTCCTGAAAATATGTAAAGCCACTCCCAATCCCGGTGGGAATGAGATGGCTAAAACAATCAGAAACGTGGTAAGGAATGTTCCCCCGTTTCTCGTGGAAGCAAAGGCAAATTCCCACAAAATGAATATGATTTCAATACTACAAATACTTATGAAAAAATATTTTGTATCAAAGAAGGTTGATTTCTCATTAACCGCACCTTTTCTGCTTTGAATTGTCTTCTTGCTTTTCCGGCTCATGTAATTATTTTATGGCTCCTTATAAAGACGGAATATTCTAATCCGATGCTCCACGCGGCAAGAGTAACACATCCGTCTGCGCTTTGCCCAAGCGGGCGACAAATTTATTGAATGACGCGATGGGTTGCGGCGAAGCCAGGGCGCCTTGTGTTTTCAAATTCTTTAGCGATACATAGGAATCAAAAAAACGCGCCGTGTCCGCAAGAAATCGTTTCAAATTGTCTTGGCGGGAAATGAGCTTCGGCGCTATTTCTGCCCACAAAGGCACGCCCGCTTGCCACAAGGGTGCACCGGTGCGAATCACGGCACCTTCCGACCCTTGGACGTCGCACCAGACAAACGCAACATCCCTGGGTGCAATCTGCTGAGATTGGACTAGGTCTTCCAGACGCGTTGCTTGGACGTTAATCGTCTCGCAGGGCTGGCGAAAAATCGCTTCGGGGCGGGTGATCGGTTGACGGGCAATCTCCGAGCCGGCGAAATTGTGGAGCGTAACGATCATCCCCAGAGTTTCTGCGTGGTCGGCGATGGCGCGCTGAATAACGATTACGCGGTTAGCAAAACCGTTCTGTTTCAAATTTTTTTCTAATAGCGCCAGGTTTCGCGGCACCGGTTCGATTGCAACGACCCGGCATGAGGTCTCTTGTAAAAATGGGATGGTTGAACTGCCGATGTTTGCGCCAATTTCAAGGATGGTTGTGCACCGCGGGAGACGTTCATGGGTGTGCGCCCACGCCAACACGGCACGCTCATTTGCCGCAAACTCTGGTTCCAGCCATAGACGCATCGCCATTAGTTTGTCACGCACGTCCACTGTCCAGACTGCTCCCTCGCGCTTAAAGGTGATTTCTTTTGCGAAATCCGCGATCAGTTCGATCGCAAGCTTGCTCGCTCCCAACTCAGTCAAGAATTGCGATTGCCATAGCAAAAAACGCGCAAAGGGAACCCGCTTGTATAATGGCGCCAGCCAGGAAAAGTAAAAGCGTTTCATTTTTCAGCAAAAATAGTTTACCTCAACCCGAAAAAATGTCCGACACCCTGATTCTGTTTTACCGAACGGCAAGATTCTATTCCTTTACCTCCTTTCTGTCAAGCGACTTTCCGTCTAACCGCTTGCCGTTCCCGTGTCTCACTTAATTATCAATCTTGTTCGGAAAAGATTTCCTTGATGATTTCTATCTCTGTTCATTAAATCGGAAATAATTTGAGAGAACAGTAGATGAGCAACGAGAATCGCGTTACGTTGTCCATGATCTGCTCTGGTGGCTACTCTATTCCAGAAAAGGTCTAGGGAACACCGTCATCATCTCCGGGTCCCGGTTATCGCCTGCTTATACACTTCTCGGGTCCAATGGGCAACATTCTTCCAATGAAGTTGTTCGGCTCTCTGACGAGCGGCTTGGCCCATCTGCTCCCGAGCTTGCCGTGACTCGGCGAGCACGCGGATCGCTCGCACCAATGTATCGACGTCGTTCGGCTCGGTCAGAATCGCGTTCTCTCTGGAAACATACTCACTGATGCCGCCCACGCGCTCCGCCACGACGGGCAGGCCACAGGCCATCGCCTCAAGCACCGCGTTATTGGCCGTGGAGTTCTCCAGCGTCTGCAGCAACAGCGAAGCCTGCTGGTAGCATGACAGCAACTCCGGATCGCGTAGGCCGCAGAGGAATTCGACGTTGGGTATTCCGGCGAAAAGGTCGCGCCGGTCGGGTGACGCCACAATCCGGAAACGGATCCTGGAATTACCGCGAAAGGCCTGGCAGACTTGCGCCAGGAGCGGAAAGTTTCGCCGAGTGTTCCCCACCGAAAGAACGGTAACCGGATCCACGGGCTTGTCAGACGTGGGTGTGAAGTAATCCGCGTCAACACCATGCAGCACCACATGGATACGCGAGGGCTCCACTCCAACCGACAGAAAAAATCGTCGCTGGCTTTCGCTCATCAATATTATCGCCGCCAGCCGTCGTAACCGTCCGGGGAATCGAATCGTCTGGGCAATGGTGTCGGAACAGAGATGGAATGTTCCACACAGCGGCGTGGTATCGTCCCGGAGCATCAGGTCAAGGTAACCGAGATCATGATCAGCCCACATCATGTGCACGACACCGCGGAAGCCGCAGCGAACTCTGCGCCACGCCTTCCACTCCAGCGCCGCCGAGCCGCCAAGATAGTATCGCGTCAACGCCATCTGAGCCGAGACGCGGGCGAAAAACCACGGAACCAGAATCTGCGGATCTTTGCGCGCTGCGTACACGAACTCCGTCTCGCCCAAGTAATCCGCCAGAACATGGTAGCCTGACCGCTGTGCGAGAGTTGAATTAACGGTCGACAGGAGCAAAACGGGGTCTGAGCCGTTAACGGCGATAGCGGGACTTGCTCGTTGCATTATTGCCTGTCGACTCATCGTATGAACTCAAAAAGCGGCTGATCTTCTGGTGTAAGATTGCCCTGTTTTTCTCGCAATCCGCCAGATTTGTTTGAATACCAGTCGTAGTAACGCACCACCTGAAATGATTCTTCCGGGATGCGCTGGGTAATGGCTGCGATAAACTCTTCCGCCGTATATATCTGAAAGGTTTTCTTGTTTTTGCCGCTGGTCATTTTAGAACGATAAATAACCGTGCAAGTTTCCCGGTTATACGTCAGCCTCTCCCAGATCGTTTTCAACCTCATGCTCAAATTTAAATCCCACACGCTCATTTATACCCAAGGCAACACGATCTGATTCCTTCCCATCCGCGATGTCACGATTGGGGTTTACAGAATCAAACCGAAGCGCCCCCTCCACATATCGAAAATAATTCGAGAGAACAGCAGAGGATCAACGAGAATCACGTCACGTTGACAGGAAATGCCCGGGTAAATTTCCAAACACTGCTTGAACGTGGGCTTTGGCCTCACCGAAAGCCCAGCCAATGGTACACAGAACGTGCATAGGGACAGTAAGCAGCCAGCGCCGGAAATATCCTGCACGTAGCGCAGAGTCGGCTGATCGCAGTATGATTACCCAGGGAATCGCGGGGAATGCGATCAGATAGAGGAACGTCCGGAGACGCCAGTGTTCATGAGTGACGCGCGCCGCGGCATAGTCGTGTCCTCTCGCAAACCGTTCGCACATTGCCTGCCATAGGGTGGTGGTATGTTGGTGGATGACTACCGCGCGCGGTTCAAACCAGATCGGCTGCCCTGCCGCCTGCATGCGCCAGTTCAGTTCGGTATCAGCGCAAAAGCGATGTTCCACAAAAGGGCCTGCCTGCTGCCAAACGGATCGGGCATAACTACTA
>MGVB01000159.1:3624-5253 GCA_001800275.1 Elusimicrobia bacterium RIFOXYA12_FULL_57_11
TGACCGCCCGGCAGCCACCACACAAATTTGGCAAGATGAATGCCCCAATCGCGATAGGTGTTGGCACAGGTAATCGCCCCACCAACAATCTTATGTCCCTGGCTATGTGCCGCAACCAGCACTTCCAGCCAATCCGGATAGGCCACGCAATCCGGATCAGTGAACACCAGAATATCTCCGGTCGCCTCCATCACCCCGCGATTGCGCGCTGCACAGGGTAATAATCTCCGTGAACTCCGCACTGCGTGTATGTTCGGATACCTGGCTTCTAGCAGATTGGCGGTCGCACCATCTGGTGTGCTATCTACGACAATTACTTCGAAATTCTGAAACGTTTGTTTTTGCAGACTGTATAAACACGCCTCAATGAGATCGGCAGAATAGTACGCTGGAATAATAATGGACACGTAGGGCATAGGGATCACACTCAGACGTCGCGTGGGATGAAGAGTTCATTGGCGGTTACAATTGCCCGGAGATCTCTGGACGCATTCAGATACCCGATGGCTTCCTTAAAAGCCCCATAAGCGGCGAAGAGGAACAGAATCGGCAAATAGCTCAAAAATGTTCGAAACAATCCCGGGCGGGATCGCAGACTTTTACCCAGCCGCCAACATTGAACCAGCGGGAAGACCGTCATCCCGCCGATAAACAACGCGCGTTTTGCCAGTGACCAATGATTCAGCGCGACCCTCCGAATAGCCAAAAACTGGCTATGCACGCCAACATCACGTAATCCGGGTAACAGGCGTACCCAGTTCTCATGAGCAATGGTAGCCTCGGCGGTTTTATACATTTTCCATCCCTGCGCCTGGAAGCGCTGGTGGAAGAGATATTCCATATCCAGGTAAGTTGTGAGTGCGTCGCCGGATTCCAGCAGCACTGCCCGGCGATAGGCTATATTGTTGCTAGGACCTGAGGCAACATAGCCGGAAAACGTTGGATTCATCCACGTACCGTAGGAAAACAGCATAAACACTCTACTGATCACTGTGCGCGGATTCAGATTTTTATAAGTGTAGACGACACTGGCTATGTCTGGAGCCTGCCGAAATGCGTTCTGGACTCCTTTCGCCCAGTTTGCATCCGGAATCGCATGATCTTCGATAAAGGCGACGAACTCCGTAGCGGCGTTCCGAATGCCCTCAACTTTGGCCGTTGCGTATGATGGGCAGTCCGGATAATGGACGTAGCGGACGTGTGGCTGATCATGACCTGCTAAGGGCGTTGTTTGCGGCGCAATATCAATGATGAGAATGTCAAACCGCACGCCAGACGATTGAGCCAATAAGGCGTGTAAACACCGTTCACTGCGTTGCCGCAATCCACCGACAATCAAAATTGCAGTTAAACTTGAAGCCAATGAGCTATGTTGCATATCTTGTTCCTATAGAGCAGGCGCATAAACCAGGTAAGTTGTTGTGTTTCCAGCGCCTCGTTTATACTGAAGCAAATTGTATTTTGTATAATTACCTGTATTTTATGTGAATTTGTCAACTTAAAAATTTAATCTTTTTTACCTGATTTATAATATTTTACCCACTCGATAGGGAGAAGACCTATTATTTTTATACTCCTCGGGCAAACTAGTATACATAACTTACTTTGAGAATATCAAGACGTAAATCT
>MGVB01000160.1:0-2004 GCA_001800275.1 Elusimicrobia bacterium RIFOXYA12_FULL_57_11
AAGCCACTATTTCGCAAAGATACCCCGCGGCCGCCATGGCCCGCGAGACACCGTCAAGTTCCGCCCGGTTCATGCCATAAACGGTAACCAGCGTACTGGGAGTTTGAAGGCAGTCCTGCTGTCCGTAAAGCGATACGGTTTTAACCATGCTGAAGCAATCTTGCGTGCTGAAGACTCCGCCAAAACAGGCCGCGCTGTATTCTCCCATGCTGCGTCCGGCCAGGATGTCCGGGGCGGCTCCGGCTTTGGCCAGCGCGCGGGCTACGGCCAGGGAAAGTGCCATGGTCACTTCCATGAAGACCGTAGGGGTGGGGGAGGCCACCGGTGGGAACAAGAGTTCTTCCGGGCCGTCCATCGCGGCTGCGATGTCGTAACCCAGGGTTTTGTTGATAGCCTGGAGATTGTCTTCTATTTCCGGGAGCGTATCACGTAACGCCCGGCCCATGCCAAGATGCTGCGCCCCGGAGCCGGGGAAAAGGAAAGCCTTAAGGCTTGAAGGCGGAGGCGACTTCACTTATCTTACCGTGTGATTTTATCTGGGGCTTCTGGTATTTTTTGGCTTTTTGAGAGGTCTTTTTGGGGTTTTTCATTTTATCTCCTGCGTCAGTATTTTCAGGCGCGCAAGGTCCTCGATAAACGTTTCTGTGTCCAGGGCGGCCTGTTCCTCTGTTATCCCGTATTCGGCCGCCAGCGCTTCAGCCACTTTGGCCCGCTGTTTACCGGCGCTGAGCAACTCCCAGATAAAGGTTCCAGTGTCGTTGGCGGAGTAGTATTCGGAGGTTTCCAGGTTCAATATGACGGCTTCTTCCCCGGTTTTACGCCAGGTAACCGCCTCGGATATGCCGTTATGGGTTTTACCTCCCGCCATGGGTTTATTATAGCAAACTCACGGCTTTTTTTTGCGGAGACGGGTTTATATGTTCCGGGTCCGCTTGTTACGTGTTTATCTTACCGTTAAAAGCTGGATAAGCCGCCGCCGCGGCCTTGATAGTGTTGAAATTTATCTGGGCGGCTTCCTCCGGAGTGCTGTACGCGCCTCCCATTACAAGGCAGACGGGTATTTTAAGGCTGCTGAGCAGCTTGAAAACGAATTCATCCCTTTCGGCCAGGCCTTCTATTGAGACTTTAAGGCCGCCGAGAGCGTCATTTTTGTAGGCGTCAGCCGAGCACAGCGCGAACACAAAGTCGGGCTTTGCCATTGCCAGGAAATCCGAGATTCCTTTTTTTACGGCCTCAAGATAAACCGTGTCGCCGGCCCCTACGGGAATGTCGGTGTCCATGGAGGAGCGCACGCGGTTGGCGGGGTAGCCTTCGGCCCTGTGGGCGGAAAAAGTTTTTACGGCATCCCCGCAGAATATGAAAGCGGTGCCGTTGCCCTGGTGGGCGTCCAGGTCGATAATGGCGGGCTTGCGGACCGTTCCATCTTTAAGGAGGACGCGTGCGGCTATGGCAATATCGTTTACCGGGCAGAATCCCTCTCCGCGGTCCGGGAAAGCGTGGTGTCCTCCGCCGGAAGGGAAAATGCCCAGGGTGCCCGAGGCGGCCGCGGCGCGGGCGGCCGCTATGGTGCCCCCGGCCATGCGCCAGGAGAGGGGAAATAGTTGCCTGGAAAAGTTTAAAACGAGGGACCTTTCTTCTTCCGGGGTCAGGTCGTTCGCTTTTAACCGGTCAAGCCAGGAGCGGGAATGCACAAGGAGTATTTCTTCATCTGAAGCCGCCGCAGATTCGGCCAGGGTAAAACCCGCGGCTTTCAGTTTTGTGTTCAGAAGCGGATGCCGGTCCAGCCCGGAGCGCAGGGACTTCCCGGGGTTCCACTCAGCCGCGGATTGTGACATCTGGCTTGCCGACCCGAAGAAAACCTGTCTGCCGGCTTCCAGTAAAAGGACTTCCTGGGCCAGTATCTGCACGAGCCCCGGGTCATGCGTGGCAAAAATTAACATGGCGCCTTTGTCTTTCAGGGCTTTAAGCTTGTTAAGACATTTTACCCTGAAGTCAGCGTCCCCC
>MGVB01000160.1:2129-5222 GCA_001800275.1 Elusimicrobia bacterium RIFOXYA12_FULL_57_11
GGCCGCGGCCAGCAGGCGTTCAGTGCTTTCGGCCGAACTGCCAGGCAGTTCAAAGAAGACCGTGCAGAGGTAGGCGTTCTCCTGTACGCTGAGGCGGTCCTGCATTATGGATGAAAATCCCAGGAGGCAGGCTTTTTTGCCGTCAAAGGAAATTGTTCCGCGGTCAGGCTTCGTTATGCCGGAGAGCACTTTTAAAAGCGTGGTTTTACCTGAACCATTGGGGCCGCAAAGCGCCAGGGAAACGCCGGGTTTAAGCGTAAAGGATATTCCGTCCAGCGCGTTAAAAGCGCGCGTGGGGGAGCGGCCGGATAAAAACCGCATTATGGAGGAAAACGCGTCATTGCGGGGGAGTTCCACGCGGAAGGATTTTAGTATTCCCTTGACTTCCAGCCCGGTCATAACGCGTCACCTATGCTTGCGCGTTTAAGGCGCAGAAAAAGCAGGCCGGATATCAGCAGGGTTGTCGCCCAGAGCAGCGCACCACCCATGGCGGCCCCGCCAGGGGCTGCGCCGGAAAGCGCCAGTCTGGAACTTTCAATCACCGCGGTAAGCGGGCTAAGGTTTAGCAGGCGGCTTTTGTCGGGGGTAAGCACCGAGAGCGGGTAGAAAACGGGCGTCATAAAGAAGCCCGCGGTCAGCAAGATCCCCCACATGCGCTCAATATCGGAATAAAATACGAACAGCCCGGCGAGGAGCAGACTGACGCCGCAGGCAAGGGCCAGGTAGATGCCGTCTATGGCGATCAGCCAGAACCAGGATACCGTAACCCTGCCCTGGAAAAAAGAAAGCATGGCTATCAGAGCCAGAAGCTCCAGCACATGCGAAAAATAAATGCTTAATACCGATGCGAATACCGGGATTTCGGGGGCCAGCGGGTAGTTCTTTAGCAGAGGGCCCCTGCGGAGCAGGGCGGACAATCCATGGGAAGTTGCGGTGGAAAAAAAATTCCATTCCACTATGCCCACAAGCAGGAACACGGCGTAATCGCTTTGCGCGCGGCCCAGCCACTTTATGAACAGGCCGTATAGCACCACGAACATCAGGGCCGGGTTGAGCAGCGTCCAGAAGAAGCCGAGGAACGTGCTCTGCTGCCTCAGGCGCCATTCGACACGGGTCAGTGCCAGTATTTTTATGAATCCTGCTCTTCCCATTTCCTGATTATATCAAATACGTTCCCGGAGCCGGGGAGAACAGGTTTTTACTGGTTCCGGTAAATTTGGCCGGCAGGATGCGGCAATTCTCAGGGAGGTGTTAACGGCCGCTCAGCAGCTGGCGGTATATCCCGGCGACTTTCGCGGTTACGTCTTTAAAGGAGAATCTTTCCCGTACCAGTGTCATGGCATTGGCGGCCAGTTGCGCGCGCAGAGAGCCGTCTTTAAGCAGCATTGCGGTTTTGGCCGTGAAATCAGCGTCCGAGGCCGCGCTGAGGAGGTGCCGGCCGTCCAACGCGCCTTCTATGCCGGCGGCCGCCTCCCGTGAGGCCACTACGGGCAGACCGGCGGCGAAAGCCTCGAGTATTTTCCCTTTAGCGCCAAGTCCGAAGCGCACCGGGGCGGCAAATACTTCGGCACGCCAGAGGAAAGGCCGTATGTCGGCGGCAGTGCCAGGGACGGTAATTCCCGGCCCGGCCAGCGCGCTGATCACCTGCGTCGGACAGGAGCCGGCCAGTGTAAGGGAACTGTCCGGGATAATTTTCCTTACGGCAGGAAAAATGCGTTCAGCCAGGCGCAGCCCGGCGTCCTCGTTGGGGTAATGCGGGTAATGCCCCAGGAAAAGAATTTCACCCCGGGTCCTGGCGCAGCCGGGGGGGGGCGCGAATTCCTCCGGGTCAACAGCGTTCGGTGTTACCGTGGTAAGGCTTGTGGCAAGGTAGCGGGCTATATCGCGCCCATCGCTGGCCGTGATAAAAGTGGCGGCGTTGAAACGCTTGTAATGCCTGCCGGCATAACGCCTGGACCTTATGAATTCACCGGCCTTGAAGAAGCCTTTTAATCCCGCGGTTTCGCGCAGGTAATATTTCCACGGGTACAGGTAGCTGGAATCTATCTCAGTATAGACAATGGGTAGTTCCGGCGGCAGAAAAGCTTCATAACAGGCCATCTCCGAAAAAAGTATATGCGCGATGTCTGCGCCGGTCCGGGCGGCGGCTTTTTTCAGTTCGCCCGCCGCGGCGGGCGACCAGTACATTGCCGGAAGGACCGGGAGTCCGAAATCGCGCGTTTCCCGCGGGGCAGGGAGCAGGAATATTTTTTTAAAAAGCTTTTCTTCCAGACTGAGAGCCAGGGCTGTCTGGTGGGCTTCCAGCCCGGGGGTGGTAAAAGCGAACAGGGAAAGTTCGTGCTGCTCACACAGGCCCCGGGCCAAACTGGCGGCCCATTTTTCCCCGCCGCTCAGGGTGGGGAACGGGAAGCGCGGGGTAATAAGCAGCACTTTCGGTTTCATGTGCGGCTGCCCGTTTTTTTGAGCTTAAGGTGTTCGCGCAGATAAGTGCCCGTGTGCGAGCCTTTTGCCCTGAGCGCGCTTAAGACCGGCCCGGAAAAAACAAGATGACCGCCGGCGTTCCCGCCTTCGGGGCCCAGTTCTATCAGCCAGTCGGAGGCCGCTATCACGTCCAGGTTATGTTCTATTACCAGGACCGTGTTGCCGGCGTCGGTGAGGCGCTGCAATACGGACAGGAGTTTGCCGACATCGGCGAAATGAAGGCCGGTGGTGGGTTCATCCAGGATGTAAAGCGTGCGGCCGGTGGAACGTTTCGCCAGCTGTTCCGCCAGCTTCAGGCGCTGGGCCTCTCCGCCGGAGAGGGTGGTTGCGTTCTGGCCGAGCTTAAGGTAGCCCAGCCCCACTTCGGCCATGGTGGCGAGTATCTTTGATACGCGCGGGATGTCGGAGAATATTTTTTTCGCCTCATCCACAGAAAGTTCGAGGATATCGGCGATGTTCTTTTCCCTGTAGCGTACCTGCAGGGTGTCCTCGTTGAAGCGCCGGCCGCCGCACTCGTCGCACTTTACGTAAACGTCTGGGAGGAACTGCATCTGGATCTTAAGCGTGCCGTCTCCCTGGCAGGCCTCGCAGCGCCCTCCCTTGACGTTGAAA
>MGVB01000161.1:0-4996 GCA_001800275.1 Elusimicrobia bacterium RIFOXYA12_FULL_57_11
GAAACACTGGGCATAATGCGCGTGGAATTATTCATCGTGCTCTGCTTTATCACCGGCTCGGCCATGCTTTACACCGTGCAGAAGCGCACTGTTTTTACCCAGGCCGCCCCGGACCCGCGCTAAAACATGGCCCGCGGCCAGCCCTGCCAGCCTTAAACATAAAAAAGCACCGCGAAGTAATGGCACAGGCTGCCACACAGCACGAACAGGTGCCAGACCCCGTGGAAATAGGGGGCCTTGTCGTCTTTGACGTAAAAATATACTCCACCTGTATAGAACAAGCCGCCGGCCGCCAGCAGGCCCAGGCCAGGCGCCGGCAAAGCCTTTAAAAGCGGCACCAGCGCAACCGTAATAAGCCAGCCCATCAGCAAATAAATACACAAGGGCACTATCCGCCGGCCTGTGTGCCGCGCGGAGTCCAGCACAATACCGAAGATGGCCAGGGCCCATATGATACCGAACAGCCACCAGCCCCACGCGCCGCGCAGCGTTACCAGCGTAAACGGCGTATAGGTACCCGCTATCAGCAGGTATATGGCCTGGTGATCCAGAATGCGGAATATCCGCTTCGCCCGGCCGCGCAAACTATGGTACAGCGCCGAGAACGAGTACAAAAGCAGCAGGGTGACGCCATAGACTATGAAGCTGACTATGCGCCAGGCGTCGCCATGCAGGCCGGCCGCCACCGCAAGCGCCACAAGCCCGGCCAGCGCCAGCGCCGCGCCCACTATGTGGGTAATACTGTTGAATAGTTCTTCGCCGTCTCTATAGATCGATTTCATAAAAAAACCCGCCGGTTCCCCGGCGGGTTTTAAGGGCGCAAGCCCGGTACTGTTACTGGTAGAAGTAGACGTTGAAGAAGTAGTTATAGGTGGCAGCACCCACCACGAAAGGCGTGGCGAATTTGTGCGTTGCGGAACCTATAAACTCTTTCTTGTTCTCGGCCAGGTATTTCCTGAACTCGAGAATCTTAACGGCGGCGGCGGTTTCATCCACGGCTACCCGGGACTTGAAGCCGATAAGTTTGCCGGCATAGACCATAGTGAACGCATTGTCGCGCTTGACTATGTTCACGCCGGCCTTCTGCAGCAGGTCGTAATCGATGTCGTCGCCCGGCTTGAAAATGCGCAGCTGCTTTTCATGGTCGTCGTTCTCGCCGCCCTTGGTCACGTAATAGATAACGAAGGTGGGGCGGAACAGTTCCGATTTGATGTAGAAGCTGGCCGCGGCGGGCATATCGTTTTTGGACAGGCTGACGGTAAGCTCCTGGCGCAGGTTATGCATATCCGTGGGATTCAGAGCGTCATAATTCAAGGGGTCGGCCATGAAGCGGCGCAGCACCAGGCCCTGGGGCGAGGTGTAATTTATCACGGCCAGTTTTATGTCGGCCCTGAAGGAGATCTCCCCTATGGCAAACCCTGCCTTCTGCAGTATCGGGTTCCACATAGAGGTGAATTCCGCGAATTCCTTGTCGTCTTTTACAAAGGAGGAGATGGCGCTCTTGTAAGCCTGTGGCATCAGGTGAAGCCTGGTAAGAACTTCCCCGGCGCGCAGATCCTGCGCGGGAGCCTGCGGCGCGGGCACCTGCGGCACGGCGATCTCTATTGCGCTGATGTCGGCGGCCGAAATGGCGTTTATGGCGGGCTGGGCGGCCTGAAGGGGAATAGCGAACAATAATATTGCGGCGGCGGCGTTTTTCATTTTTAAGACCTCCTGAACTCTTCTTGTCTATATTCTACATTTAAGCCGAAGGCGCAAATAGGGCCAAAGGTCCCAGCATGCCGCAGGCATTAAGCCCCCCCGCTGGCCCGTTAAACCCTGGGCCGGACGAGAAAAAGTATTTATTATTCTCTACCACGATATCGGCGAAACCGGCTTCGGCGTAGAGCCCGCGAAAATCCTTATCCGATATCAGCACCCGGTCCGCCCCGGTAAGGAGCATCCGATCCAGTATCTCATTTATAACAGTGGCGTCTTCCATTCTCTGATAGCCATCCCACCTGGAAGCGTGCCTGTCGAAATAATCCTTCATTTCATTCATTGTTCAATACAGCCTCCCCCGTGCCGGCTGCCGGCCCGGTTATGCGGGCTCAGGAGCCGGCCGGCGGCAGGGGCCCGGGAATGAAAAACTTATTCTTGATGAGCGCGCCTGCGCCGCCACCGATGCTGAAGAACAGCCCCTGCACCAGCACCAGCATCAAACCGGGCAGGAACATAGAGCCGACCTCGCCGGATTTCACCATCATCGCCACCGGCTGCAGACAGACGGAACTTATTCCTTTAAGTATTATCCTGTCCGGCTCGATAAACCCAGCAATAGCATTCATCAGCAGCAGTGCGGGCAAACCGATAGTCCAGAAAACGGGGCTATCCCAGGCTTCCCGCCTGCCGCCCAGCGCCATAATAAACAACCACACCCCCAAGCCGCACAAAGCCAGGATAAATGGGATTCGATAGTTATTCGTTTTGTCCATATACCAATCCGCTCCCGCCGGCTGCTAAGCAGCAGCGCAAACGCCCCTTAGTTTATGCTTTATCGGCTAATATTCTATCAAATGGAACCATACCGGCCGCGGCTCATGGCCCCGCCAGAACAAAACCGCCGGGAGACAAGTTAAGAGGCGACAACGGAAAGGAGTTCCCTGCCTGTGAACGGTTTTCTAAGGGCGGCGCGCTGCGCATAGTCGCCGGTCATCAGAAGCGCGCGGGCCGCCGGGGCTCCCCGGCGGGTTCTTTTAGAAAGCTAGGAAGATAATAAACAGTGTCCTCTATTCCTGACAATTCAATGATGATGTATTTGGGCAGGCCTGAAGGACATTTCAAGGCCGGTGGCCCTCAAGATGCCTATGAAGGTTTTTAATTCTGGGTTCCCGCGCTTCGAAAGGGTTTTATACATACCCGCCCTGGAAAGGGATACTTCTTTCGCGGTTTTTGAAACGCCGCGCGCACGGACCAGTTGCGCCAGCACCGCCAGGAGCAGGGCCGGATCGTTCTCTTCCATGGCCGCATTCAGATAATGCGCCGCCTCTTTCGGGTCTTTAAGCGCTTTATCCAGATATTCGTCGTGCGTCCGATATTTCCTCATAAATTTCTCTTATAATCGGCCCAATAAGCTATCGCCCGCGCAACATCCTTCTTCTGGCTGCTTTTGTCACCGGCGCAAAGCAGAACTATCAATTCGCCGCCATGAAGCCCTATATACACCCTGTACCCGGGCCCATGGTCTATCCGCAATTCTATAACCCCATGCCCGATATTCTTATGGTCCCCTAAATTCCCCAGCTGCGCCCTGGTCACCCGCGTCCATATTTTAGCCGCGCCAACGCGGTCCGGGAGAGACGCGACGTATTCGCTATACGCCTCACGTCCCGCGCCTGTACTGTAGATAATCGCTGTTTTCAGCATAAATAGTGTACACTATAGTTTACATATTATCAAGGCCCAGGCATTGAACCCAAATAGCATAGCAGACGAACCCGACACAGACGTGACGGGTTGTTTTGCCCGCGAAAAAATCAGGCATGTTCCCAGTGCCGCCGCCCCCCAGCCCACCCAAAACAAAACCGCCGGGTTATCCGGCGGTTTATTAGCGGCTTTTTGATAATTTGCAAGTCAGGAAGATAGTAAGCAGCGTCCCCTATCCCAGTTCCGCAGATAAATAGTCACCAATGTCTCCTAATCACCGCTATCTTCCACCTCAAGGGCGGGCAGAATTATTGCGGGTTGCATCTCGAACATGGAAAATAAGCCAGCCTAGCCCTGCTTGTGGGAATCGGGAATGCTAATGCTTCCCTGTGCTGCCGAAGCCGCCGGCGCCGCGGGTGGTTTCGGGGAGTTCGGCGGCCTCTTTGAAGGTTACGTACTCCACTTTATTGAAGACCATCTGAGCGATTTTTTCGCCTTTTTTTATTTCGTAGGCCGCCTTGGGATCGTGGTTTATAACTATTACGCCCACTTCGCCGCGGTAAGGGGCGTCTACGGTGCCGGGGGTATTCAGCACGCTGAGGCCGTGCTTAAGGGCCAGGCCGGATTTGGGGCGCACCTGGCCTTCGTAGCCGTAGGGGATGGCCATCTTGATGCCGGTGGGCACCAGCAGGCGCTGGCCGGGGAGCAGGGTAAAAGTCCCGGCGGAGTAAAGGTCAACGCCGGCGTCGCCTTCGTGGGCGTATTTGGGAATTACCGCGTCCGCGGCAAGCTTCTGAATTACGACTTCAATTTTTTCCATGGGTTAGCCTCTCATCTGGGTGTTGGGGATATACTTCAGAACTTCGGTGTGGATGTCCTGCAGCAGCAGGACAGGGGTTTCGGGAAAACTTTCAAGGCGCGCGTCCAGCAAGCCGTCTTTGCGGGGCACGAATTTCTGGATGTAATATTTGTGGTTCGCGCTGCCGGTAACCTCCGCCAGCATTTTAGCGGCGGCGGCCATTTCGGGCACGGTCAGAAAAGAGATATCGTCAGCCCCGCGCACTACCGGGGCTATGGTAGTACGAAATTCATATACGGGGAAGCGGGGCACGATTTTCATGCTTTCAAGCATGGCTGATTCCGCGCCGGGATTGCCGGAAAGGTTGGGCCACAGGTGGCGCGGGCCTTTGATGTCCATGGCCACGTAGTCCACCAGGCCTCCGGCCAGCAATTGGCTGAGCACGGCGGGGTTGCTGCCGTTGGTGTCCAGCTTCACGGATAGTTTTTTAGCGCGTATTTCCTTGATGAAGGGAATAAGTCCGGGCTGCAAGGTGGGCTCGCCGCCGCAGAGCACCACGGCGTTCACCCATTCGCCCACGGTAGAGAGGTAGTCCAGGAAATCCCGGGCGTTTATGGGCGCGGCGGCGCCCAGTATGGGCTTGGCGTGGCAATGCGGGCAGGCATAATTACACCCCGGGGCAAAAGCCACCGCGGCTATTTTGCCGGGATAGTCCGTAAGGTTAAATCCAAGTGCCGCGCCTATCTTCATAATAAGATTTAAATTAAAACGCAAGATGCCCAGTCGGGGCCT
>MGVB01000161.1:5012-8314 GCA_001800275.1 Elusimicrobia bacterium RIFOXYA12_FULL_57_11
GTGCTCGGCCCTCATCACTCAGTCGCGGCGCTTACGCAAGCCGCTCCTTCCGCGAAGGCCCGCCGAACCCATGCCCTCGCCGCCCCCTACACTATTATTTCTGCGCGGGATGACGAAGGAACCGGGTTAGAAAAACCGTCTCGGAGGCTGCCGCTTGCGTAAGCGCGGCAGCCGAGAGTCGGAAGCGCGCGCACGGTGTGCGCGACGCTGCTTTTTCTAACCCGGTCCCTTCGGCAGCCGCGCCTACTTGGCTACGTAAGCGCCCTCTATCATCTTCACGTATTCCACTTCTTTACGGTGCACCGGCTTGCCGCGCTTAAACTCCAGCTCATAGCGGCCCATGGTGCCGTTGTTTTTCACCAGCACCGTGGGGATGGGGTCAAGCGGCACGTTCCATTTGGCGGCCACCATGCGGCTTTCCTGTTTGGTAAGGTCGTGGAATTCCACGGGGATCTCCATGCCTTTCTCTTTCAGCGCCTTGGTGAGGCTCACTTTGGCCTCTTCGCACATGGCGCAGCCGGCTTTGCCGAACACCATAACTTTTTTGGAGGGATCTTTCTCGTGCAGCCATTTTACTCCGGGCGTATAGTCCGCGTAGTGGTGGGCCACGGCCTCGCGCGCACGGCTTATTTCAAGCTGGGAATCGTTCCAGCCGCTGAGGTTGGAAAAATAGCCCACTATCTTGGTGCGCTTGGCAACATCGACACTGCCGCACTTGCCGCACTTGTCCTTGAAGCCGAAGTAGTTGGTGTGGCAGTTGTTGCAGTGCGTGAACTCCGGGGACACCGTTATCTGCGAAGCGCGCGTGTTGCGGTAAGTTTTCTCCACCAGGGTCGCTATGGACTCGGGCGAAATCTGGGACTCGCCGCAGTACACGTGGATAATGGAGCCGGACTCTATCATATCGTGGAACTTCGACTGCAGTTCTATGCGGTCTATGATAGAGACATTGGCGCCCGGGTTCAGGTGCACCGAGTTGGTGTAGTAGGGCGCCCTCTTTATGTCGCCCTTGATAACCTTCTTGGATTCCGGGAACCGGGCCATGTCGCCCTTGGCCAGTTTCTGCGTGGCGCTCTCGGCAGGCGTCTCTTCCAGGGTTATCTTCAGGCCGTGCTTGACGCGCATGGCGTTAATGGTCTGGTGCATGTGGTCGATAACAACCAGGCCGGTCTCGTAAGCGTCGCGGCTCTCGTGAAGTTCTTTGCCGGTCAAGTACTGCACCACTTCGTTAAGGCCGATAAGGCCCATGATGTAGGTGGCCTTGTTCAGGTCCACGTAGGGCGTGCCGTCGTCGGAAGGCAGACCAAGGGACCGCAGCGGGCTGCCGTCGGTGTCCAACAGGGTCTGCGTGTAGACCTTCTTCTGCAAATGCGCCTTAACGGCGAAGTCTATGGCGCGGTCTATCTGCGCCAGCGTCCCCTTCAGGGTTTTACCCTTGAAGGCGGCCTGCGGCAGATTTATGGTGACGTTCTGGAAGCCCGTGAAGCGGATGTTCTCGGGGTGCTTGAGGAGGTACGGGTCCGTGACCTTCTCCTTGAGGCGGCAGCACTGGGCCAGCGTGGCGCCGGCGCCATCGCGGTCGAACATGAAGTAGGTGGAGCCGTTCTTGGCGGCCAGCTTGCAGCCATAATCGTACACCTCCCGCTCGTCGGGGTTCTCCAGGGCTTCGCGGCTTACGTGCAGATCGCACTTGGGGAAAGCGAACTGGATTCCGTACTTATCGCCGTCCTCCCACACCTTCATAAGCTCTATGGCGAATTCCTGTGCGGTCTTCACCATGCGGGGATCGCCGTAGGTAATAAACCTGCGGCCGTCGGCGGGGTGCACCACGTCGCCGTTGCGGGAGTCGCCTTCCACGCCCACAAAGCGGGGCGCCTCGTCCACCAGCTCCACATTGCCGCTGGCGTCCTCCAGCATATACTTGCCGCCGGGGCCCATGGCCGGCACATTGTGCATATACTGGGGCACGCCGGTATGCATGTTGAAGTCTATGAACAAGGTCTGCCCGCCGCGGCTGAAAGCGTTCTGGCTGGCGGAAAAGATAAGGTTCTGCGCTATCTGGCGCATTTCTTTGCGGGACAGCTTGTTAAGCGTGCGCACTTCACCGGTCTTCTTGAAGTACGGGATGGCGGTACCGTCGGCATAGGAAACCGTGCCGGCCTCCACCATGGCCTCAAGCGTATCTTTCTTTATCCTTATACTCTTGCCCTCCAGCTCGCCTTCCAGCAGTATTTCGGGGCAGTTAAGCATGGGGGCGTACAGTATATTAAGGAAACCGAATCCCAGCGCCCCGGCATAACGGCTCTGCATGGAGGCCAGGAAGGTCTGAATGTGCCCGTTCAGGACCATGGCGGACTTGGCCGGGTTAGACTTGTTCTGCAGGTTGGAAACTATCCTGTTCAGGCCGTATTTCTTTATGTACTCAATGGAGTGGCTGGAACAGTACACGCGCTGAGGGTAACCCAGGTCGTGAATGTGTATGGTGCCGTTATTGTGGGCTTCGGCTATCTCGTCGGAGAAAACCTTACGCAGGTTGTACTGCTTCAGCACGTATTCGGCGATGCCCAGGTTCACGGCCTCAGGATTATTGGAGGTGATATTGGAATTTTCTTTGCTGCTGCCGAACACCAGGGCCTCTATGGTGGACAGCGGCATGGCCAGGGCGGAATTCTTCAGCGGTATGCCCATCATGGAGAGGTGGGATTCTGAAATGCGGCGCAGGAACTGCGTATCGAAACTCTTGGTGCCGTATTTTTCGGACAGCTCATAAGCGTCGTTCTCGGTTTCCTTGGCTATCATGGCGGACAGCTCTGGAGCAAGCTGATATTCCTTCTCCAGGGCCTCTGCCAGGCGCTTGCGGGAGAACGGCTCTATGGTCTCGTTGGTAATGCTGGCCACCAGCAGCATCTGGTCGGTGATGTCGTGCTTGCCGGTCTTCCTCTTGACCGAAAGGCCGCTGCGGCGTACGCGGCTGCGGTCCAGGGAATAGGATTCGAATTTATCGGCGGTGCGGTCGAAGCCTTTTTCACGCAGCACTTCCACGCAGACGGTATTGCTGTCGTCCACGGTGGGGATCTTGCCGTGCGAACAGAAGTTATTATGCAGCCGGCGGGCCACTTCATTGGCAACCTCCACGGCCTTTTCTTCGTCACGTCCGCCCAGCATGTAGGCCGCCTTGAAGATCGCGGTCTTTATCCTCTCTATATTAAAGGGCGCCACTTTACCATCGCGCTTTTTTATGACTTTCGGAAAAAATTCGTTCATTTTATTAAGTCCCCTATTGTTTTATTGATTTGATTTCT
>MGVB01000162.1 GCA_001800275.1 Elusimicrobia bacterium RIFOXYA12_FULL_57_11
TTTGGAAAGCATCAGCGCGCGCTGTACCACCGTAAGCCCGCGCCGGAAAGCTTCCGCGAGCTCCGGGTTATCGGCCTTGATGGCCGAACTTACAACTACTACGTCCGCCGGGCCAAGCGCGCGGCGCGAATGCCCGATAGTTATTTTTGCGCCTTCCCGCGCCAGCGCAAGGGTTATTTCGGATTCCCTGGCGTCGGAGCCTGAGACGCCGTACCCTAGCCCCAGCATCAGGCGGGCGATACCGCTCATGCCTATGCCGCCAATACCGATAAAATGCGCCCGGCGCAGCGTCTCAAGGGAAAAATCAGAAGCGTATGTCATTTAGCGTGTCTCCATTCCAGCTATGAGAGCGTCCAGCCAGTTTTCAGCCGCGCTCACGGCGGCGGCCCAGCCGCCTTCCGACAGTTCCATTACCACGGTATTTTCCAGCTTTTTGAAAGCGTCCTCGAAAACAGCCGCTCCCCGGCGGTGGAAGACAAGGCAGGGGTTGGCGGAAAACAGCAGTTCTATTACCTTGGCGCTGAATTTCCCTGATTTCATGGCCATAGGCCCCAGCTCGTCCATTAAAAGCACGCGGCCCGCCGCCGCCGCGGCGTCAAGCGCCCCCAGGGCCGTAATTTCAAAAGCGTCAAGATTAAGACCGTACTTGTTGAACGCCACGGGTGAGAGCAGCTGTTTTGAAGCCAGCACCACACGGCCGCCGCCCAGCGGCTCCAGCTCAAAACCGCCGCGCCCGGCGCCGTCACGCACCTCGAGAGTGCGGAACCCACCCAGCCAGCGCGCGTAGCCGGAGCAGAGCTTTGTCACCAGCCGCTCTTTTAAAGGACAGCTGGCGTACGTGAACACCAGGTTTACCGCGGGCAAAGGAGGGATTTTCATTTTTTAATATCCAGCCACCTGCGGTTAGCCAAAGCTGTTTTATTATCCGGTTCCAGTTTAAGGGCTTCCAGGCAGGCCTGCAACGCGCGGCCGGTATCCCCGGAGGCAACCCAGGCCGCGCTGCGCCCCAGCGCGGCCTGCACACCGCCCCCGCTGAAATCCGCCAGTGCCTGCCCGGTCTCTCCCAGCAGCAGATAGCCCAGCCCCCTTACAAGCCTGAATTCGGGCCAGGAGGGACCGGGCACGGCCTCCATCTCTTCCATGGCCTCGCCCACGTTCTCCAGCCAGTTGTCGCCCATTACCCAAAGACCCATGTCGTTGCCAACGTCGCGCGGCTTATACAGGACCCGCGTTTTTCCGGAATTGTTATCGGCGGCCGGCAGCGCGGTGTCTATTTTGAAAGCCAGCCGGGCGTCACTGCCCTGGCCCACCCCTTTTAAAAGCCCTTCCGCTTCCGCCGCCACGGCCGCCGCGCGCTTAAGCCGCTCCTCCGGCCCCGCCGCAGGCAGGAAATATTCACGCCGGGTGTAATTCACTTTCGGCCGGGCAAGGGCGGCCGCCAGTTTCCCTGTCTCGGTCGACGCGTTGTTCAGCGCGCCGGTTTTCGGCGTTTCCAGCAGTTCAACCTCCACCCGGACTTCCTGCTCAGAAGGTATGCGGCTTAAAGCCGAAAACAACGGCCCGCCGGCGTCACCTCCCGCCCCGGCCGGGGAAGGCGAACCTCCGGCATAAGCCAATGACATTGAAATACCACCTTTTTCGTTGGACGGCGCCAGCAGAAAGGCGCCGGTCAGCGCCCTGGGAATCTCCGCCTGCCTGCCTGCCTTGCCCAGCGCCCAGCATAAGCGGAACCTGGCCGCAGAATCCCCCGGTTTCAGCGCCAGAGCTTTACGGTAAAATTTTATAGCTTGCGCGAGCTGCCCTTCCCTTTCGCGCAAAACCCCCAGTTCGAAGATGGCGTCTTCATAGCCGGAAAAAAGAGAGACCGCTTTTTCCAGCTGCGCGGCCGCCTGCTCGTAACGCCCCAGGCGGGAATAGAACATGCCCAGTTGATAGCGGTAGAGCGGGTTGGCGGGATCGCGCTGGACCGCGGCCCGGAAATAATCCAGCGCGGAGGCGTAGTTGCCCAACGCGTGATAAACGGAACCGGCGTTCATCTTAACGTCCGGCCGTTCCGGGGACAGGCTTTCCGCACGGAGGAAGTCTTCAAGCGCGGCCCGGTAAAGCCCTCCGCGCGCGCGCACTATGCCGCGCAGCTGGAAAGCCATGGAGTTTTCCGGGTCCAGGCGCAGCGCTTCCTCAAATTCATCCAGCGCTTTCTGCGGTTCGCCCAGCCAGTAAAGCGCGGAACCGTAAAGCAGGCGCGGCCAGGGATTTTCCGGGCTTTTCTGGGCGGCCTTAAAGAATTCGTCGGCGGCGGCGGGATAATTTTCCGCGCCCATGAAAGCGTAACCCTTGCGCAGATTCAACGCCCCCTGCTCTTCCATTATGCGGTCCCAGACGGTTTTAACACCGGCTTTGCCCGGCACGCAGAAAGCGGGCGGGACGGCCATTACCGCCCCCAGCAGGACGACACAAACACAGCGCTTGCCCGTCGCCCGCATCAGTTACCCTTTTCCCTCCCGACTTGTATCGGGCGGGGAGTATTGAATTTGCCTTCAAAGCCAAGCAGGTCGACCAGGGCCACCCGCATCCAGTAATTCCCGGGCGCTACGCTGTCGTTTATGTCTATGGTCTCAAAAGCGTCATACGTCTTATTCAGAACCATCGCAGCGAAACCCTGGTCCCGCGCTATCTGGAGATGATATCCCTGCACGGGGTTAGCGGCCGAGATCATGTTCAGCATCTCGTCGGAGCCAAGGGCCTTATCGTTCACATTGCCCGGGGCGGGCGCGCCCCTAAGCAGATCCTTGTCCCCTGCCATAGCGACAGGCGCACCGTTAAGTCTGGCGGGTTTGCGGATGTTAAGGGAGATTACGCCGCCCTCCATGGTAAGTTTGGAGGCGCTGCCCGCCGCCATCTTAACATGCGTCTGGGAATCAAATTCCATAAGCGGCGGCAGCGCCACCGGGGCGGAAGGCGCCAGGTCCAGTTTGACTTCCGTGGCAAAACCTTCCGAGACTTCCACGGTTTTACCCTGCGCTTCCACGTCAGCCTTGCCTTTGTACACCTGCACCAGCGTGGTCAGGTCTTCCTTTATCCTGGCCCCGAATTCCGTGTCTTTGGTCCTGGGCGTTATTTTAGCGGAAGCCGTTATCACCCGGGAACGCACACCGCGCATCTCCCCGGCCATCAGCTGCACGTCCACATTCCGCTTGCCGGGCGGGCGCAGCACAGCAATGGAATTAGCGTAAAGGCTCAGCAATTCCCCTGTATAAAATTTCACATCCGCCCGGGAATCCACCCGGGTGCGCAGCGTGTCGCTTTTAAACAGGTCCATTTTAGCTGACACGCCCCCCCAGTCAGAATTACCGTAACGCCGGAAAAGAACGTCATTGAGGTAGTAGACGAGCTTGGCGGCCCGGTATTGCTCCTTGATAAGGTTAATTGGCACTTTCAAAGACGTCCCGGGTAAAGCTATGGACGGATCGGAGGAGGGCAGCTTGTTATATTTCAGGATGCTGTTCCATTTGGCGGGATCTTTCAGGTAGGTATTGGAAATACTCCAAAGCGTATCGCCCGGACGCACAAGAACGGTCTGAAACTCCTCCCCGGCCGCCGGCACTGCGGCCAGGCAGAGGAAATACGCCGAGACCAGCAGGGCTCTCACTGCGCCACCACCGCGCCGGAGTCGTCCTTAACCAGATTAGAGGGGATCACAAAAATGAATTTCGCGCCGAGACCTGGTTCGGATTCCACCCAGATCTTCCCCAGATGCACGGCGGCCACGTATTTGCAGATCGTAAGGCCGAGGCCGGTCCCGCCCGCTTTCTGCCCTTTTACCTGTTCGAACTTCTCGAACACCTTGTCTACATACTCGGGCGGTATGCCATCGCCGGTATCGCGCACCCAGGCCTTTATGATTTTATCACCTCCCGACATCCCCACGGTAATAACCCCGTTCTCCGGGGTGAATTTAATGGCGTTGCCGACAAGGTTGGTGAACATGCGCTCCATAAGGCCGGCGTCGGCGTTGAGCAGCGCGTCGCCGTCCCCTTCCAGTTCGAAACGCAGGTGTTTACGCTGGCCCAGAGATTCCATAAGCTCTATCACGCGTGCCGCTATTTCGCGCAGGTTTACCGGCGTAAGCTTTATTTCCATCTTACCGGCTTCCACCTTGGCCACGTCGAGAATATTATTTATCATACCCAGCAGCCTGAAAGAGGCCCGGTCTATGGAGATGAGCATTTTTTTCTGCGCGGCGTTCACGGGGCCGGGGATCTCTTTGACCAGGAATTCCACAAAGCCCTTTATGGCCCCCATGGGATTGCGCAGGTCATGGGTAATGGAATGGAGGAATTCGTCTTTTATGCGGGCGAGCTCCTTGTCCAGGGTAATATCATTAAAGGCCAGCAGGCGCCCGATAGGCTCGGCGTGGCCCGGAGCCGTTATGGGAATCGAGATACTCTTGAAAACCCTGCGCGAATGTTCCAGTGAAACCTCAAGCTCCCGGAAATAATTTATTTTGCGGGAGGCGAACACATCCAGAACAGCCTCGCTAATAACGGGATCCAGAATGAGCTCTTTCAGCGGCCGGGACTCCACGGGGGTTTCCGTGCCCAGCCCCAGCACCGAACGGGCCTTGCGGTTAACAAGCTGCACCCGGCCGTCCAGGTCGGTCATAACTATCCCGTCTTCCGTTGAAAAAAGTATGGCCTCCGTATTTTTCTGTTCACGTATTATACGATCCAACTGCATATCGGAGTAATTTTTAAGCTGCCCGACCATCTTATTGAAGGTTTCGGCCAGGTCCTTAAGTTCGTCGGTAGTCTCCACTTTGGCGTGGCGGGTAAAATCCCCGGCGGCAACCAGCTCGGCAGCGCGGGAAAGTTCGCTGATCGGTTTTGCCAGGCTGCGGCTCAATACCCACGCCGCCGCGAAAGACAGGGCCAGAAAAAGCAGCACGGCGTAAACGGCCTGTTTTTTCATGAACATGGCGTAGCGGTAAGCCCCTTCCTGCGGCTGTACCACCACAACAGCGCCCCCTATCTCATATATGGGCGCGTA
>MGVB01000163.1:0-1314 GCA_001800275.1 Elusimicrobia bacterium RIFOXYA12_FULL_57_11
AGAAGGCGCAGGTCTCGCAGAAGAATTTCCCGCACTTGGGGCAACGGTAAGTCCCCTGATTGATCGGGGTATCGTTCTCCCTTTTGAATCGTTTGCATAGTGAACCAGCGCACAGATTAAGCGAGGCAAGGATAGCCTCAGGGGTAGTGCCATTGTCATTCTTTTGTTTTGCAAGATCAGGAAAAGCATTGACGATGGCCTTATAGCATTTCATCTGCCCCTGCGCGGCCGCCACATGGGCGGGATTATTACCGTTGACGGTATCCTGGAATATTTCCGGCGCCTGAGCGATAAGGAAATCGATACACTTGTCCTTGCCCATCTGCGCAGCGATGAAAGCAGTCGAAATACCATCCGAAGATGGTTTTATCAGCGCTTTTCTTGAATAACGATGGATGATTTCCAGACATTGGACATTGCCCTGCTGCGCCGCCACAAATGCGGGAGTAATGCCTTCGGCGTTGTATCCCGACAGGCTCGAGGGTACGGCCCCGGAAATGATCTCCAGGCATTCAGTGAAGTTCTTGAACGCAGCTACATAAGCGGTGCTTTGCCTGTTTTTATCTACGCAGGACACTGTTTCAGGTGCTGCTTTCGCTATGATCCTGAGGATATCAGGATGGTTCATTGTCGTTGCGATATGCGCCGCGTTCGTAGCATCACGGGTCATGATCTTTAAGGATTCTGGCGCTTGTGCTGCGATCATCCTTGTCATTTCCGTATGCCCTTTCTGGGCTGCGCTATACACCGGGACCGCGCCGAAATCGTTCGGAAGGACGAATGTGTCCCTTGCGTATTTCAGCAGGATATTGGCAGCTTCCAGACTGTTATTATAGGCAGCGGCGTACGCAGGAGAGGTCTGGTCGCTTTTTCTCCTGATCGTAAGAATTTCGTGGCACTTTTGAGCTAATAGTTCCAGGCAGGCGTGGGAATTCTTTTCAGCCGCGACCCAGGCAGGAGAGGTGTTGTCATTATCACACACGAAAAGGCTTTCCTTATCCTTGTCGATAATGGTTTGAACGATCTCCTCATGATTTCGCGCACAGGCAAGTAGCCCTGCTGTTGCGCCTTCCCTGCTTTTCAGTTTTAGATCAGCATTCTGTGCGGCAAGGTAAGAGAAGACGTCATTGTGATTAAAAATGGCAGCTGCCATTAACGCAGTAGCTCCTTCATCATCAGTCTGATCTACCGGTGCGCCGTTTTCTACCAGAAGCTGTGCGATCTCCCTGTCTCCTGATCCTGCAGCGATGGCCAGCGGAGCGATACCTCTCGGGCCTTTTGCGTTTACCGCAGCTCCCTTTGAGAGCAGCAATT
>MGVB01000163.1:1324-1451 GCA_001800275.1 Elusimicrobia bacterium RIFOXYA12_FULL_57_11
TTTATGGCCTTCACCTGTAGCCCAGTGCAGAATGGTTCTTCCTTCACTGTCTGTCGCGTGTATCCTTTTGCATTTCGTGATCAGTTTCTTCAGCCGATCCAGTTGTCCGGTGTTCGCCAGCCGGAAA
>MGVB01000163.1:1471-5070 GCA_001800275.1 Elusimicrobia bacterium RIFOXYA12_FULL_57_11
GCGTTCTTTCGCAAGTTTTAACAGCGGCCCGATCGCCCCAAGAACGATGGGAACGATCGCAATAAAGAACATGGTATAGAACATGCGCACAGTAACGCTCATTTCATGTATGACAGAAGGCATGTTCTCCGGAGCGACCGTATAAAAACCGTACATGAAGCTTGCAATGCCTGCGGTGATCCTGAACGGAAGGATGAGTCTCCACATCGGGGGTTCCTTTTTCTCGTTCTCCGCTTTTTGTTTTCTCATGCCTCTCCAGTCCACAAAACACCTGTAGATGATAAAACCCACAAACAATACCCCAATTACTGATCCAATGCTCATAGTTGATCTCCTTATATTATTCTTTAACCTTTCAGTCCTGTAAGGGCAATGCCCTGGGTGATGAATTTTTGGTTGAGAATGAATACGAGGAGCGCAGGGACAAGCACAATGATAGAGCCTGCCATGAGCAGGGTCCACTCGGTAGTGTAGATGTCCTGGAAGTAGGAGAGCCCTATGGGGAGAGTTTTCATCGATTCGGAAGAAGTAACTACCAGCGGCCAGAAAAAGCTTTGCCAGTTTCCCAGGAACGTGAACATCGCAAGGGTCGAGAGCGCGGGTTTTGAAAGCGGCAGGATGATTTGCCAGTAGATCCGCCACAGGCTGCAACCGTCGATCTTCGCCGCGTCTTCGAGATCTGCGGGGAGCGTCATGAAAAATTGCCGAAGCATAAAGGTTCCGTACGCGGAGAAAACTCCCGGGAGAATGAGAGCTTTGTAGGAATCGAGCCACCCCAGCGACTTAAGCAGAATGAAAACAGGAATCGTTACCACCATCCCGGGTATCATCATGGTTGCCAGGTATCCCAGAAAAATACTATCCCTCCCCGGGAACTTTAACCTTGAGAACGCATAGGCTGCCATTGAGCTGGTAAGCACTTGTCCTAGGGTTACCGCAAGTGCTACGGCGACGCTGTTCATATAGAATCTGCCGAACGGAATCGCCTCCCACGCCTCTGCATAGTTTTTCCACACAATGGGGTCAGGGATGAGCTGAAGAGAGGCGGTAAATACCTGAGAGGGATCCTTCAGCGACGTGGAAAGCATCCACAGGAACGGGAACACCATGGTGATGCCGAATAGTATGAGAAGCGAGTATAGTATGGCGTGGTTGACATATTTCTTGATCTTCATGATGTGATATAAAGTCATATACCGGCCTCCCTTTAGATGTACTGATAATGAACTTTTTTGCCGCCGTATTTCCAATTGACCATGGTGACGAGGAGAATCACAAGGAACAAGAACCATGCAAGAGCTGAGGCTTTTCCCATGGAGAACCATTTGAAGGCGTTATTGTAAATATAGTATTCCAGCGTCGTCGTCGCGCCTCCGGGCCCGCCTCGCGTCATGAGGTATGCACTTTGAAATCCTCCCTGGAAACCTCCGATAACGCTCATGATGAAAATGAAAAAGCTGGTCGGCGACAGCATGGGTATGGTGATATGCATAAATTTATGCAACGCGTTTGCCCCGTCGATGTCAGCAGCTTCATACAGGTGTTGTGGTATACCCTGGAGCGCAGCAAGATAGAGAAGCATATTGGTTCCCCCCACTCCCGACCACAATCCCATAAGGATAAGGCTTATCTTCGCCCATAAAGGATGCGTAAGCCATGAAGGCCCTTGTATGCCGATGAAGCCAAGCAGTGCGTTAAGAAGTCCGTAATCCGGGTTGTAGATCCAGCGCCACAGGAGGGCGACCGCTACCAGGGAAGAGATTGATGGCAGAAAATAGATGGTGCGAAAGAACATGATGCCGCGCAGTTTCCGGTTCATGACGATGGCTATAAAAAGCGAGCATATCATGCCAAATGGTATCCCCAGCATAAGAAAGGCGGTATTGTACAGGTACTGCCAGAACCCGGGGTCCTTCGGCGTGAGGTACTGCCAGACGAACAAATAGTCTGTCCACGAGGCAAGCGCCGCCTCCGGGATCAGGGAGAACCCGAAGATATCTATAAAGTTCTTGAACCCTACAAACCGGGGCGGACTGAGAAGGTCCCATGAGGTAAAGCTCACGATGAGCGACGCAAGGACCGGCAGAAGCGTGAATGCGAGAAATCCCACGAGGTTCGGCATTATAAAACAGTAGCCGACAAAAGCTTCGTTATGTACCCATGACATAACGATCTCCCTGATTGATCTCGATTTCCCCGTAGTGATCGCAGGGTTTTGCACTGAAGTTCTTCCGGTAGTCAGCGGTTGTTCTTCCATAGAATCCTCTATTCCTTTTCGCTCATTGAAGGATCGAGCATCCGGTCTCCGCTTCGAAGAGGTGTATCTTTCTGGTATCTACCACGAGTTCTATAATGTTGTTCGGCTGCACTTTGCTGTGAGCGTCGACCCTGCAAATGATCTCGTTCTTTCCGGTATTGACGTGCAGGAAAATCTCGCTGCCGAGCGGCTCTACGACATCCACCATTCCGCTCATGACGTTCCCCTCTTTCAGGTTGAGCGTGAAGGAAAGCTTATCATGTATGTCTTCAGGCCGTATACCGAGGATCAGTTTCTTATTGACATAGGGCATCACGTTGTCTTTGTAGCGCCTGCGCACGGCGATCTCGAACATCCCCTCATTCAGGAAGCACTCTTCGCCTCTCACAATAACTTCCGCCTCCATAAAATTCATTGGAGGGCTGCCGATGAATCCCCCCACAAACCTGTTGTCGGGTTTTTCATAGACTGACAGGGGATTATCCACTTGTTGGATAGAACCATCCTTCATGATACAGATCCTGTCGCCCATGGTCATTGCTTCGGTCTGGTCATGAGTAACATAGATGATGGTGCTTTGCAGGCGTTCGTGCATTTTCTTCAGTTCAGCCCTCATCTGTACCCGCAGTTTGGCATCGAGGTTAGAAAGAGGCTCATCGAAAAGGAACACTTTCGGCTTTCTGACAATGGCGCGGCCGACCGCTACCCGCTGTCGCTGGCCTCCGCTAAGCTGTTTTGGTTTTCTGTCGAGCAGATGCGCGATACCGAGTATCTCTGCGGCTTCTTTTACCCTCATACTGATTTCCGGGTCGCTGAACTTCTTGAGCTTAAGGCCGAATGCCATATTCTCATAAACGGTCATATGCGGATACAACGCGTAATTCTGGAACACCATGGCTATATCCCGGTCTTTTGGCGGAAGGTCGTTGACCCTGCGGTCGCCTATGATGATATCGCCCGCGGTGACCTCTTCAAGTCCAGCGACCATGCGCAGTGTCGTAGATTTTCCGCACCCGCTAGGGCCAACGAGCACGCAAAACTCCTTGTCAGGCACTTCGAGGCTGAAATCCTTAACGATCTCGGCGTCGCCGAACCTTTTCCATACGTTTTGCAGTATCACACGGGCCATGACGGTAGCCTCCTGTCATTTTACCTTGTCGTTTTGTCACTATGAATTATAGCTGGGATAAGCGGATTTGAAAATGGAGGTTCTTGCTTTTCTAATGGAAATACTTGCTGATTGCGCAAGAGGAGGGTTACGGGAACTTGAGGATAATGCTCATTCGGTGGGAGCCGCTTGATTTTTCTATGGTAAGCGGCAATGAGAAGGCGTAGTCTATGG
>MGVB01000163.1:5098-5627 GCA_001800275.1 Elusimicrobia bacterium RIFOXYA12_FULL_57_11
ACTCTGTCGTCAGCCCCCTGCTTACCAGGTCTGCGGTTACGGTGAAGTATTTCAAGTGTTCGTCCGTTTTCAGCCGCCTTGAATAGGCAATACCTGCGGTATTTTCCAGGGAGATAGCGTCTGCGGTTTTGATGCCTATGTCCGGCTGGTTTATGTTCCTGCTCATGAGGCCCATGGAAAAGCGGTCGTTGCGCGAGCAGAAAATAATGCCTGCATCTATTCCTATCGCCTCTGCATAGGACCTTTTTTCGAATACCGGGTCGTTCTGCGTCCGTTCGTCCAGTGTGAATTCAGTTTTGAAATACTTAATGTTTACCCCGGTCAGTATATTGACGCCTTGTATATGAAGTATTCTGTTCACGTCACGGCTGTAGGTAAGGGCAACGGTGTCTTCCCTGTACAGGGACGGAGTGTACAACGCGGCCCAGGTCACACCGAGGCTGCCCGCAGTTTTGCTCAGAGGCGCGATAACGCCTGCGTAACCTTCGGCTATGTCAACGCCGTCGAGTCCCGTGTAAAGGCGGGCATA
>MGVB01000164.1:0-999 GCA_001800275.1 Elusimicrobia bacterium RIFOXYA12_FULL_57_11
CGGGCGGAGACGGAAGAGATAAGCCGGGAATGCGAAGAGCGCCTGCGCCTGTCAGACTCCGAAGCCCTTTCGGCGCGCCGTGCCGAACTGGAAAAAGTTTATGCGCAGAAACAGGCGCGCCTTGAGGAAAGCATTGCGGCCCTGAAACGCGGCATAGAAGCGGATTACCAGGTGCGCAGGCAGGAACTGGCTGAAGGGATCGGCCTTAAGGACGAGCGCCTGGCCGCGGAGAACCTCGCGCTTAAGGAAGATTTGTCAAAACTGCGCGCGGCGCAGGAAGAGGCGGAGCAGCGGGCGGCCGGGCTCTTCGAGGAGATGGTTGCCGCCGGGAAAGCGGCCCAGATAGAGAAGATCTCGCTGCAGAGGGCGCATAGCGGGGAGCTGAACAGGGCCGTGGCCGAGGCTGTCGCCCGCGTGTCCGAGGGCGCGGAAGAGAAACATCGCCTTACCAGGCAGGAACTGCTTAAGCTGCAGAATAGCGAGAAGGAGGAGTTCAGGCTGCTTGAAGAAAACTTTACTGCCGAAAAAGAGCGTCTGGCGGCTGAGCTTGCGCGCCGGGATAAATATATAGAAGCGGCTGACGCGAAGATCCGGAATATGGAGCGCGATATTATGAAATCCCGCCAGGACGCTTCGGGCGAGCTGCTGAAGCAGATAGCCGAACAGGATGAGCGTTTCCGGGAGGTAGTGCGCGAGGAAAAAAATCATCGTGTCACCCGCGAAGCGGAATTCGAACGGGAACTGGCCCAGGCCCGCGGGAGTTTTGAGGCCAGGGTACGGCAGCTCGAAGACCTGTTGACCGCCAAAGAAAAACTGATGGAGGACGGTGACAGGTTCTACCGCCAGAAACAACTGGAATTGGACGGTATGCATGGGGAGTTCAACCAGAGGGTAAATAAATTCAACGAAGAATTGTTCGCCCAGAAGCAGGCCGTGGGGGAAAAGGAAAAGGCAGTGAATGACTACCGGCTGAAGCTTGAAAAAGAATACGCCGCCAAG
>MGVB01000164.1:1014-5962 GCA_001800275.1 Elusimicrobia bacterium RIFOXYA12_FULL_57_11
GGTGCCTGGCGGAGCGGCTCTGGGCCGATAATAACCCGTCTTCCGTGCACCTTAACGCTATCCTTGAGGAATTCACCCCGGATATAAAGGCTTTGGGGCAGATCGTCCGGGAATACGAGTCAGACTATCAGAGCCGCCTTTCGGCCAAAGAGGATGATTACTCCCGCAGGGAGGCCCGGCTTAAAGCGGAAGTGCAGGCGTTGAAAGTCAGTGTGGCCGCGCTTGAAAAGGAAAACGCGGGGAATCTGGAAAAAACGGCCCAGTTGAACGCCGCGGTGCATGCGGCGCAGGGGCGCATAGCGGAACTTCAGTCAAAAGCAATGGAGGATGAGCGGGAGATAAATTTAAAGTATGTGGCGAAGATGCAGGAGCTTTACGACCGGACCGGCAAAAAAGAGCTTGATATGCTGGGCAAATGGGAAGAAAAAAACAAGAAACTGGAGGCCCGCGTCCAGGCTGTGGATAACGATTATGCCAGCCGGGTCAGACAGTATGAATTAAAAGAGCGGGCGCTTGAAGAGGACGCCAAAGCCCGCAAGGCCGAGCTGATAAACACCTTTGACCGGATACGAGCCGAACTGGCCGCGCGGGAAAAGGCTTTGCTCGTGCGGGAGCGCGCGTTGGAATACGGCAAAAAAAATGGTTTGCAAGGGGAAGGTGAGGCGCAATGAGCGGAACTGACGACCTTAAAACACTTCTGGATCGTCTCAAGGACGAGGTAGGGCAGATGCCTGTGGCGCGTACGCCGCTGCCGGCGGCGCCGCAGCAGGCGCCCGAACGTCCCGCGGCCTACAGGCCGCAACCGGAAAGATTCGCGCGCCCTGGCGCCAATGGGGCCCGCGGGGAAGACTCCCCGCACCTTTCTTCGCAGGACCTTTCCTGGCGTGAGAACAAGGAAATAATACTTTTCGGAATGCTTTCTTCCCTGATAGGCGCCCTTGGCGGCGTATTGGCCGGATTTGAGTATGTTATCTTGACCTGCACTGTGTTATTTTCCCTGTTTTCCCTGATGCTGCTTTTTATGCTTTTAGGCCACCACTTCGGTTTTATGCGCCGGGATGCGGCTTCAGCCTCCCTGGCTGAACGGGTTGACGTACTGTCACGGAAAATAGAGGCTTTAAGTCTGAAAGGCCCCTCTTCAGCGGGCACCGGCCATCTGGCGGGAGAAACCGGCCGGGAGTTTGAACTGGAGAGAAAAGTGGAGGAATTGCGCGTTTTGTTCAAGAGCCTGTCCAAAGCCCTGGAGCAGCGGAAATAAGGGTTTTTACCGCGGTCCTAAATATATATAATTATTGCTTATGAAGATACTTTCCCTGACCCTTTCATTCCTTATTGTTTTCTCCTCCGTCCCGGCTTTCAGCTTTGAACTCCCGGTTGCGGAGAAGGAGTATTTTATAGAGGCTGGCGATGTGATCAATATAAATGTCTTTCCGGCGGAAGAATTTTCCAAGGAAGTTACCGTACAGCCGGACGGGAATATAGAAATACCGCTTCTTGGCTCCATGAAGGCACAGGGGATAAAGCCGGGGGACCTGCAAAAGATCCTCATCGCCAAGTTCTCGAAATATGTCTCTAACCCGTCTATAACGGTTAATGTGCGGAAGTTCGCCTCCAATAAGGTGGCCATTATAGGGGAAATACGTTCTTCCGGATATTTCGAGTACCGGGAGGGTATGCGCCTGCTGGACTTGGTGGCGCAGGCGGGCGGCACAGCGGACTACGCCAGGACCGACCGCGTGCGCGTTTACCGCCGGTTGAAGATCTCCGACGACAATATAAAAGAAGAAGTGCTGAAAGCAGACTTGCAGGCTGTTTTTAACGGGAAAATGGATAAGAACATGACGTTGGCCAACGGGGATATCGTCTATATTCCGCGCAAGAGTTTTTACACCGGGTCCCGCTGGATAACGGATAACCTGGTGCCCTGGGCCACGCTGTTCACCTTCGTGGTAACTGCCGGCATAGTGGCGAACAAGAATTAGGCCCCTCAATGAACGCGGAACTTACCCTTTACGACTATTGGCGCATAATAAACCGGCGCAAGTGGACGGCCCTGCTGGTGTTCACGGTCGCTATTTTTTCCACGCTTTTTTACACCCGGCTGCAGCCTACGGTGTACAGCAGCCAGGCGCTTATAAAGATAAAGCCGCCCGCGTCCTATTACAGGATGCCGGGTTCGGATGCCCAGGATTTCGACCAGTGGGGCGCCGTGGCCACCGAGCTTAAGGTCATAGCTTCTTCGGAAATTTCAGACCGCGCCGGAGTAAAGCTCGGCCTGGAGCCGGGGTCCAAGGCGGCTGCGGCCATAGCCGGCGCCTACAAGGTGGGCCGGCTGCCCGACGCCAACCTCATCGTCATTACCGCTTACAATTCGGATCCGGGGCGCGCGGCGGATATCGCCGCCGCGGTGATAGACGCCTACAGGGAGTTTGACCTGGAGCAGAAGAGCCTGCAGGCCCGCAAGACCATGGAGGATATAGCGGCCCGCAAGAACGAGGTTGAGGACAGCCTGCGTTCCTTCGAGCGCCAGAAGCAGAATTTCGTGGAGAACAACCCGAGGACCGGCCTTGGGGGGGTGCTGGCCAACCAGCTTGCGGACCTTGAGACCAAAAAAAAGGAATTGCTGGAAAAGTATACCCCGAACCATCCCGAAGTTGTGAATTTGCAGCAGCGTATCCGGACGGCGGAAGCCAGGCTCGGCCAGATCCCCGCGGGGGAGGTGGCGCTGGCTCGCATCAGCCGCGAAGTACGGATGCAGGAAGATCTTTACACCACGCTGAACAAGCAGTACGAGGAGGCGAAACTGGGCGTTTCCTCCATGGTGTCCTTTGTAAGCGTGGTGAACCGCCCCGTGCCGGAGCCGGTGCCGGTTTCTCCCAACCGCCGTCTGAACCTGATGGTGGGGGCCGCGCTGGGTTTCTTTGTCGCCATACTTACGGTGTTCCTGCTTGAGAACCTTGATGTTTCCATCTCGACCATAGAGGATATTGAAGCTTTCATGAAACTGCCCGTGCTGGGTATAATCCCGAGCATCCTGAGCGAGAAAATGCTGGACAACTGGCTTACCCATGTCTTCAAGAAGGAGCGCTATACCGACGAGGCTTTCAGGAGCGTGCTGATAGTCAACCGGCGCGCTTCCGGCGTTATAGAGTCGTACCATTCTTTGCGCACGAATATCATGTCGCAGCTGAACACTAAGGAAAGCGTTTCGCTGGTGTTCAGCTCGGCCGGCGCGGCCGAGGGGAAAACACTTACGGCAGTTAACTTCGCACTTTCCTGCGCGCATTCCGGGCTTAAAACCCTGCTCATAGACGCCGATATGAGAAGGCCCGCTATAAACCATATTTTCGGCACCAGGCAGGACCCCGGGCTCAGCGATGTGCTGGCCGGGAAAACCGAATGGCGCGACGCGGTGCTTGAAATCTCCGATTTTATAATGGGCGGGATAGATTTTGATTTGCTTATGCGGTTCCCGGGCAGCGAGAACCTGAAGGTGCTGAATTGCGGTACGCAGCCCGACAATGTCATAGATATCCTTGACGCCGCGGACTGGCCCGACCTGATGCGGGACCTTAAGAGCGAGTTCGATATCATTGTTTTCGACTCGCCGCCGGTACTCCTGTTCGTGGATTCTGTTGTGATAGCTAAACACGCCGCCGACGGCGTGGTACTGGTCTACAAGGCCGGCAAGATAGCGCGCGGCGCCCTGAAGCGCGCCAAAGAGCAGATTACCGGGGTTAACGCCAGGATGCTGGGCGTGGTGCTCAACGGCGTGCGCGCCTCCGAGATGGGCCCGCAGTACGGGTATTATTACAGCGATTATAAAAAATACGCCAGGCGTTAAAGAATAAATGCCGATCCTGGTCATTATCCTCGCGGTAGCTGTTTCGGTCGCCGCGGGGTTCTTTGCCGTTTCTGCCGTCCCCTTGAACCTTTTCGTGGTTACGGGGTGCGTGCTGGTTTCTGTTTTTGCTTTCTTCTCTCCCAAACTCAGCCTTGTGCTCCTTGTTTTTTCCATGCTGCTTTCCCCGGAGATGGGGTTCGGGACCGGCAGCGCGGTGCTGCGCTACGACGACATCCTGCTGGTGGTGATATTCTTTTCCTGGCTGGCCCGTACGGCAGTTTTTAAGGGCAAGTCTTTTATAACCTCTACTCCGGTCCAGACCCCGGTGCTTATCTATACCGCGGTAGCGGTCGTTTCCACTGGCCTGGCTATTTTAAGGGGCGATGTCCGTGCCGAAGTGGCCGTTTTTTACGTGCTTAAATATATAGAGTATTTCCTCCTGTATTTCATGTCGGTGAACATACTGGATTCCAGTGAGGATATCAAGAGGTGCCTTAAGTACGCGGCCATCGTGGCTGTCCTTGTGACGCTTTACGCTTATTATTATTATTTCAGCGCGGGGCCCGACGCCAGGGCCAGCGCACCTTTCGAGGCTCCCCTGGGAAACCCAAGGGATTCCGAGCCGGCTTCGCTGGGAGGGTACTACCTGTTGGTGTTCGGAATACTGTTCTCCCTGCTTACGGAATCTTCGGGGGCGGTGTTCATTGTTGCGGGGATTGGAATACTGTTCATGTTCCCGGCGTTTCTGCTCACTTTTTCACGGGCGTCGTATATCGGTTTTGTCTTTATGATGGTCAGCCAGATATTTTCCGCGCAGAAAAGGAAAGCCCTGCTTATTGTTTGCCTGCTGGCTGGATTTGCCGGGGTATTGTCGATGCAGGGACTTTCCAAAAAAGTAAAGGAAAGGGTGGAAATGACCTACAGCGGGCAGTACGCCGTTTACCCCGTAAAGTTCATGGGCGTAGAGATAGTGCTGGAGGAATCCGCGTACGCAAGATACAACGCCATGAGATACACGTTCCAGAGGTGGCTGCCGCGCCATCCTATTCTCGGCAACGGGGTAACCGGCGCCGGGCTCGGAGACAATCAATACGCGCTTGTGCT
>MGVB01000165.1 GCA_001800275.1 Elusimicrobia bacterium RIFOXYA12_FULL_57_11
CCAGCGAGCAGAAAATCCCGGACCGGTCAGCCATCGGCATCCAGCCGCTCCACATCCTCGGGGGTGCCCAGCGGGACCATGCGCCGCGCCTCGTCCAGCACGAATTTCCGCCCGGCGGCTATCAGGGTATTATAAAGGGGCGCCACATAATATTCCCCGGCCTGCGCCGGCCCTTCGGCCAGCGCGGCGGCCGCGGCGTAAAAAAAATCCTGCGCGTCGGTAAAATGATACAGGCCGGTGAGTGCGTTATCCGAGATCTGTTTTTTTTCGGCGGTGGCGCTCACGGTCCCGTCCGGACCGAGGCTCGCGAAACTCCACTTTTCGTCCTTTACGGGCAGCTTAAAGGACCCCAGTACGCCGTCTTTTTTTTCGGGGCCGGAAAGTTTCCCGGCAAGCGAGGCGGATTCAAAGCGCGTATCGATATTGTAAACAGCCAGCTCCGCCCCGGCGGGCACGGCGGCGCGGGCCTTGACCACTGTTTCAGCCTGGCCGCGGGTAGGCCCGTCCAGCAGGACCAGTTCGAACTCCGGGCGGAAAGCCGCGCCGCCGGCGATCCTGTCCAGAGCGGAAACCATGAATTTTTCCAGGCCATAGCGCTCCTGGTGCGAGCGCAGGGCGATAAAAACCAGTTTCCGGGCGGGTTCGAGCGGCAGGCTGCGCAGGGAATGTTCGAAAAGCGTGGCACCGGCAACAGGGATCATGTATTTAGGCAGGACATAGCCGGCACGCCGGAAGCGCTCTCCCTGCCCGGCCATGGCTATGGCGTAAACAAGATTTTTTTTCATCCCCGCTCCGCCGAGTCCGGCTACAGCAGTTCGGCCACAAGGGCGGCCAGCTGGCTGCGCTCGGTCTTGGTGAAGGTGATGTGGCCGTAAAGCTTCTGGCCGCGCATCCGGTCCACTATGTAAGTAAGTCCGTTGGACGCTATGTCCAGATACGGGTTATCTATCTGATACGGGTCGCCGGTGACCACCACCTTGGTGCCCTCGCCGGCACGGGAAAGGATGGTCTTTATCTCGTGCGGCGTCAGATTCTGCGCGTCATCCACTATCATGTACTGCTTGGGCAGCGAGCGGCCGCGGATATGAGTTACCGAAGCTATCTCTATCTTCTCGTTCTGCAGCAGGTACTCGAACTTCTCCATGGCGCTTTCCTGGTGGCGCTTATCCATTATAAATTCAAGGTTGTCGTAAATGGCCCCCATCCAGGTGGAAAGCTTCTCTTCTTTTGTGCCCGGGATGAACCCGATGTCCTTGCCGACGGGCACTATGGGGCGGCAGATGATCAGCTTGCGGTAGATATTCTCTTCCACCGATTTCTGCAGGCCGCAGACCAGCGTTATCAGCGTCTTGCCGGTACCGGCCGCGCCCAAAAGAGTTACGAGCTTCACGGAGTCGTCCATCAGCAGTTCCATGGCGCAGCGCTGCTCCTTATTGAGCGGCCGTATGCCCCAGGGCGACGGCTCCGGGCTGAGGGCGCGCACTTTGGACGTGTCGGCCGGGTCCACGCGGCCGATGGCGGATTTCTTGGGGTCGTCCTTGGAATGCAGCACCACGAATTCATTTGGCGACAGGTCCTTGTCGGGACTGGCTATCACATGGTCTTTATAGAACTTGTCCACTGTGTCGGAGCTCACTTTTTCCGAAACTATCCCGGGGTACAGTTCATCCACGTTAACTTTGCCGGCCTCGTAATCCTGCGCCACCAGGCCGACCGCCTCCGCCTTGAGGCGCAAGTTTATATCCTTGGTCACCAGTATCACGTTCTGCTTTTTCTTCAGGTGCCAGTGGGCATTGTTGAGGATGCGGTTGTCCATGTCGACCAGCTTGAATTCCTTGGGCAGGACCTGGGGCCGGTCCAGCTCCACTATCAGCGTGCCGCCGTGTTCGGTCTTCACTCCGGTGCTCAATTTGCCCTTAACGCGGTACGCGTCCAGCTTGCGCGACACTATGCGCGCGCTGCGGCCGCGCTCGTCGCCCGCGTTCTTGAAAGTATCCAGTTCCTCTATTACGGAAATGGGGATGATTACCGTATTATCCTCGAACTTCGTAAAAGAGAGCGGGTCATGAATGAGGACATTGGTGTCGAGAATAAAGATTTTTTTCATTATTGTTCTCCTGACCGGTTAAACCCCTTGTTTTTGCGCACCGCTATTTTAGCATAAAGAAAAGCGTGCCGGGCCTGCCGCCGGGACCAGCTTTAACCGGGGCCGGCGGCCCCAATCCCGGCACAGGCGCGCCGGCGATTTTAAACACACCGGGGCAAGGCGCCTGTCCGCGGCGGCACGAAACTATAGTAAAATACAATACAATACCCGTTTTACTTTTTTAGGAGTTTAATGAAAACCGCGATATCACTGTGTTGCATGCTGCTGTGCCTTTCGCTTTCAGCGCTTTCGCCCGCGGCGGCCCAGCAGGCTCTTGTTTCGACAACCACCCTGCCCGGCACAGCGCCGCAGCCGGAAGTTAAGGCGCCCGCGGGGGAGAACCCGCTCCCCGCCGCAGAGCCCGCAGGCCGGGGCCCCTGGGAAGTGGCCGAAACGGCGGTCAAAGGCAATCTCAACATCAAATCAAAAGTTATATTAAAAACCGGCAAAGCAAAGAAAGGCCGGCTTTACATGCAATCCTTCATAAGTCAGGACATAGAGGCCATACTGGGCCTGGGCAGCGTGGACAAGGTGTCCGTGGAGCTCGACGAACTGGACGGCGGAGTGGTGTCAAAAAAACTTGCCTCCGTAGCCGGCTCCTCCCTGCCGGTCCGCGTAACTTATCTGGTAACCGAAAAACCTATGATAAAAACCATCACGGTAACCGGCGCCAAAGGGCTTTCCAAAAGCGCGGTAAAGAACGAGATGGCGCTCAAGGAGAAAGATTTTTTCGACGAGCTGAAAGTGCGGGAAGACCTGCTGAAGATAACGGAGAAATACCATGACAAGGGCTTTATCGACGCACGGGCGGATTATGAGCTCCGCTTCGACACCGCCGCGGCGCTCTGTCACCTTAGCATAACCGTCACCGAAGGCAAAAAAGCGCGCGTAGCCGCGGTGGAGATCTCCGGAACGGCCGGTTTCCGCAACAAAAAGCTGGTGGCCAAGCTGAAGAACCGGCCCAAAAAGATCTACGCGCCAAAAGAGCTGGACGCGGACTTGAAGCTCCTTGAAACCTTTTACAAGAACAACGGCTACGCCGATTTTAAAATAACCGGGTCCTCGGTAACCTTCAACGAGGACCGCTCCAGCGTAACCCTGCGCCTGGACGTTGCCGAAGGCCGGCGCCAGCGCTTCGGGGCCACCTACTTTAACGGGAACACCGTATACCTGCCCAGCGAATTCACCCCGGACATTGTGTACCGGCGCGGCAAACTTTACAACCAGGAAAGGTTCGACGATACCCTGCGCGCGCTGCAGGACCGCTACGCGGACAAGGGCTACCTGAGGGCAGCCATCGTACCGCAACCCGAAATAAACGAAAAGACCGGAGAAACGGACATAACTTTCTCTATCACCGAGAACAACCCCATCTTCGTGGACCACGTGGACGTTGAGGGCAACAAGGCCACCAAGACCTACGTACTGCGCCGCGAAGTGACGCAGAAAGAGGGCGAGGTTTTCAGCTCTTCCAAGGTGCGCCGCAGCCAGGAAAAACTTCTCAACCTGGGGTTCATAGACGAAGCGAGCCCGGTGATAAACCCCACCCCGGACCCGGACAAAGTGGACCTGGTTTTCGACGTAACCGAAGGCAAGCCCGGCATGCTGACGGCCGGCGCCGGCATCTCGTCCACCGACGGGCTTGTGGGCACGCTCTCGCTGTCGCACATGAACCTGTTCGGCAGGGCGCACCGCACCTCCCTGTCCTGGAATTTCGGCAAGAGGGTCCAGGACTACTACCTGAGCTGGTCCACGCCGTGGATAGCGGGCAAGCCCACCATGCTGGGGCTCGACGTTTTCAACACCCGCCACTATAAACCGTACCGCGAAAGCATCTCGGCCTACACCGAACGCCGCACCGGCGGCAAGGTAACCCTGGCGCCGCGTTTTTCCGAGGACAAATACCACCTTACAACGTCCTATACCTATGAAAACGTAAAGATCTCGGAAGTCGACGCCAACTACACGGACGAACTCACCCCCGGCACCAGCGTGACCTCTTCCATCTACGTGGAGTTCGCCCGCGACACGCGCGATAACGTGTGGGACCCCACCCGGGGCTGCAGGACCTCGGTGGGCCTTGAATTTACCGGCGGCCCCCTGCAGGGCGACGTGGATTTCTATAAACCCACGTTCTCGCACAGCTGGAACCTCAAACTGTTCTCCATCGACGACTATCCCTTCGTTATGGCGGTCTCCAACCGGTTCGGGTACGCTTCCAGCTTCGGCAACACGCGCGTGCTGCCGGTTTACGAGCGCTATTTCCTGGGCGGGGCGGACACCGTGCGCGGCTACACGAATAACGGACAGGTTGGTCCGCAGCGCGGCGGCAAGGTGTTCGACGTGGCCAACATAGAATTCAAATTCCCGCTGGCGCGCGAGCGCCGGCGCACCATAGTACAATGGGCTTTTTTCTTCGACATCGGTAATTCCTGGGAGCATTTCGACGATATTGCGCTGCGTTCGGGCACGGGCGTCAGCAACCTCAAGGCGGGGGCCGGGTTCGGCATACGTTTCACCACGCCGGCCTTCCCCATACGCCTGGACTGGGGCTACGGCTTCAACCACAAACCCGGCGAGCAGCGGTCGGACATTTATTTCACGCTGGGCAACCTGTTCTGATCAGCGGGAGCGTGAACCGGCCGGGAAGCGTCCGGCCGCAAGGACGCGCGGGGCGCGCGATTTAAAGACTGGAAGGCACTTTTATGAAGAAGATCATTTTCCTGACACTGCTGGCGGCACTGCCGCTGCGGGCCGCCGCGCTGGAATTGCTGCTTGAAGCCAACCGCGGCGAGTCGGGCACTATAGGCTATGTTGATATAGACCGCGTGTTCAAAGAATATTCCGGGACCGCCGGCGCCAGGGAAGAATT
>MGVB01000166.1 GCA_001800275.1 Elusimicrobia bacterium RIFOXYA12_FULL_57_11
AGGCAGAATAAGAAAGTTTACCTGGATATAGACTGAGCCAGGTAAACCGTGCCGCCCGGTTAAATTTCGGAGCTCTTTGAAAATGCGCGTTGACGCCGTGACTCTTTTTCCGGATATGATAGACCTTCCGCTTTCGGAAAGCATCGTGGGGCGCGCGCGTACGGAAGGCCTGCTGGAACTCGGCTTCGCGAACCCGCGGGATTTTACCGAAGACCGGCACCGCACGGTTGACGATAAGCCCTACGGCGGCGGCACCGGCATGGTAATGATGGCCGAGCCCGTGTACCGGGCGCTGAAGAGCGTAAAAAAGAAGAATTCTTTCGTCATTCTGCTTACTCCCAAGGGAAAACGGTTCAGTCAGGCCGCGGCCCTGGAGCTGGCGAAAAAAAAGCATCTGGTTTTTATCTGCGGGCATTATGAAGGGATAGATGAGCGCGTAAGCTCCCTGGCCGACATGGAACTTTCCATAGGGGACTATGTGCTTACCGGCGGTGAACCCGCGGCGGTAGCTGTAATAGACGCGGTGACCCGGCTTATACCGGGAGTTCTTAAAAAGGGCGACGCCACGGTCAACGAAACTTTTACCGGGGCCCTGCTGGAAGCGCCCCACTATACCAGGCCCGGCGTCTGGCGCGGGAAAGCGGTTCCCCCCGAACTGTTAAGCGGGAACCACAAATTGATAGAGCAATGGCGCGGCGTCAGGGCGCGGGAACTTACCGCAAAGCAAAGGCCCGACCTGGCCGGGCAGGGTACCGGAGTCAGCACTGCGCGGCGCGGCAAGGTTTTTAAAAAATAGTTTTCAGGAAAATTAGGAGGCAGCATGAACATCGACAGCATCACCAAATACCTGGGCGTGAAAACCAATAAAATTGATTTCCAGCCGGGAGACACCGTTAAGGTGCACACGAAGGTCGTGGAAGGCGACAGTGAGCGCATACAGATCTTTGACGGCGTGGTTTTATCCCGCCGCGGCTCCGGTATTTCCGAAAGCTTTACCGTACGCAAAGTGTCTTATGGCGTGGGTGTGGAGCGCGTGTTCCCTGTGAATTCCCCCCGCATTGACCGGGTAGAAATCGTTAAAGCCGGTAAAGTGCGCCGCGCTAAACTGTACTATCTCCGCGGCCTTTCAGGAAAAGCGGCCAGGCTTAATGAAGCTGAAAAAGCCGATAATATGCCGGCTGCCGCCGCTTTCACCGAGCCCGCGGCGCAGCCCGCCGCTGAGCCCGCTCCCGGTAAATAATTTGCCGGCGCCGCTGTGAATTTCCCCCGCGCAGGCGGCGCGGGGGCGCGGTAAAACCTAAAGGCAGGCTAAGGCATAATAGTGCCCCTCTGCAGATTTGACCTTGAAATCCTTAAGAACCATAAGCCGGCTTTGCTTGTGGGCGTTGACGAAGCCGGGCGCGGGCCTTTGGCGGGCCCCGTTACCGCGTGCGCGGCCTGGGTGCCGGTTTCGGCCCATAAAATAATTTCCCCCCTGGTAGACGACAGCAAGAAACTTTCTCCTTTAAAGCGGCAGCGCGCGCTGAAACTCATGCTGGAGTCCGGGGTCCGCTTTGGTTTCGGTTTCGCCCTTGCTCCCGAAATTGACAGGGTCAACATCCTTGAAGCTACTTTTAACGCCATGGGCGCCGCCGTCAGGCGGCTTCTTTTTTATATAAACACCGCGCCGGGCGGCGCCCTGCTGCTGGTGGACGGGCCATATCCCGTAAAACGCGTGGAAGGCTGCGCCCAGCTCCCGGTTATCGACGGCGACTCCAAATCTATTTCCATAGCCGCCGCCAGTATTTTTGCAAAAGTGCTCCGTGACCGCTGGCTGGACGTGCTTGAGCTGCGCCATCCTGGCTACGGGTTCACGGGGCATAAAGGCTACGGCACCGCCGCGCACCTGGCGGCGCTTAACCGCCTGGGGCCGTGCCCGCAGCACCGCGCCACTTTTGCCCCGGTAAGGAAAATTTTGGCCTCCGGAGCCCGCCTGTGAATAACAAAGGGGCTGCCTACGAAGAACAGGCGGCGGTGTTCCTGCGGGCGGCCGGCTACGAAATACTGGACAGGAACTGGGCCACGCCCATGGGCGAGCTGGACATAGTGGCGCGCAAGGAAGGTACGGTGGCTTTTGTGGAAGTGCGGGCCCGCTCCAACCCGGGGTACGGCACCCCGGCGGAAAGCGTTACCGCGGCCAAACGCGCCAAGCTGATAAAAACGGCTATGGCTTATATCAAAGCCCGCAGCCCCGCCGCCGAAACCTTCAGGTTCGACGTTATAGGCATAGTGCCGGGCGCCGGGCCGGAGCACATTGAGGACGCTTTCAGCGCCGACGGTTTCGGGTTTTAATAATAACACCTAGGAGAGCTCATGGAACCTTCTGAAATACTGTTGAACGTGGAAAAAACTTCAGGCTGGCTGAAAAAACTGGCGGCGGGATTCAAGCCCGTTACGGCTATCATAGCGGGTTCCGGCCTCAGCAACTGCCTCCCCCGCCTTGAGGACAGCTTCTCCGTTCCGTACAGGGATATCCCCGGCTTCCCGGCTACTACCGTTAAAGGGCATGCCGGTGAACTGGTGTTCGGGCGCATGGCGGGCAAGGATGTGGTAATGATGCGCGGCCGCTTTCATTACTACGAAGGCCGCCCGCTGAACTTCATAGCGTTCCCCATCCGCGTGCTGGCCGCCATGGGGGTGAAAAACCTTGTGCTTACCGCGGCTGTAGGGTCGCTTAAGCCGGCCATCAAACCGGGCCACATGGTAATACTTAACGATCACCTGAACCTTATGGGCTCGAACCCGCTTATGGGCAATTATCACGAGGCGTTCGGGGCAATGTTCCCGGACATGAACGGGCCCTACGACGCCGTGCTGCGCAAAGAGATCCTGAAGCTGGCAAAAGGCCTGAAAATAAAAGCTGTTCCCGGCGTTTATGCGGCGGTCACCGGGCCCTCGTACGAAACCCCGGCGGAAGTAAGGATGTACAGGATGATGGGCGGGGATGTGGCCGGCATGTCGGTGGTGCCTGAAACAATAGCGGCCAGGCAGCTGCAGCTGCGCGTTGCGGCCATCTGCTGGATTTCTAATTTTACCAGTGGCATCTCTAAAGCCACCCTTACCCACGACGAGGTGCTGGAGCTGGGTGAAAAAGTTTCAGTGAAGATGCGGGCGCTGCTGGAAGGCCTGCTGAAATCCCGGGCGGTTTGAAGAATTTTACCCTCGCACAGGAGTTATTATGAGAATGCTTGACCTGCTTTTAAAGAAACGCTCGGGGCTTGAAATGGCGCCGGCGGAACTTGAGTTTATTTCCACGGGGGCGGCTGACGGCTCTATCCCTGACTACCAGCTTTCGGCCTGGTTGATGGCCGCTTTCCTTAACGGCCTGAGCCCGGCCGAGACCGCCGGCCTTACCCGTGCAATGGCGCTGTCCGGGAAAAAGCTGGACCTTTCGGCTATTAAAGGGCTTAAGGTGGACAAGCATTCCACGGGCGGTGTGGGCGACGGTATTTCCATGGCGCTGGCGCCGGTGGCGGCGGCCTGCGGCGTTGTGGTGCCCATGATGAGCGGCCGCGGCCTCGGGCACACCGGAGGCACGCTGGATAAGCTGGAAGCCATAAGGGGTTTCAATGTGCGGCTTGAACCCTCCTATATAGTGCGGCAGCTCAAGGCTACCGGCCTTTCCATGTTCGGCCAGACGGCCGAGCTGGCGCCCAGCGATAAGAAACTTTACGCCCTGCGCGACGCTTCCTGCACGGTAGAGGCCCTGCCGCTGATAGTGGCCAGCATCCTTTCCAAGAAATACGCCGAGGATATAACGGGCCTTGTGATGGACGTTAAATACGGTTCCGGAGCTTTCCTTAAGGATTTCAAGCGCAGCCGTGAACTGGCCGTGGCGCTGATGAAGACCGCCAAACTCCTGGGCATACGCTGCGTGGCCGTTATGTCAGCCATGAACGAGCCCCTTGGCCTGGCTATAGGCAACGGCATAGAGATCTCGCAGTCCGTAAAGATACTTGCCGGCGAGAAGGGGCCGGCGGATTTTATGCGCGTGCTTGAGGTGCTGGCCGGCTGGATGATCTACCTGGGAGGCAAGTCCCGCACGCCCGCCGAGGGCGAGGATAAGGCCCGCTCGGCCATAGCCGACGGCAGCGCGCTGGAAAAATTCCGCCTGATGGTGAAGTGGCAGGGCGGGGACACGCGCGTAACGGCCGACCCCGACCGCTTTATGCCCAGGGCCAGGCTTGTTAAAGAGATAAAGGCTAAGAAAACCGGTTTCCTTACGGCTATGGAAGCGCGCACAGTGGGTTTTGCCAGCGTAGCCCTTGGCGCGGGCCGCGCCAAAGCGGAGGACGCCGTGGACTTCGGCGCCGGGTTCATACTGGAAAAGAAGCCCGGCGACCGTGTGGCGCCTGGCGGAGTTATCGCCAGGGCTTACGCCTCTTCCCCGGCCAGGCTTGCCGAGGGTGTTAAGATGTTCGAGTCTTCGCTGGCTTACGGCCCGAAGGCCGTGCGCAAAGAGCCGCTTATCAGGGAGATTATAAAATAGGAGCCCGCATGAAGAACGTTCATATCTCTAGTCATCCGCTGGTGATGGACAAGATAGCCAGGCTGCGCGACAGGCGCACTAATGTGACGGATTTCCGGCGCTTGATGGGCGAAGTCGGCATGCTGCTGGGTTACGACGCCCTGGCCAACGCCAGGGTGAAAAGCGTAAAAGTGCGCACGCCCATGGGCGTGTGCAATTCCAAGGCGCTGGGCCAGGAGCTGGTTTTTGTGGCCATCCTGCGGGCCGGCCTGGGCATGCTCGACGGGCTTATAAAGCTGCACCCGGAAGCGAAGATGGCGCATATCGGTATCTACCGCGACGAGGAAACTTTGAAGCCCGTTAAATATTATGTGCGGCTGCCGGAGGATGTGGCCGAAGACCTTGTGGTTATAGTGGACCCGATGCTGGCTACCGGCGGGTCGGCGGTTGAGGCCGTGGAGATAGTGAAGAGCCGCGGCGCCAGGCATATCTGCTTTA
>MGVB01000167.1 GCA_001800275.1 Elusimicrobia bacterium RIFOXYA12_FULL_57_11
CGTGGAGCCTTGTCCATTTGAGGCCTCCTCCCACGGAGTTTCCATCAGGGTCATCATCCGCGCGGGGTTATCGCGTTCCCAGGCCGGGGAAGGCGTCGCACGTTTCAAGACCTTATTCACCGCAGCGGCCAGCTCCGGATACTTTTTATAAAAGCCGTTGGTGATGGCAAGCGGCACATAGCGGTTAAGCAGCTGCTCGGTGCACTCGTAGGGATAATGCACCAGGAACGGCAGGCTGTTGAGCACGGTTAATATCAGCTGGGGCTGCACCTCCAGGTGCAGGGACTCCACCACGCGCGTCCCGTCCTTCTTTTCAAGTTCGGCGAGTTTAAGCTCTTTTGACGCTTTCCCGTCCAGGGCGGTCACAAGCGTCGCCATAAGCCGCTCCCTCGAAGGCAGCACCGGCAGGTCGTTTTCCTGCGCGTCTGAAAAAACTCCGGCGCGGGCTATTACGCGCGCCTTGTAGGCCGCCGTGCCCTGCGGGGCCGTAACCGGCCAGCGCAGCGCCACGGTGCCGCCCGGCTGCAGGGAGAAAGGTTTTACCGCGGCGCTCAGGCCGAATTTTTCCCCGGCCGGCTTCCCATCCAGAGTAAGCTCCACAAAAACTTCCCCGGAAAGTACGATCTCCGCGTGGCTGCTCAGGACCGCGGTAATTTCCGAAAGGTCTCCCTCCCGGAAGAACCGCGGGATGTCCAGCCTGGCCATCAAATCCTTACGCGTCACGGTCTCGGCTGAAATATTCCCGGTCTTGACGTCCGAAGTTATAACGGCGGCGCTTATTTTCCAGGAGGTAAGCCTCTCGGGAATACGGAAAGAGAACAGCCCCTTGCCCCGGTTTATTTTCAGCCGGGGGTTGAAATACGCGGTCTCGGAGAAGTTCTTCCTTATGACCGGCGCCCCCCGCTCCTTGCCGGCACGGGCCGCGCCGGGCCTGGCCACCGCCTTGGCCACGACCATCAGTCCCCTGCCGCCCGGGGAAGCCGCTGGCGCCGCGCTGTCCATTGCCGCCATTTCCATCTCTTCCGCAGCCCTGGAGTCGCCGCCAAAACCCAGACTCTGCGCGAAACCACGGCCAAAGCCGCCATATCCGCCGCGCGAAGAATTTATCCGCAGCGCCGGAAGTTTTTCTTCCGCGGACGATTTGTTGAAAAGCTCGAACATACGGCTTACCAGCCCGGTTTTTATGGGGAATTCTGTAAAACTGGCGTCGAACAACGAGCCCGTGCCGCCGGAATGACTGACCCGCTCCGGATACAGGCCCGCCTGCCAGACCCCGGCAGCCGCGGTGTAGTATTCAAGGGACCGGTCAAATATCCTTACGGTCCCTTCACCCTGCACCGGCTTACCCGAAACATCTGCGGCTTTCAGCGTCCAGCGCGCCTCCTGGCCGGGCTTCAGAACCTTGTCATACGCAAGCGTTACGTTAAGCCTGCGGTCCGTGCGCGGTACCGCGGCGCCGCCCATGGCGGAATAGATCTTAAAATCCCCGGCGCCGAACCACCGCACGGCAAAACCGCCGCGATGGGCAGGCCCGGCTTTAAATGAGAACAGGGACACTCCCCCTTTTTTAAGCGTCTGTTTTTCAAGTATAAAATTTCCCGCCAGCACCTCCACATACTTGGCGCCTTTCAGGGCCGCGGCGCCGACCAGCACCCTGACGGTTTCACCGGGCTGATATGAAGCCCGCTCGAAAAGCGTTACCGGAGGCAGTTTAAGAGAGGCTTTTGTTGCGGCCGGGTCGGCCGACACAATTATCACCGAGGATTCAGATTCGCCCCCCCACGGATCTGCGGTTTTAAGACGCAGCCTGTATACTCCCTCAGGCAGAGCCCCGAGCCGCACAGAAGACGGCTTGCCCGCAAAAAACGTTACTTCCCCGCGTTCGACGCAAACCCCGTCCGGCACGGAACTGAAGACCTGCTCCAGGGAAGGATTCTGCGCGAACCGGCCGCCCCAGGCGGCCGCTGCGGGGAAACCGTCCATTTTCTCAAGCCTCAGCAATTCGTAGGCGCCTCTGCCCGCGGCCTGCACGTCGTTGAGGTTCATCAGCCTGGCCTGGAACCCGGCCTTTTTATCGGAAGTGAAAAATCCGGCGTCCGGCGTAATGGCGAAATTATACGCTTTCGCCCCGGCATTATATGAACGCGCCCCGCTTATGGTGCGGCCGCCGGCGTCGCGCGCCTCGACTTCCACCCGGAACGAAGCCGGATACTGCGCGTATGCGCCGTCCTCCGCGCGCGGAGTAAATTTTATGGAGAATTTCCCGGCCGCGTCCGTGCGTACCGTTCCCGAAGCGAACTCGGAACTGCCTGAAGGCGCGTAGAACCAGCTCCACCACCAGGCATACCAGGGAATAAACCTCTCCCTTGTAACGCGGTATGTAACCGCGGCGTCCGGCACGGGCGAACCGAAATAATATTTTACGGCCCCCTCCAGCCGGGCTACCTGCCCGTAGCGAAAGGGCTCGGCCTCTTCTTTAAGCTCTACCTCGAATTCCGGACGTTTATATTCTTCCACCTGGAAAGCCTGCTCTCCGCTGAAATCATAGTTAAATTCATGCAGGCTGCCGCCAAGCAGGTACCGGCCCAGCAGGCGCCCAGGAGGTATCTCAAAAGTTCCAGCCACGCTGCCCAGGGCGCTCACAGCAAATTCCCCGCTGAAGAATTCCTTCCAGTTAGCGTCGCGGACAGTTACTTTAAGTTTCCTGGAGCCCGTGTAAACCTTGTAACCACCCGGCACGCGCTCCAGCACCGTGGCCTTGAAATCAACTTTCTGCCCGGGCCTGTATACGGGCCTGTCAGTTTCCAGGCGTATTTCCAACGGGGCCGGCGCATTGAACCCGGTGCCCTGCGCATTCGCCCACAACGCATAAGCTCCGCCGGACGAAAGCAGGGGATCCGCCTGAAAGTACTGGCTGGAGCGGTGCGTGAGCTGCACCGTCTCGGCCAAAGCCGCGCGGCCCTCGCTGTCGGCGCGCAGGGAAACCCGCTCCATTGCGGACGAATAACCGCGCCCGTGAAAAACCTCCAGTGGGGCATCTCCCAGCGGCTGACCGGTCAGCGCGTTGAGCGCGTAAAAATTAAAGAGCTCCGCCGTCTTCGTCCCCACGATTCCGGCGCCCTGGCCGGAAAAAAGAAATTCTTCAGGGTCCCCTTTTAGCCCGGTGGTGCCCAGCAGCAAAATATCCGTAACGTTGACAATAGCGGCTTTCATAAGGGAAGAACCGGAAGCGAAATCCGGATCACCGCTTGCAGCCAGAACATAAAACCCCTTTTGCAGGGGCGGCGGAGTTATTTCCCGGGTCTTGAACTGGTAAGGCGCCGGATAATCGACAGCGGTTTCCCAGCTTTTCTCCGGCTTCCTGGCGAGGAACGCCGCCGCGGCTTCGCCTGAAAGATAACGCAGGCTGTTGAAATCAGTGCTTTCCCGGGGCCGGAGGGCGTCCAGTTCCGCCGGGGCGGTGCGGTAAAGACGGAAATACAGAACAGGAATATTGCGCGCGGTTACGGTGATAAGCCCTTTGCCAGGAGGCGGCGCAGGCCTGGCGCTGAGCTGAAGCTCCGGCATAGCAATGGCGGCTTTTATTTTTTCGCACTCCATCGCGGGACGTGAGCCGGGCGACAGCGTTATTGCGATGTCGCAGAACTCCACCGCACGTTTATAAGCGCTGGAATTATTGCTTATGGCGGCGGCCTCGCAGGCGGCCTGCGCCCGGGCGAGAGGCGAGGGCAGAGTATCAGCCCATTTCCCCAGGACAGCAACAGCTGCCGCCGTGAATTTCGCGTGGTCATATCCGGTAAACAACCCGCTGTTGTTCAGCGGCAGAAGCAGCCGCTTTATCCGCCAGAGACCGGCGGCGGTTTCCCTGCCCGCGGGTATTTGCGCGGCGTCTTCCAGAATGGCGGCTGCCTTGGCGCCCGGGCCCAGGCCGGCGGAAAAATCAGCTTTATATTCTTCGACCGCCAGGGCCTGCGCTTTTGGGACTTCCACTCCGGCCGGAGCCTCCTGCACCAGATAGGCGACCCACCGCTCTGCAGCAAAATCCCACAGCGCAGGAGCATACTCCAGCACCGCGTTCTTAATATCAACGAAATACGCCTCTTTTTTCAAAGCCTGCTTACGCAGTTCAATGCGCAGGTCCCACAGCGCATCATAATCGGCCCCTATGCGGGCGTGCCACTGGGCGGCGGTCAGTTTTGTGAGGTCGGCATTGTCAGGCCAAACGTCTTTCGGCAGGGAGTACCCGTATTGCTTAAGTAATTCACGGCCGGTTTCAGCGCGCAGCAGAAGAAACCGGGCGCGCCAAAGAGGCTCTTTGGGTATCTTAACGGCATTCAGACGCCGGGCAGCCTCTTCGTAGCGCCGCAGCAGCGTTTCACACTCCGCCGCGCGGTAAACGGCGCGCAGGCCCGCTTCCCCGGGCAGCGCCGCCGCCTTCGCGTAATAACCCAGGGCTTCCTGGTATTGTCCTTTTTCGAACAGCTCCGCGGCGGATTTTTCCGTGGCGGGAGCCGCGCAAAGAATACCGGCAAAGGCGAGCAGAATAGCGACAACCCTCATTATTTCCCCAGCGCGTCGTTCAGCGTTTTACCAGATACAGACAGATACCGGACAAAATAATTATAACCCCGACGGCCAGCCTGGCCGCCGCAACAAACCGGCGGTTTTCCGCCGCGGGCAGCCCCGCTTTCTCCGGCATGTTCTTTGGTGTCAAGGTTTCCCCGCGTGCCCGGGCAGGTCTCCGCGGACAACCAGCAAAAGATTTATACTGTTAACAGCGCCCAGCCTGAAAGCGGCGCTCCGCATATTAAGGATCTGGTGCCAGCGCAGCTCAAGCCCGGCCCGGGAATTTCCCGGGAAAGGGAGCAAAATACCGGCGCCAAAATTAAACCCCGCGTTCCATGCGGCGTCAGAGCTGTACACTGTCCCGGCGGCTATAAAGGAAGGGTAGGACCAGCGGTAAAGGCCCAGCCCCATAAGCCCGTAATATAACCTGTCGCCTTCGGCCACCGACACTTTA
>MGVB01000168.1 GCA_001800275.1 Elusimicrobia bacterium RIFOXYA12_FULL_57_11
CCCGTCGGCGTCCATCGTTACGATCCATTCCCCCCCGGCCGAGGCGATGCCCGCAGCTAATGCCGCTGTCTGGCCGTAATTGCGTGACAGGCGCAGCGCTTTTTGACGGTCGTCGAAAATTAACTGCTTCAGTTCTCCGAACGATCCGTCGCTGCTGCCGTCATCCACCCAGATAACTTCGTAGGGGCGTCCAAGCGCGTCAAGCGCATGGGAAAGTTCGCGCTCCAGCGGGCAGAGGGATTCTTTTTCGTTGAAGACCGGTATTACTATGGAAATGAATGGAGGCATAAATTATCGGGGCTCCGTTTATGCGGCGTCTTTCTCCGCAAGAAGTTCTGTGTACAGGCTTTCCTGCTGCCTGACCATGTAATCGATGTCGAACTCCGTCAGGTCCGTGGCGGCTGCCCCGGCAGCCAGGCGCGCGCGCAGCAGGGGAGCGTCCATTATTTTCGCCAGCGCCGCGCAGAAACCGTCAAGGTCGCCTTTTTCCACGGAGAAACCGTTTACATCGTCCTTAAGGATATCGGTTACCCCGTCGGCGCGGTAACAAACCGCGGGGATACCGGTTTTCAGCGCTTCAACAAGACTGCGAGGCAGGCCTTCCCAGAGGGAAGTGAGGGCAAAGATATCGGACGCGGCCAATATCTCGGCGGAGTCATCCCGCCAGCCGGTAAAAAGGAATCTGCCGCCGAGGCCGTACTTGCCGGCTTTGGCACGCAAAGCGGCCAGCGCGTCGCCGCCGCCCACAAAGACAAAGTGCGCGTCCGGGCGGCCCGGCAGCAGCCGGATCGCCGCTTCCAGGAAATGACCGGGGTTCTTTTGGGGTTTTGCGTTGCCAATGGAGGTTACCACAAAGGCTCCCGGCGCAAACCCCAGCTGCGCAAGTTTTTCGGCCCGGGAAATTTTCGCGGGATAGTTACCGAGTTTTACGCCGCTGCGTATGAGGCGGTGCCGGTAAGCGGGCCCTAGTCCGGCGGCGCGTGCCGTAGCCATGTTGTCTTTGGAAACGAAGACCAGGGCATCGGCCAGGCGCGCACAAAACTTTTCCAACAGCATGAACAGGTTACGTTTAATGGTTCCCTGGCCGGGATGGAAACCGAAGCCGTGGAAGGTGTGCACTACCGCCGGAGTGCGCGCGGCGGCGGCGGCCAGGCGGCCGAGAATGCCGGCCTTTGAGGAATGTGTGTGCACTACATCCGGAGAGACACGCCGGATATGACGGTAGATATTAAATACCGCAGCCAGATCATACAGGGGGTTTATTGCGCGGCGCAGCGCGGCCGCGTAATTAAGCGTTCCCGGAGCCGCCTGTTCATCAAGCAGCCCTCCGCGGCCGGCCAGCAGGCTGACTTCGAATTTTCTCCGGTCAAGGTGGGCAACCGTGTAGAGCGTGTTGGACTGCGCCCCGCCAAAATCCAGACGGGTTATGATGTGGAGCACTTTTGTCATGTGTGCGGCAAGGTCAGCGTCCTTTTTTTATTGCGGGGTTCTGCCCGCCTTTTACCTTGTAACCGGGGAAATAATGGGCCAGGATGTCCAGGTACTTGCTTCCATGTTTTTGCGCCATGCCGCGGGCGCCGAGCAGACACAGCCCTTCGCCGTTACCGGTCCCGATGCCGCGGAGCATAAAAAATTCGGGAAGCTTGCCGCTGTATATGGGCCGTATGCTGAACAGGGTAGAGCGGAGGGTGCCTGCCGTCAGGACATCCGATACCGCGGCGGCGCCGTCTATTACCGCTGTGCCGGCGGTGCCCTCGGCTCTGAGGCTTTTGATCCTGCCGTCCGTTTCACGGGCCAGCGGGACGAGCGCCGTCAGATAGCCTATTTTGTAGCTCCGGTTCAGGCGCGACTCTATCCATTCAGGCCGGAGCATAAGTGTCCAGATGACATCCGAACTTTCAGTCTTGTCGTCGGCCAGGCACAATAACGCGTCGGGTGGACCTTCAACTCCGCGGGCATAAATTCCGAACGGGGTGGGCCGGGCTGCCGGCTTGCCGTTGTCGTTGGCCCCGCTGCGGGTCAGCCCGCCGCATGCGCGGTGGAAATTCGCCGGAGCCATGGAATCGTTAAGGTGAAGTATCTCGCCGCGGGTGGCCCTTGCGGCCTCGGCTGAAACTTCGTTCTCTGCCTGCAGGCCCGGGAAGGCCATGCAGTGGGCGGAGTCGCAGATATTGTATTCCCGGCTGTCATGGCGCGCCGAAGCCGCCAGGTAGGTGAGGCGCGTGCGGATAGTCACGGCCATGGCTTTCAGCAATTCTGGCAGTTTGAACCTGTTAGCCAGGGAAGCGCTCGTGGCGCTGACCAGCGGTTCGACCGGTGTTTCATTAATCAGCCAGAACCCTTTTTCACGAGCCAATACCAGCAGTTCTCCCGCCACTTCCTTGTCGCTGCGGTTGATACCGTGCACTCCCGGCAGCAGTTCCGGGCTTTTTAGCAGTAGGACCCCGCCGGGAATTTTCGTTACTATGCGCACGCTGTTGGCCGTGGTGCGGGCAGCCGAACCCTGGCTGTCGCGTATGTCATACAGGCGGTTAATTTCGTTATAGGCGATGGTCCACTGCATGTTGCGTTTTCCCGCGACAAGCAGGCCCAGACGTGCGTCCATAATATCGAAATCGGAATTGGATATGAAGGTGAAGCTTTTGACCAGTGCCGGAACCCCGGTTTTATCTGCGTAAAGCCCGAGTTTTAACTTGGGCCCGGATCCCTGCTCTACCGGCCCCGTGTGTACCGGCCAGCCCATGCGGGCCCAGTACAGAAGATTTTCGGTTTTTCCTTTTATATGTTTAACCAGCTTTGTCGTTTTATCGGCAAAAACCTTTTCTTCGGGGTCCAGGTCGTAAAGCGTGTAGTAGGTTTGCCAGGCCGCCATGTAAAATTCCGTTTTATCATAAAGGCGCGCCAGATCTATCTCGGCCTGGATATTGCGCGGGTCGGAACTTAAGGATTCCTTGATGAAATTAAGCGCCTGGGGCCGTTTCTTTGTCTTTTCAAGGTAAAAACTTATCATCTGGGCTGCAGGGGAAAACAGGTATGGATACCGTGTGTAAATGGAGCGCAGGTGTTCCAGGGCCTGGGCCGGGCCGGAAAGTTTTGCCTCCGCCAGCGCCATGCCGAAGCCGGCCTGGCTGGACAGACCCTGGTCCGCCGTGAGGGTCTGGGCTTTTTGAAAAGCGGCGCGGGCATCCTGGTATTTTTCCAGGCTGAGGAGGTTCCAGCCTTTTTCGAACGGCATGTAAAAATCTTCGGGGCTGAGTATTTCCCCTTTTACAAGGTAAGGCAGGGCCTCACTGTTCTTCCCGCCTTCTGCCAGGAGTACCACCAGGTCTTTCAGAGCGGCAACGGCGATGGCGGGATCAGAGGAACGGTAGGCCACGTACTTTAATGCGCCGGCGGCGTCTTCAGGACGGCCGTCCAGCCACTGGGCCATTGCATCGGAGTATATTTTGGATATATTTTCCTGCGCGTTAAGCGCGGGAGCGGCCGCGGTCAGTGCGCAGACGCATAATATCAACGGCGTTATTATAGTGCTTTTCATTTGCAAGTAATGTAGCAATTAGTCGTTCGCCGTAACAAGTCCGTGCGGTGCCGCGGCCGGCCCCGGACACCGGGCCCTACGCCGCCGGTTTTGAATTTTTTTCAGGTTTATGTATAATAAATGCGACGGGCCATTAGCTCAACGGTAGAGCAGACGCCTCTTAAGCGTAAGGTTACAGGTTCGAATCCCGTATGGCCCATTTTTTTTTACGATTCAGCCGCCGGCAGACAGGAAAATTCCAAACCAAGCAGGATTTGATTTTTGCCGGCTACGCTTCTTTGATACCGACGGGCAGCGCAACTGGCGGGCGCTTTTTGCCGAGATGGCGGAACTGGTAGACGCGCATGGCTTAGGACCATGTGGGGTCACACCCATCGGGGTTCGAGTCCCCGTCTCGGCAGGAAAACCGTCCCCGCGCACGGCCCTGGCGGTTATGCGGCAGCAGATTAAAACCGGGAGCACATCATGAAACTTTCGTTAAAGTTCGGGGATAATATAAAAAAAATAAAACAGGAAGGTTGTGTGCAGATCTATGCCGTAAAGCTTGATCAGGCGGATGTCGCCGGGGCATCCCAGTCCGCGCTGGTGCGCCTGCAAAGCGTGGTAAGCCTGCCCGGTTTCCGCGTCGGCAAGGTGCCGTTGGTCATGATCCGGGAACAATTTCCTTCAATGGTCAAGGACGAGGTCCTTGAATTGGCTGCTAAGGCGGCCCTGCCGGAAATCATCAAGGCCGCGTCCCTGGCCCCCGTTACCCAGCCACTCATGAAGAATATGAGCTATGAGCCGGAACGTTCGCTTTACTTCGAGCTGGAGTTCGAATGTTCCCCCACCCTGGAGCCCCGCGGCTACGAGAAGATCGCCGCCGTGCGGAAAACGAAAAAAATTGAGGATGCCGATGTGGATAAGTATATAAGCCAGGTCAGGGAATACAATGCTTATCTCAATGCCGCTCCTGAAGGCGCGGCGGCGGAAAAAAAGCATTTCGTTATAGTGGATTATGAGACCTGGGAGAACGGGGCGAAGGTGCAGGGCGGTGATGTTAAGGGAGAGATAGTGGACCTTTCAAGCTCCCAGACCATAGCCGGCCTGGCGGAGGCCGTGATAGGGGCGAAAAAGGGTGAAACGCGTGAATTTAACGCGCCTTTCGGCGATAAAAAAATGGTTTTTAAGGTTACCGTTCTCGAAATAAAAGAGAAAGTGGTGCCGGAAATGGATGAAAACTTCTTTAAGGAAGCCGGCGTCAAGACCGTGGAGGAATTGAAGGCGAACGTGCGCAAGCTCCTTGAACATAACGCGGCGGAGAAGACCGAAAAGGACCTTTTCGCCCAGCTTGAGGACGCGCTGATAAAGAGCAATCCACTGGCGCTGCCTCCTACGCTCGTGAAGGAAGAGGCCAAAGAACTTGTTGAACTTTATAAAAAAC
>MGVB01000169.1:0-5184 GCA_001800275.1 Elusimicrobia bacterium RIFOXYA12_FULL_57_11
GAAGCGCTTTTCCAGCAGGCCGAGGAAAAGGCGCTGCATGGCGCGATTACGGAGGTGTCTGGCCGCTTGAAAGCGCACTTGGACGGCCGTGATTATGCCGGCGGCCTGAAAGAACTGCTTTCCATTAAGCCCAGCTTGGACAGTTTCTTCGAAAAGGTGATGGTGATGGCCGAAGACGCGAAAGTGCGCGACAACCGCCTGAACCTGGTAAAGTCCCTCGTAAACATTTTCGAAGGTATAGCGGACCTGTCCCAGCTGCAGTAGCGCGCTTCACAAATAAAAATGCCGCCGGATCTCCGGCGGTATTTTTATTTGGTGCTTAGTATTTGGGCGCGGCTGGCAGGAGCCCGGAACGTAAAACGCGGTGTCGCGCACACCGTGCGTGCACCTCATCACTCGGCGATTGCGCTTACGCAAGCAATCGCCTCCGCGAAGGTTTTGCTTATCCGGGTTCCCGCCATACGCGCAGTCTCCTCTAGACTGAGCAAACCGGCGCGGGTGCCGCAGGTCCGGATAAGCGGACCTTCATGAGGATGAGGCTTGCATAGCGCCGAATCCGAATGATGAGCGAGGCCACGGTGTGGCCGAGCGCGTCCGCGTTCCGGACTCGCGGCGCCCGCGCCTGACGCGTGAGTGTTTTGGAGTTAGAACGGGTAGCCTACCCGGATGATGGCGTTGGTGCCTTCGGAGCCGTAGGCGAGGTCTACCGTGGCTACGAGCTGGGGACGGATTACCAGGCGGGCGGAGATGCCGGGGGCATATTTCAGGTTGCTGGTGCTGAAGTCGGAGGGCTTGCCGAACACTGTGCCGACGTCCAGGAAGGGGGCGATCTCGGTCTCGCTGATGAATTTCATGAAAGGTGTGCGGGACAGGGTTATGCGTTCCTCTATGGTGAATACGAATTTCCCCCGGTCCGTGAAGCGGCCGTCGCCCGCCATCCTGAGCCCGGTGCTCTCGCCTAGTTGCGGCATGGCGTAAAAAGGCAGGCTGTCGCCGCGCTGAAATTGCAGCAGGTAATGTATCGCGGTCACAAAGCGGCCTTCTTCCTTATAATTGTAGTAGTTCTTTGCCTGGATGGCGTAGGTGCGGTACTCATAATCCGAGCCGAGTTTTTTGTTGGAATACAGTACGGAAGCGCTGGCATATGTGCCTATTTTTGGGAGAAACGGATGGTCGGTATCGTCGTATACCAGTGAGAAACGGTTGGTGTGGAAAGACCGCATTCCCGCCGCTTCGGTGTAGCCGGCAAGTGAGAGAAGTTCGTCCAGGCGTCCGTTATTCACCGGCCCGCGGTTAATGCGCTTGTCGAAGTAGGAGTGGTTGAAGTTCAGGAACAGGTGCTTTATCAGCGGCAGGTCCAGTATTATTTCTTCACCGGTCATCTGAAGCGCGTAGTTCGCCTTGTCCCCCCTGCGTGAGTTTATGCCGAAGCCGTAAAAAGAGGGCTTGCCGGTGACCCAGTGTTTGGCTTCCGCGCTGAACCGTATATTGGAGGCGAATAACTGCGGTGTATAATAATAGGCCATCAATTCCCGCTCGACCCGTTCGGATTTTGAGGCGCGCAGGATGAAGTACCTTTTCTCGTCCGGGAAAATATAATGCCTGTAGGTGAGCGTGGTGCGCAGGTTCTCGTTGTAGGTTATAGACGGCGCTATCACCGATTTGAGGTCCCCGGTGGTTTTCCCCCTTATTGCAATTACCGGCATGAAGCCGAAGCTGGGGCCCAGGTCCTTGCTTGAGTCCACCACCGGGAAAGGGATGATGGGGCCGTTCGCGGTGTTGATGGTAATGGTATTAAGGGCGCGCGCCAGCAGGCTTTCCTTGTAGGAGGTTGCAGGGCGCTCCAGGGTTTTTAGTATATCCTCCCTGGTCTTTGGTTCGATTTTTGTTATTTCTTCTTTAGCTTTGGGTGTGGGTTTGGCCAGACGTTTTTTTCTGGGCGGCTGGCTGTTAGCGGTTGAAGCGCAAGCGAACAGCAGCGCAAAAAACAACAAAAGCGGTCGTTTCATCGTTAAAAGGCTGGAACTTTAACTATCGGCATTTTTCTGCCGTAGCCGAAAGATTTTTCGGTTACTTTCAGTCCTATCGGCAGCTGTTTGCGCTTGTATTCGTTGGCTTCCACACGGCGCAGAATGCTGCGCACCAGGTCGGGCTTGAAACCTCTGCGGATTATTCCGGCGGCGCTCTTGTTCTCCTCCACGTAAAGTTTAAGTATGCCGTCCAGCGCGGCGTAGGGCGGCAGGTCGTCCTGGTCTTTCTGGCCGGGTTTCAGTTCGGCGGTGGGCGGCCGCCGGATGATGGTGCGCGGTATCAGTTCCTCCCCCCGGTTTAGGAAACGGGCCAAGCGATAGACTTCCGTTTTTAGCAGGTCCGCTATGGGGCCGATAGCGCCGGCGGTGTCGCCGTAAAGGGTGCAGTACCCCATGGCTATCTCTGATTTATTGCCGGTGGTAAGCGTAAGCCAGTTATTATAGTTGGCCAGCGCCATCAGCACGGTTGCGCGTATCCTGGACTGCAGGTTTTGCATGGTCAGGCTTACGGGGCCGCCAGATTTTCCGCAGCGCAATTTTTTTAAAAAAGCCTGGTATATGCCTTTTATCGGCAGTTCCCGTGTTTTTATCCCGAGGCTGCGCGCAAGCTTAAGCGCGTCCGAGCGGCTTTGGCCGGATGTGTATTGCGATGGCAGGAGCACGCCTGTTACGTTTTCCGGGCCCAGCGCCCTTGCCGCCAGCGCCGCCACCACCGCCGAGTCTATTCCGCCGCTGAGCCCCAGCACGGCTTTCTTGAAGCCCAGCTTGCTGAAATAGTCCCGGATGCCCAGCGTAAGGGCGGCGCAAACTTCCCCGTCAGCGTCTGGCGCCGCCGCGGCGGCGGGGCGCGGGGCGGCTTCGGTGTCGATTATCAGCAGGTCTTCGGCGAACCCGGCCGCCCGGGCCAGCACTTTGCCGGAGGGCGCCAGCGCGAAACTGTTGCCGTCGAAAATAAGTTCATCGTTGGCGCCGGCCTGGTTCACGTAAATTATAGAGGCGTTCATCCTGCGCGCCAGGGCGGAAAGTATTTTAAGGCGGCGCGCGCTTTTCCCTTTATAAAAAGGAGAGGCCGAGATGTTTATTACGATCGAGGCCCTGGCCGCGCACAATGTGGCCGCCGGGTTATTGCGGTAAAGCAACCGGCTGGGCAGCAGCGCCGTGCCGGCCCAAATGTCTTCGCAGATAGTCAGGCCCAGGGTAGTCCCTGCGAACTTGACGGGCCGGTTCTCGGCTGCCGGCTCGAAATATCTGGCTTCGTCAAAAATGTCGTAAGTGGGCAACAGCGACTTGGCCCTTTTCTCGACTATGTGGCCGCCGTACAGCAGCGCCACTGAATTGAGCAATGTTTTGCCTTTTTTCGAGGGGTTGAGGTCCGCAAAGCCCACCACCATGGCCGTTTTCAGTTTCAGCGCGGCCAGGCGTTTCAGCGCGCCCAGGTTGGCGGCTATGAAATCTTTTTTCTCCAGCAGGTCCAGGGGCGGGTAGCCGGTCAGCGCAAGTTCAGGGAAGACGGTCAACTGCGCTCCGGCCGCCTCCGCCCGGCGCGCAAAGATTTCGATCAGGCGGGCGTTGCCCGTTATATCTCCCACTTTGGGGTTTATCTGCGCTATGGCTATTTTCATGTTGCCGTTATAAAGCCATTGTATGAAATTATCGCCGCCTGTAAAAATGCCCCTGTTGGTGTGCCCGGCTGCCGGAATTGAACAGGGGCTTGCGAATATGGTAATATCAGTACGGACGAAATCCTGCTCCTGGAGGGCGGGAAAAGAACCGGAACAGTATTAAAAGAGAGGAGAAAATGTTAAACGTATCGATGAAGAGCATGCTGGAAGCGGGTGTTCACTTTGGTCACCAGACTCACAGGTGGAACCCCAAGATGTCCCGTTATATATTCGGAGAAAGGAACGGGATCCATATATTGGATTTGCAGAAAACCGTGAAAGAAATAAAGAAGGCCTACACTTTCATGAAAGACTGCGCGAAACAGGGAAAAACTTTCCTCTTTGTCGGCACCAAGAAGCAGGCCAAGGAGATCATCCGCGAAGAGGCGATACGCTCCGAAGTGTCCTGCGTTTACGAAAAATGGCTGGGCGGTACCCTGACCAACTTTGAAACCCTGCGCAAATCCCTTAAGCGCCTGGAAGAACTGGAGAAGTTCGAGACCGACGGCCTTTTTAAAGTGATGTCAAAAAAAGAGGTGTCGCGCCTCTCGAAAGAAAAAGCCCGCCTGGTGAAGCTCCTCAGCGGCATACGCGGCCTCCGGTCCCTCCCGGATATTGTTTTTATCGTAGACCCGATAATGGAAGGCAATGCCCTTAGGGAAGCCCGGAAACTCAAAATTCCCGTGGTAGGGGTTTGTGATACTAATTGCGATCCCGATATGCTTGATTGGCCCGTGCCGGGCAATGACGACGCCGCCCGCTCCATTCGGCTTTTCTGCGCGGCCATGGCTGACGCCGTTATCGACGGCCGCGCTGAAGCGGAAGCCGAAAAGGCCGCCGCCCATCAGCAGACCCAGGAAGCCGAAGCGTTGTCGGCCACCGAGCAGCAGCAGTTGGAGGCCGGCGGGCAGTCTTTGGAAGAGCCCGCGCCGGAGGCTGAAGTCGCCGCCACCGAAACCGCCAGGACCGAAGAGTAACAGGTTTTCCTGCAGAACGGGGGCGCGGCTTAAACGCGGCGCCCCCTTTTTAACATCCCAATTACCGTAAGGAGAAACAATATGGCAGCAATAACCAGCGAACAGGTGAGGGACCTGAGGACACAGACGGGCGCCGGCATAATGGATTGCAAGACCGCGCTTAACGAATCGGCCGGCGACATCGCCAAGGCCGTTGAAATTCTGCGCAAGAAGGGCCTTGCCGGCCTTGCCAAGCGTGCCGGCCGCGCCATGAAAGAAGGCATCGTAGCTGCCAGGACCTCCGGCGGCAACTGTTCTTTCCTTGAACTTAACTGCGAAACGGATTTCGTGGCCAAGAACCCGGCTGTCAGCGCTTTTGCCGCCACCCTGGCCGAAGAAATGCTTGCCGACGCTTCCCTGGCCAACCCGGCCGAGAGCGAGAAGGCCAAAGAGCGCCTGCAGGCTATCGCCATGACCATGGGCGAGAACATGCAGATTCGCCGCGGGGTGGTTTACGCCGTCGGCAAGGATTCCGTG
>MGVB01000169.1:5275-5521 GCA_001800275.1 Elusimicrobia bacterium RIFOXYA12_FULL_57_11
AAGTTCCCGACCCGGAGCGCTATGGAGTAGCCGAGTTTGACAAAAAAATGAATGTTATCTCAATCAAGGAAAAACCAAAGAAACCAAAGTCAAACTATGCCGTCGTCGGCCTTTATACTTATGACAACTGCGTTGTTGAATTCGCTAAAAACCTGAAACCATCTTCGCGTGGCGAGATTGAAATCACCGACTTGAACAATATCTACCTTAAAAACAAAGAGCTCAAAGCCAACATCATCGACGGCG
>MGVB01000170.1 GCA_001800275.1 Elusimicrobia bacterium RIFOXYA12_FULL_57_11
GGCCTGCGCGCGCTGGCCGCAAGGGTGAAAGCCGAAGCCGGCGCAGCCGCCATGCCCGTAGACCGGGAGGCCAGGTGGTTTAAGGATTTCTCCGAAGCTCTGTCGGACGATATAAACCTTCCGGCCGCCATGGCCGTACTTTGGGAAACATTGAAGGATAATTCCATTCCCGCCGCGCAACGCCTGGCTTTCGCGACGGCGGCCGAAGAAGTGACGGCGCTGGATCTTTTTAAGGTGAAGGGGGAGGCCGCGCTGCCGGTTGAACTGGCCGCCCTGATAAAAGAGCGGGAAGCGGCGCGCAAGGCGAAAGATTTCAAGCGCTCCGACGAATTGCGCAAGGCGCTCTCCGACAAAGGTGTGCTTATAGAAGACATCCCGGGCGGTACCAAATGGAAACTGGCGCGCGGATAAGGACCCTCCTGGCGGCGGCCCTGCTGCTGCCCGGGCTTTGCTCCGCGGACCTGCGCGCCCAGCAGGCGCCGCCGCGGACCGTTACCTTTAAAGACGGTTCTTCCCTTACCTATGCCCGGCCCGGCTTCTGGCGCACCATCGGCGCCGGCCCGGCCGACTTCGGCCTTTTTATAAAAGAGAGTTTTAACAAAGAAAGCCTGCCCTGGCTGGCCGCCATCGGCGCTTCCACGCTTTTCCTGATAGAGTACGATCAGAAAATTTATAACAACGCTCAAAAAGCCGGGAGAAAACTTGGCATCTCAAAAGTTGACAAAACCAGGACATACCTTAAAGCCGGCGGGGTTTCCCTCTTCCGCGGTCCCAGCGACCTGGGTTCCGCCCTGTATTTTCTGGGTGACGGCTGGGTGAACCTGGGGCTTGTCGGTTATTTCGAGGCCCGCGGCTGGCTGAAAGACGACTGGCGCGCGGCGCAGACCGGCCACCAGCTGGCTGAAGGCCTGCTGGTGACAGGTTTCACCACGCAGTTGCTGAAGCGCGCCACCGGCCGCGAAACGCCGCGCGGGGCCACGGCGCCGCGCGGAGTATGGCGCATGTTCCCCTCTTTCGCGGAGTTCCAGGCGCGCCGTACCCGCTATGACGCCTTCCCTTCGGGGCACCTGGCTACCGGCATGATGACGGTTACGGTGATAGCCGAGAACTACCCGGAGAAAAAATATGTCCGGCCGCTGGGCTACACGCTGCTGGGCGCGCTCAGTTTCCAGATGGTGAATAACGGCGTGCACTGGGCCAGCGACTACCCGCTGGGCCTGGCCGTCGGCTACGCGATAGGCAAGGCCATAGCGGCCGGCGGGCGCACGGCGGCAAAGCGTACAGGGCCGGCCGGACCCTCGGCCGTTAAATTTGCGCCTTACCTGGGGCGGGAAGGCGAGCCTGGCGCCATGCTGGCCTTTAAGTTTTAGCCGTCCTGGCTTGTGTCTGCCGGATATGCGGGATAAGGATCTGCTTATGAAAAAGTTTACGACGCACTCCGTTGTATGTGCCGGGGCCCTGCTGGCGGCCTGTTGTTTATTCGCGGCCGGGTGCCGCCACCTGGCCCGCTATAATCTACTGAACCCGCAGATCAATTTTTACCGGAAGGCACGGCTGCTCCCGGCCAGGAAAGATATCACGGACCTGCTGCAAAAACAAAAGGACGAGGGCCGGGCGGACCATATCTCCGTATATTTCCAGGCGCTGGATACCGGGTATTCTGTGGGGATAGAAGAGCAGGAAGGTTTTATCCCGGCCAGCCTGATGAAGCTGTACCTTGCGATGAGTATCCTTAGAACGGCCGAGAAAGAGCCTGGCAGCCTTGAGGTGAAGGTCGTTTACAATAATTTAGAGGGAGAAGCTCCCGCGGGGTCCCTGCCCATGCAGGAGATACCGGCGGCGGAAAAACTGCGGATAGGCGAGACATACACCATAGACAGGCTCCTTACCCAGATGCTGGTCTTCTCCGATAATAACGCCACCTATAACCTGAGGGCCAGGTATTCGAAAGCGGCGCTGGAGCGGACGTACAGGGTTTTCGGCCTGAGGGTTCCGGAATCCGGGGAATTCCATATTACCGTTAAGCAGTACATGATGATCTTTCTGTCCTTGTATAATTCCACCTACCTCACCCCGGAGATGTCTCAAAAAATACTGGGACATCTTTTGCGGACGCGTTTCAGGGCCGGGCTGGCGGCCGGTCTCCCGCCGGGAGTGCGGCTCGCTAATAAATTCGGCGAACGGAAAATAATATGGCCGTCCGGAACTACCATGCAGCTGCACGACTGCGGCGTTATTTACCACGGCAAGTCGCCTTACATACTGGGCGTCATGACGCGCGGCCGAGACCCGGAAAAACTGGCCGGGGTAATAAGCGAGATCTCGGCCCTCGTCTATAAAGAGGTCAGCCGCCAGCCGTGAGGTAAGTGCCGGCGCTGAGCAAAACCGCGGAATGAAATTTTGTAGACTATTTACGGAAATTGCGGGGATCTGGAAGCGAGACATGGCGCACAACGAAAAACGGTCGAATTTTAAATGCGAGCGGTTCACCATTGGCGACATCAACGGCTTCTTCGGTCTGCTGTTCGCGCTTTCCTTTTCCCGGAAAAGCAAAGAGGGCCACGCGCCGGAACATTATTGATGGATCAAGAAGAGGCCAGGCTGGTTGAAAAGGCGCGTTCTGGCGATACCGCCAGCTTCGAGGTGCTGGTAAAGAAATACCAGGAGAAGATTTACGGCCTGGCGCAGCATGTCTGCCTGGGTCTCAAGTCCGAAACGGACGACGTCTACCAGGATACGTTCATCTCGGCTTTCAAGAACATAGCTAAATTCAAGGGCAATTCCGGTTTCGGCACCTGGCTGTACCGCATAGCGGCCAATAACTGCTGGATGAAGTTCCGCAAGAAGAAGGCGGAAAAGCTGGTGAGCCTGGAAGACGTGCGCGACCTGGCGGATCTCACTCACGCCGACGAACTGGCCCGCAGGGAGCTTTCCGAAAGCGTGGCTAAAGCCCTGGCAAAACTTTCGGTGCCGTACCGCCTGGCTATCACGCTGGCCGACATACAGGGCCTGAGCATGGAAGAAGCCGCCAAAATACTAAAGATAACCATCCCTGCTTTTAAAACCCGTCTCTTCCGCGCCCGCGCCGCCCTTAAGCGGGATTTTTGACCGCTGCCGCCTCTAAAACAGCTTTCAGCATCTGTTCCTCTGGTTGCGCGCCCACAAGTTTAACGGTTTCATTCACCACTATCTGGGGTACGCCGGCAACTTCGTATTTATCCGAAAGTGCGGGGAACTCGGTGGCCTCAATCATCTCCGCGGTTATCCACGGCGAGACCAGGGCGAACCGGTGAGCCATTACCACTGCGGGCGGGCAGTACGGGCAGGTTGGGGTTACAAAGACCTTTATGTTCACCGGGGAAGTGATTGCGTTCAGCGCGACTATGGTTTCCGGTTTCAGTTCCTGCGCGGGCAGGGCGGAATTTTTCAGCGCCTCCAGCAGTGAAACGAATTCGTAGCCGGAGGGTATGCCCAGGAATTTCACCCGGGCCCCGTTAGGCCCTTCTATTACCGCGGCCGGAACTTCGGTGATGCCGTAGGCCGCGGCCTTTGCCGTGTCGGTCACCTTGTTGAAGGTTTCCAGTTTGAGCTTGCCTGACAGCCCGGCGAGTTCACCGTAGAATTCCTCGGCCGTGCCGCATGTCTGGCAGAGCAGGGCTTCTTTAAAGAAAATTATCCTGACTTCCGCGCCCAGCGAGTCCAGGCGTTTCTTGGCCTCCTGCGCTGTCTGCTCGTTCATGAATTTCATACTGCCTCCTTAGCCTTACCCTGTATATATTAGATGCGCGGGAGAAGTTAAAGTTTCATGCCGGCGCCGGCATGGCACCCGCCGGATATTTATATAATGGCTTTGCGGGAGGCTAAACCTTTCAGCCTTGTCAGGCGTCAGTAAAAGGGTGGAAACGTTAATTGAGATGATGGAAAAATTTAGTCCGGCCGGGGGGCCTGTTGAGAATCCGCAAGCCCGGTTCTCCCTGCTGATAGACGCCCATCAGAGGCAGGTTTACGGCCTGGCACTGCGCCTGACCGGCAACGCGGCGGCGGCCGACGACATAACGCAGGAAACCTTCATTTCCGCGTGGAAACATCTCAAAGGGTTCCGCGGCGAGAGTTCTTTGAAAACCTGGCTTTTCCGTATAGCCGCCAATAAGGTCCGCTCCTACTGGCGCTGGAAAAAACTCCGTTCCTGGGCTGGCTTGGGACACGGGGATACGGAAGAAGAAGCCCCGGCGCTCGAGGATATTCTTCCTGACCGGGCTGACGGGCGTCCCGAGCAGGCGGCGCTGGCGGCCGACATGCAGCGCAGGGTGCAGGCTGCCATAGATACGCTGCCGCCGCGCCAAAGAGAAGTTGCCGTGCTGCGGGCGCAGGAATTCGCTATGGCGGAAATAGCGCTTGCACTGGGGATGGCCGAAGGGACAGTTAAAGCCCACTGGTTCGAGGCCAGGAAGAAGCTTGAAGCCCTGCTGGGGGAATATTTATGAATAACGATGAAAAAGAGGAAAAATTGATCTCGCTGCTGGCTGCGCGCCGCAGCGAAGCTTTCTGGGCCGGGCAGAAGGCGGAAATAATAGGCGCGATAGGCGAAAAAACCGAATTGGCCCGCAGCCCCTGGCTGCTGATACCCGCCTCCGTTATGGCCGCCTTCCTGGTTTTTATGCTGGCCCGCGGTCCCGGGCAGCCGCGCGTGGAAGAGTTCCCGGTGGTAACAACGGCTTTCCTTGAGCACCTGGACCTGCTTGACGACATGGATGTGCTTGAGGCGCTGCGGGAGGAAGAATTATGAAAAAGAAGGCCCTGTCCTTCTGGCTGGGCGGATTTTTATGCGCCGCCGCCATGGCTGCAGCCGTGAACGCGCCGGCCGAGGTGCTGGATAATATGGATTTTTTCAGCGACTTTGAGCTGCTGGCCAATCTTGAGATACTTGAGGATGACCCGCAGGAAAACTATCTTGTGGCGGTCTCAACGGCTCCGGCCGTTTCCACCGCCGCTCCGGCTGCTTTTGCGCCAGCCGAACCAGTAAAAATATCCACTTCCACCGGGAGGTCTTATGAAAAGCCTTAGATTCCTGCCGTTAACTTTGCTCCTTATGGCCTTTGGCGCGCAAGCCGCCAGAGCGGCCGAAGACGCTCCTTTGGCCAGGCAGGCGGCCTGGGATAAACTGCCGGAGGCTGAAAAAACCAGGGTGCTGGCTAATTATGAGAAGTGGAAAGGGATGGACGCGGACAAGAGAGCGGAGATCAAGGGGAATTTCGCCCGCTTCCGCTCCCTGACCAAAGAGCGCCAGGCGGAGCTGCGCGGGCGTTGGAGCCGTTTTGAGGCCATGCCCGCAAACGGCCGGGAAAAACTGCTGAAAAAATTCAAGAAGTGGCAGAAGCTTTCCAGGGAACGCCGTGAAGAACTGCGCAGGGAATACCGGCAGGAGCGAAAAAACGAGAGGCGGTCCGGCGGGACCGGGCGCGGGGGGCGGCGAGGCAACTAAACCTTTTGGACGGCAGGGGCGTCAGCATATCAGGCGGTGACGGGACCGCAAAAACATGGAGGCCATATGAAAAACAATAACTTGCGGTTCGCGATACTCCTGCTGGCGGCTGCGCTTATGCTGCCTGCGGGGTTAAAAGCACAGGACGCTGTTAAAGACCAGGATAAATTGCAGACTCAGGATCAGCTGCAGACCGGGGATAAACTGCAGACGCAGGACAAGCTGCAGGCCCAGGACAAGCTGCAGCTCAAAGAGCAGCTCCGCCTTAAAACCGGTAAAGATGAGGCGAAAGCCGCCGATGGCGACAAGCAAGAGATAAAAGAGCAAACCCGGACGCGCGAAATGGCCGGGGCTGAAAACGCTAAAGGCGATATTGCGCGGGAAACCTCCCGGAATGCCGGCGATGAAGCGGCAATAAAGAACCAGGAGAAGCCCGGCAGCGGTGATGAAAAAGCGCTGAAGAAGCAGGAGCGCAAGCAGGAAAGGAAAAAGTTGAGGACAAAAGAACATTCTTCCGGCAACCGGGGAGTCCGTTCTGAAAACCGCGGCCAGAACCGCGGCGCAGGAAAGCGTAAGTAGCGTGGCAAGGGTCTGCCGCCGCCCGCTTTTCGCGGGCGGCGGTCTATAAAGGGATTAATATGAAACAACGGGTATATTCCGCTGTGTTTTTTTTGTTTTTGGCCGGCGGCGCGCAGGCGTATACTGATACGGGGGGGCGTTACACCGCCGGCCCTAACGGCTATGCCGGGTTGAACTTTTTCTCCGAATGGGGTGACGACGCGTATTACCTGCGCCCTTCCGTGAATACTTATTCAAGCGACTTGATCGACAGGTATTCCACTTATTCCCTGGGTGGGGGGCTGGAGCGCGGGAATTGGAGCGCCGGAGCCGAGTTGTCCATAACCCCGGAAACGGGCGGATATAATAATACAGCCGTTTATGGGGATCTCTCTTATAAACTGCTGGGGGAACCTGACGGGGACGCTTCCCTGGAGGATATGACGTTTGGCCTGTTCGCGGGCCTTACCGCCCATGAGGATATCTATGCCGCGTCTACCTCTACTGTTTTGTCCGGTCCCGGCCGGAGGTCTTCTGTCTCCACCCTTACCGACGCTTTTAAGTTAAGCCAGACAGATTACGGGATAGCGGCCTCTGTTAAGGCCTATGGCCTGCGTGTCAGCGGGCGGTTCACAAAAACCGCATACGACAAAGACGTTACGGCCGAGGCCCGGCAGCTGCCGGTGGATATAGGCAGTATAGGTACCAGCGGTTTTCCCGATACGGCCGTCTCGGCCCGTCTGCGCGCGCCAGGCCTGCCGCTTGCCCCGGAGGCGGGCTACGCCAAAACCTCTTACTTGCTGGACCAGCCGGATTCCGAGTCTTTGACTTTCGGCCTGTCCGTTAAAGCGGGCCCTGCTGAGATCTCCGCGGGCTGGGAGGGGTTCAGTCCCGGAGGCGGCGCCGCGCGCAGCGACTACTATTCCCTGGGCCTTGCTTTTTCCTTTTAACCTGGTTTTGGGCGGGACCGCGCCGCGGCATGAAACTTTTCGTGCCGCGGCGCATCTTAATTCTGCGGACAACAAGTAAAATGAATCGGAATATCGCTTTCAACGCGCAAGCGTTGAAAGGAGGAGAAAAAATGAAAAAAATAGTAATAGTGCCGCTGCTGCTGGCGGCTGTAGCTGTTTCCTCTGTCTTCGCCGAGGGCGTACCGCTTATCGGGGACGACGCCCCGGCCTTCAAGGCCGTTACCACGCAGGGGCCGGTGGATTTCCCGGCCGACTACAAAGGAAAATGGGTAATACTGTTCAGCCACCCGGCCGACTTTACCCCGGTGTGCACCACCGAGTTCATGACCTTCGCCAGGATGGTGCCGGAGTTCAGGGCCCTGAATACCGAGGTTATAGGTCTGTCCATAGACAGCATCTACAGCCATGTGGCGTGGCTCAGGATGATAAAGGAGAAGATAGAGTACAAGGGTATGAAGAACGTGGAGGTCACCTTCCCCCTGATCGAGGATATAAAGATGGACGTGGCCCGGAAATACGGCATGGTGCAGCCCAACGCCTCTGGCACCCAGGCCGTGCGCGCGGTGTTCTTTATAGACCCTGCCGGCAAGATCAGGGCGCTGATCTACTACCCGCTTTCCGCGGGCCGCAACTTCGACGAGATAAAGCGCCTGATCATAGCCATGCAGACCGCCGATAAGTATAAGGTGGCCACCCCGGCCGACTGGCGCCCGGGTGAAGACGTGATCGTGCCTCCGCCCAACTCCTGCGGCTTGGCCAAAACGCGCGTGGACACGCAGAGAGAGACGGGAATAAACTGCTACGACTGGTTCATGTGCTTCAAGTCCCTTCCCAAGGAAGAGCCTAAGGCCGAAGGCAAGAGTAAATAGATACTGAGGCTGACAGGAAAGGCCCCGCGCAGGCGGGGCCTTCTTGTCTGTGGATTATTCAGCGCAGTAATCAGATGCCCGCTTCTTTTTTTATGGGCGGGTCTTCCGTATGTTGGCGGCGGTCATTCATAGCGCAGTATGTGCAGTGAGCCTTTCTTCCATTGGTTTCGAAGGTGGTGCCCGGAGACTATGGCGGGGATGGACTGCTCATCCCTTAATATAACAAAGAAAGACCTTTGGCCTTTGGCGCTGTCAATAAGTGATTGCGGTAAAACGCCCGGCCGCAGCGTAAGGCTTGTCTTGTAGCAGGCCAGGGCAGCCGGGTCGATGGCGGTAATCACAAGGCTTTTCCGGGGGCTTGAACTCTCTATAAATGCCAGCGCCTCTTCCCACCGCTGGTCAAGTATTTTTCTTCCCCCCGAGTAATATGCGTTAATTCCCGCTGAAGACGTTAAACAAAGGATAACCAGCGCCGCAGCCTGCTGCCTGGCCGTGAGCTTGCAAATTCCTTTGCCTGCAAGAAGCAGCAAAGGAATATGCACGAAGCCGATATACCTTGGCAAGCTGAAGATCCGGAACCAGAACTTGTCGATAAGATAATACGCCGCAAAGGGGAGGCAAAGCCAGGCCAGGAGGATGGTGTCCGCGGTTTTGATATTAACGCGAAATGGAAAAGACCCGTCTTTCTTAAGGCCTGCTATGGCGCCTGCCGCCATGAGCAGGTAAAGGACCGTGAGTGGCGCCGCTATCCATTTGCCGGGTGTGCCCCAAGGCGGGAAATTTAATATGCCGGAAATATGTTTTGCGGTTTGAAGCAGATAATTATCAGTGGGCGGCACCCATTGTATGCATTCCCAGGATAAAGATTGTCCCGCTACGATTCCAAGCCAGGGGAAATAGAGCAATAGTATCAGGAAATAAGCCCAAAACCATTTTTTCCAGGCGGGAGACGGTTTAAGCAGGAAAAGGGTGAGGAACTGGACGAGTGTGCAGATGATCACTGTGTAGGAGGTGTACCAGGAGGCTGTTGTAAGCAGGATATACGCGGTTAGGCCGGTTTTGCTGAAATTTTCCAGCAAGCGGTAAAACAGCAAAAAGGATGCCAGGCATAAGAGCCAGCTGAGCGAATACATCTTGGCCTCTTGCGCGTAATAGAGGCTGAAGGGAAAAATGGCCGCAAGCGCCGCGGCGTACAATCCGGAGCGCGGGCTGTAAAGTTTTTCGCCTAATTTGAAGATATAGAAGACTGACGCTGTGGAGAAGATGACCGACGGCAGACGAAGTGCGATCTCGCTGTCCCCGAAAAGCCCGACCCAGAGGTTGACCAGGAAGTAATACAGGGGGGGGTGCGTGGGCACGCGGATAAGGTTGTACATGGCTGAAACAAGCGGCATCTTGCTGCGGTACAGGGTGTATAGTTCGTCTTCCCAAAAGGGGATATCCCCCAGCTGGGACAGCCGCAGTAAAGCGGCGCAAAATATGATTATTGCCAGTATGGTCCTGTTTTTCATGTGTGCTTAGCCGCCGTTTTGCCTTCTTCCTGGCCCGGAAAAAACCCTAGCGTATTCATTTTATCACTTTAAGGCGTTGGTGCAGGCTTGTCCGGAGTGACACCAAAAGCCGTCCCGGCGTTCCGCCGCCGCAGCGCTAAAATAGTTAATATGTTAAAATCTGTTCAAGGGCGAAAAATATCATCGGGTCTGTACGGGGAATACACTATGCCGCAGTGGCTGACAACAGACGATTTGTGGGTTATTTTCGGGCTTCTCTCCCAAACCTTGTTCTTCCTCAGGTTCCTGGTCCAATGGTTGGTTTCGGAAAAGAAAAAACAGAGCGTGATTCCCTTGAGCTTTTGGTATTTCAGCCTGGCGGGGGGTGTGTGCCTGCTGATATACGCTCTGCATAAGAAGGACCCGGTGTTCATTGTGGGCCAGTCTGTGGGGATAGTTATTTATATCCGGAATCTTGCCCTTATAACAAGTTCAAGGCCGGGCTGAGCTCTCCTGGCGTATCGCATTATGAAATATTCGGTGATTATTCCTGTCCGCAACGAAGAAAATTCGGTTGTGCCGGTGTATCTGGCGGTCAGCGAAGTGATGGGCCGGTTGCCCGGGACGCATGAAATTATTTTTATAGATGACGCTTCGACCGATTGCGGGGTGCTGCGCCTGAAAGCCGTGCAGGGCAAAAGTCTTGTGCTTATAGAACTTGCGGAGCATGCGGGACAGGCCGCCGCGCTGCAGGCCGGATTCGACCACGCGGCCGGGGAGATTTATATCACTCTCGACGGGGACGGGCAAAATGACCCGCGGGATATTCCGGCGCTGCTTGCCAGGCTGGCCGAAGGTTTTGACCTTGTCTGCGGCTGGCGGTCGCCGCGGCGCGACCCCGCGCTGAAACGCATTGCCTCCAGGGCGGCGTACATGGTGCGCAGCCTTACCGCCGGCACCGGGATACACGATGTCGGCTGTTCTTTGCGCGTCTTCAGGAAGAAGAGCACTGAGGGCATCTGTCTTTGGGGCGGGCTGCACAGGTTTTTTGATGTTATTATGGCAAAGCGGGGCTGCAGGATAGGGGAAGTCCGGGTCACGCATCATCCGCGCAAGAACGGCGTTTCCAAATACGGCATATGGGACAGGCTGAAAGAAGGCGCAGGCGATCTTCTCCGGTTGCGGTTTGGCGGCGCCGGCTATGCAACGGCGCATGCCCGGCCGTATAAAATAAAGTGCCTTTCCAGGACCGCTCCGGCCGCCTGACCGGTGCAGTTTCTTCAGCCATGACAACACCCCTCTTCCGTCTTTCCTCTGTATCCTTCCCCAAAAACTTGTACGGGTTGGCGGTCGCCGGTCTGTTTTTTTTAATAATAACGGTTTTCGTTCCGTTCGGGCGGGTCTTTGAGTTCGATATAGACGAGGGCCTGTACCTGATGCGGGCATACATGCATCTGAAAGGATATGCGTTATACAGGGAAGTCTGGATGGATCATCCGCCGGTATTGGTGCTCATGTTGTCCTGGGTCTTTAAACTTTTTGGGCCGTCCGTCCAGGCCGCCCGGTTGCTGATGCTTTCGTTTTCCGCCCTCCTGCTCTGGGCCGTATACCAGATAGTCAGCAGAACGTACGATCATGCCGCCGCGCTGTTGGCTGTAATCCTTGTGGCCGTTTCAGTCTGGTATGTGAGTTTAAGCGTGGCGGTTATGGGTTCTGTCCCGGCTGTCGCTTTATCCGCGCTGGCGCTATACGGCGTGGTACTGTACCGGGCAAACCTGGAGAGAAAATATCTGGTGTTTTCCGGAGCGGTGTTCGCGTTGGCGGTGCTCACCAAATTCTTCTCCCTGATATATCTGTTCCCCATGCTTATCGGGATCCTGCGGGCAAAAAGGGTTACAGTCGCCGGGCGGAATATGGCAGAAGCCGCCAGGTATCCGGGGTTTCTCTGGTTCGCGGCTTTTTTTGCGGCGTTCCTGCTGGTGTCTTTCGGGTTCTGTTCTGTAAACTATCTACAAATACTGAAGCCTTATCTGGCCAGCTATGGAGCCCAGGGGCACCATTGGCAAAGTCTGGCGGCCTGGCTGGCGGAGGAGTATGATGTAGCGCTCCTGGCCGCTGGCGTATTGCTTTTCTCCGCCAGGGAGGACAGGGAAAAGCTCTGGATGCCGGCGGCGGGTGTTGCCGCGGGGCTGGTAGTTTTCAGCCTGCACAGCCCGATATGGTACCATCACCGTCTTTATTTTGTGGTCCCCTTATGCTGGCTGGCTTCATCCGCCGGGTACATAATGCTGGCGACCTCAAAACAGTATTGGAGGCGCGACCTTCGGGAATTGGATGCTAAAATAATCTTACCCGGTGTTTTTCTGTGCGGAGCTCTGGTTCTTTCCGCAGCCAGGCTTCCTGTGAAAGTTGCGGCGATTCCGGGTTTGCTGGCCGGTCATGCCCAGCCGGAGTATCCCGGGCTGATGTCTTTGATGAAAAAATACCGGGGTCAGGCCGGCATGGTGGTTACCGACCGTCCTGTTTTCCCTTTTTACGCCGATCTCCCGGTACATCCGTTTCTTGTATCTTCTTCCATGAAAAGGCTGAAAACCGGGCTTTTGACGCCAGGGGACTTTATCCGGATAATCATGGAGGAGCGTCCCGGCATGGTGCTGTTCGCCCGGTATCGGTGGTTTGATGAAACTATTTCCCCTTACCTGGGGGGCTATCGCCGCTATACCGAAACAACTTCCGATTTCCCGGTGCTTTATATCCTGGAAACCCCGGTTAACCCCGTGCCGCGCCGGCGGTACCTTCGCCAGGGCTCAAGTTGAACGCGATCCCTATTTCTTTATGTCTGCGGGGCAGCTGAGCCCCCCGGCTCCCAGTTTGGTGAACAGCCATACCAGCGGGCAGGCGCTGCCGGTGCCTGATCTGAACAAAGCGAACCCGGAAATAACCGCCGCCAGGTAAAAATCCTGGTTTTGGGTGTGCCCAAGCCAGGTAAACGCGGCTGTCAGCAGGGCCGAAAAAACGATCCAGAATATTTTCATGGTCAACACTCCGTAAGTCCGAGTTTTTTGAAGAACCACATGGCCGGGCACCATTTTGTGAAAGCCGATTGCAAAAGGTTCGCCCCCACAAAAGCCGTCAGCCATAAGAAGTTCCTGTCCACGTAAACCGCCAGCCCCAGGCTGAGCAGCACTATAAACCCCGCAAGCAGCCTAAGCGTGTCATTTATCGTCATATTATCCTCCAAGACTTGAGCCAGCATCCTGTAAACTTGTGTCGCCGTAGCTGTGTGCGGGGCGTTCCCCTGTTCCCCCGGGCAGAGGAAACCCTTGCGCCGGTTTCCCCCCAGCCGCCGCGGCTGGGGCCCCCTTTCCGCAACCGGGGAACAGGGGAACGCCCCGCACCGCTACGGGCTGCCCGGGCGAAGTTATTTATTCTCATTCCCCGGTGTAGCCCAGCGCCTCGTCCGTAAGCTCGCCCGGTTTCGGCTCCGGCTTGCGCACATGCGCGTGCTCCAGTTTCTTTTTGAAAGTCAGGTAATACAGCACCGGCACCGCCACGCGCGACAGCAGCGTCGCCGCTATCTGCCCCGCTATCAAGGATATCGCCAGCCCCTGGAAGATGGGGTCAAACAGTATTACGCCCGCGCCGGCTATTACCGCCAGCGCCGTAAGGAGCATGGGCCGGAAGCGCACCACGCCGGCCTCTATCACCGCTTCCGCCAGCGGCATGCCGCCCCGGATCTTAAGGTTTATGAAGTCCACCAGTATTATGGAATTGCGCACTACAATGCCGGCCGATGCTATAAACCCTATCATGGACGTGGCGGTGAAGAACGCCCCCATGCCCCAATGCGCCGGGATAATGCCGATAAGCGCCATGGGGATGGCCGCCATTATAATCAGCGGCGTAAGGAAGTCCTCGAACCAGGCCACTACCAGTATGTAGATAAGCACCAGCACCATAACGAAGGCGAGTCCCAGGTCCCGGAAAACTTCGTAGGTGATATGCCATTCCCCGTCCCACTTTATGGCTGTCTCGGAGGAGCTCACCGGCTGCCGGGTGAAGTACTGGGTTATGCCGGCGCCGCGCGCTTTGGCGAGCGCGTCTATTTCTTTTTTCAGGTCCAGCACCGCGTACACCGGGCTTTCTGTGCCGCCGGCTATGTCGGCCGTTACGTAAGCCACGCGCTGCAGGTTCTTGCGGTAGATGGGCTGGTTCTCAAGCCCGGTCTCAGCGGTTACAAAACTGGCCATGGGGATGGCCGTGCCGTTGGGCGAAAAGAATTTTATCTCTTTAAGCGTCTCAAGCCGGCGGCGCTTCTCCGGCGAAAGGCGCAGGCGTATATCCACAGCCTCGTTCTCGTCTTCCACGTGCGCGGAATCTATGTCGGAGCCGGAAAGGGAGAGCGCCGCGGTCTGCACTATTTCGGAGGCCGCCACGCCGTTTAAAGTGGCCTTCTGCCTGTCCACCACCAGCCGGGTTATGGGCTGGTCTTCGGGGATATAGGAGTCCACGTCAACTATGCCTTCGGTTTTGCGGAGGATATTCTTTATATCCTCGGCCAGCGCCCGCTGGTTTTTGGGGTTGGGATCGAAGACCTCTATGAGCATGGTGGCCATTACCGGCGGGCCTGGGGGGACTTCCGCCACCTGCAGGCGCGCTCCGTAGCTGTCGGCTATCTTTTTAAGCGGGCCGCGTACCGCCGCCGCTATGGCGTGGCTTTGCCGGCGGCGCTCGCCCTTGTCGGACAGGTTCACCTGTATATCGGCCTGGTAGGGTTCGCGGCGCAGGAAATAATGGCGCACCAGGCCGTTAAAGTTGTACGGCGCCGAGGCGCCGGCGTATACCTGCAGGTCGCGCACTTCGGGTACGGTGGCCAGGTGCCGGGCCATCTGGCCGGCCGCGCGCTGCGTTAGTTCCAAAGACGAACTTTCCGGCATGTTTATAACTACCTGGAATTCGTTCTTGTTGTCGAACGGCAGGGTTTTGAAGATCACCAGCCTGAAAGCTACCATGCCCAGGACAACGGCAAGGAGCCCCGCGGTGAATGCCAGAAATTTTTTGCCGGCGGCCGGTTCGTAGATAAGTTTTTTCATCAAGCCGCGGTACAGGCGGTCCAGCAGCCCCTCCCGGGGGTTTTCGCAATGCTTGAGCGGCCAGCTCTGGACCACCTTCACATACAGCCAGGGAGTGAAAGCGAACGCCACTCCCAGCGAGAACAGCATGGCCACCGAGGCGCCTATGGGGATGGGGCGCATATACGGGCCCATCATGCCGCTGACGAAGGCCATGGGCAGGATGGAGGCTATTACCGTCCAGGTGGCTAGTATGGTGGGGTTGCCCACTTCGTCCACGGCGTTGAGGATATTGCGGTACAGGGAGTTCTTGCGGTTCAGTATGCAGTGGCGGTTGATGTTCTCCACCACCACTATGGCGTCGTCCACCAGGATGCCGATGGAGAAGATCAGCGCGAACAGGGTTATGCGGTTAAGGGTGTAGCCATAGAGGTAATACACCAGCATGGTGAGCGCCAGCGTTACCGGGATGGCCACCAGCACCACGGCGGCTTCGCGCAGGCCTAGCGTAAGCGCTATCAGCAGGGTAACCGACAGCGTGGCCAGCAGCATGTGGTAAATGAGTTCGTCGGATTTGGCTTTGGCGGTCTCCCCGTAATTCCTGGTGACCGTTATGCTTATGCCGTCGGGTATTTCGCGGCCTTTCATGGCCTCTACCTTGGCCAGCACCGTCCGGGACACTTCGGTGGCATTGGCGCCGCGGCGCTTGGCCACGGAGAGCGTTACCGCGGGGCGTTCGCCGGCGGCTGTTATGGCGGAGGCGGGGCCCTGCAGCATGGTTACGGAGCGTTCTTCTTCGTCGGGGCCGTCCACTATGGCGGCCACTTCGGAGAGCTTTACCGGGCGGCCGTCGTAGACGCCTACGATTATGTTTTTAAGGTCGTCGGCGCTGCGTACGAAAGCGTCGGTCTCGGCCAGCAGTTTACTGTCGCCCTGGTTGTAATGACCGGCGGGCAGCTTGGCGTTGGACATCTTTATTATGCCGGCCAGTACGGGCGGGGTAAGGCGGTGGCGCGCCAGGGCGGCGGGGTCGAAGTGGACTATGAACTGGCGCTTGTGGCCGCCGATGATGCGGGTTTCGGAGACGTTGGCTACGGAGTTGAGTTCGGTCTGTATGCGGGCGGCGGCGCGGCGCAGTTCGTAATCGTTGGCGGCGTCGCTCCAGAGGGTGAGAGCCAGTACGGGAACGTCGTCTATGGCACGGAATTTTATCATGGGTTCGCCGGCGCCGCGCGGGAACAGGTCTTTGTTGTCCAGGGTTTTGGTGTAGATGAGGTTGGCGGCGGCTTCGGGTGAGGTGCCTACTTTAAAGCGCACGGTGAACATGGCAAAGTTGGGCTGGGCTATGGAGTAGATATATTCTACGCCGGGTATTTCCCAGAGCTTGCGCTCGCCTACTTCTACGAGGTGCTTTTCTATTTCTTTGGGGGCGGCGCCGTAGAAGGGCACCATTATGTCGAACATGGGGACGTTGATCTGGGGTTCTTCTTCGCGGGGGAGCTTGAGGGTGGAGAAGACGCCCAGTAATATGAACGTTATTATAAGGATAGGCGTAAGGCGCGAGTTTATGAAAGCTCCCGCCATGCGCCCGGCCATGCCGTATTTGTGGTGTGTTTCGTTGTTCATTGTCTTGCTCCTGTGCCTTAACTTAAAACTGGGTTGCTGGCTGTCTGCTGTTTGGTTTGGCCTGGCAAGGGTATGGGCTTGTCAGGCACGGGGTCGCGCACACCGTGCGCGCCCCTCCCCACTCGCCCTCCGCGCTTACGCAAGCGTCGGGCTCCGTGAGGGCCTGCCAACCCCATACCCTTGCCAGGCCTCTTGGGTTTACAGGCTGACTCTAATTATTTTCCTCTCTGCCCAGCTGCCCCGACATTTCCTGTATTGCGGCGGCGTCCAGGGTTTCGGATGCCAGCAGGGACTGCGCGTGATAAAGATGTATTTTATAAAGGGTTTCGTAATACGCGGCTTCGGCCTGGAGTACGGCGGCCTGGGCGCGCAGTACTTCCAGTACGCTCTGGCGGCCCTGGCGGTAGAGTGGGCGGAACAGTTCCAGTGACTGGCGCGCTTTTTGCAGGGTTTCTTTGGCTACCGGCAGGCTTTCCTGGGCCGAGCTGTAATTGTTGGCGGCTTCGGCGGCTTCAAGGGAGGCTTGCCGGCGCGCTTCGTCCAGGCGGCTTTGCGCCATGGCGGCTTCGGCTTTGGCGGCGTCTTTTCTGGCGAAATACGCAGGGTCGCCTAAGGGCATGGTTAGGCGTATGCCCAGCATGCGGTTGTCCCGGAAAGCGGACAGGCTTTCGGAATTGGTTTCCCAACTGCCAAAGGCCTCGACTGCCGGCAGTAGGGCATTTGCCCGCATCGCCTGCGCGGTCTTTGCAATCTCCGTTATTTTTTCAAGCGCTTTAATGTCGCGCCTTGCCGCGGAGGGGCGGGCTTGTGCGGGGTAGTAAGGCGCGCCCAGGGTGCCCGCGGGGGTGGCTCCCGCGGCCGTCTGTATGTCCAGTGTTATTCGCAGTTTTTCTTTTTCCAGTTCCAGGGCTTTTTGCCAGTTCAGGCTGTAGCCGCGCAGGGTGGAGAGTATGGCCTCGGCGCCGTAATAATCCGAACCCAGCACCATGCCTTTATCTTTAAGCATCTGCGCGGTTTTTAATTCAGTTTCCGCCTCTTTAACGGTGGTGGCGGCCAGGGCGGCAAGTTTGGCGCGCAGCAGTACCGTGAGCCATTGCCAGGTGATTTTGAAGGTTATGCCGGCTTTTGCCCTTTCGTAGTCATACTGCGCGGCCTCAACGCCTAAATTTCCCATTTTTACGGCGTTGGAGGCCGCAAAGCCGGTAAAAAGCGGTACCCCGGCCTCTATGCCGGCCATATAATTGCGGGCGGGGTTTGGGTTATTTATGGTTGCCATGGAAGCCATGGTGAAGGTTCCCTGTTTCATGGCCGTGGCAAAGGCGTAAACGGGGTCGGTGCCGTCCGTGTACATGCCTTTGAGTTTTAACCCGCCCAGCCTGGATAGTTTCGCCTGCCCGAGCCCCGCCCGCGCGCCGCTTACGCGGGCCGCTTCGGTTTTCACTATATTGTCGGACTTTAAGCCTAGTTCCACCGCATGGGAAAGGGTAAGGGGGGTGTTTTCCTGCGCGGCCGCGGTTGCCGCCGTAAACAGGGATAAAAATAAAGCTATCAGGATCATTGTTTTGCTCCTCATCTTTTTCGGCTTCACTAATGAGATGTAAAAAGGGGTAAAAAGTTTCAGTTGGGTTATTTTTTTGGTAGAATATTGCGAGCCTTGAAGTTTAAGGCAACGGCATCAAGCGGGCGTGGTTCAGTGGTAGAACGCGACCTTGCCAAGGTTGAGATGTGGGTTCGATTCCCATCGCCCGCTCCAGTTTTTTAAAAGTGGTTTCTCGACGACAATCCTCATAAGATTGTCGTCTTTTTCATTTTGGGGCGGGTGTTAGTTTTAGGCATTGGTGTCCATATAGGTGTCCATCCAGAAGCAAATGCCGGTATTACAGCCTATCGGTGCCCCTTTGGGGGGGCGGGGGGGTATGGTGTTGGGAAGGGCGAGTTTCGGTGCGGCCAGTATCAGGACAGCAGGGACTCCATCCAATCAAAGAATCTTCGGGTGATCTTCGCCAGCTCCAAAGCTTCGGATTCGATTATTTCCCGGTCTTCGTAGGCCGCGAGGTATTTGTAATCGATTATCTTTGAAAGGGTTTTTGCTTTTGGGGCGGTGTCGGCATCTTTGACATGTTGTACCAGCAGAAAAGAAATATCGTGATGCGAATCCCCGGCTGAGCGGATACCCGCATGATATACCAGCAGCGCGTCTGCCGAAGAAATGGCGCAATGCACGGCATTAAGCCCGGCCGCGTTCCATTCCCTGACGCGCAAAGAAGCTTCCATAGAGTTTAGGAATTCTTTGGCCTTTTTGCGGTAAGTGGTGTAGTGATCTCTGGAAACATCACGAGTCTTATGTTGTTTGGGTGTCATTCTAAAAGCTCCTTAAGGTCTTTGCCGTATATGCCTTGGCCTTCTTTTAATATTTTAATGATCAAGGGCAACTTCTGCTTATGCTTGGCCTTAATTTCGGCCAGCGGCTGAATGTAGGGCGAAAGGGGGATACTGAATTGCTTGTAAATCAGCGTCCGAAGATCCTGTATGCGATCTTCGAGGTCCTTTGCGCTTGCGGCGTCATGGGTGACTATAAGCAAGTCGAGGTCGCTATTAAGGCGTTCATGCCCTGTGGCCATACTGCCGAAGATAGCAGCAGAAAAGATCTTCTTGTTTTCCGGGTAGTCGGTTAAAAATTTGTTGATAGTTTTCAGGACCTGCCCAGGCAGTTCGTCCTCGGTTTGGAATAAAGGGGCAAAAACATTCTTAACCAGGTAATTGTCTGAATTTATCTTATAAAGATGGACATTGGAGACGCGTCTGAAAAGCGCAAGGCCCCTGGCATCAAGCTGCTTTAGCGCCTCATGGCAGGCTGGGGCGCTTAAGCCTGTTTGCCTGGCTATTTCCCTGCCGCTCCATTCGGCGCGGCTCTTCCAAAGGAAGCGCAGGATTATCGCCGGTGACTTTTGACTAAGCAGGGAGAGCGCGGATAGCTTTTGTGTCATATTGTTAGAAAGTATTAACAATTGTTAATAAATTCTTACAACCAGTATATCAGGTCAAAGTTTCCTCGTCAAGTGGCAAAGGTTATTGATGGGGGTATTTATGCCTTAAGAATCCCCAGGCGGTTCAATTCCCAGAAGCATTTTGCGACGGCAGCTGTATCTGCGCCGGCGGTGTGGGCGCGGGGGAAATCGGTGTGGAATAATTTACGGTGTAGTTCTGAAAGTTGAGGCCACTTATAACCATCCTTCCCTGGTATGGCGCAGAAATCAACTGTGCTTTGCATAGTGCAGAGCTTCCTCTTGGCCGGGAAGGGGTTTTTCATCCCGCAACGTAGAAATTCCGCACCGAGAACATTCTCGTCATAATTCATGCAATGCGCGACAAGAAGATCCGCCCGGTCTATATCCTTTTGAAAAAGCGTTAACACTTCTGCCAGGTCTTTAGTTTCTCGACGACAATCCTTAAAAAATTGTCGTCGTTTTCATTTTAAGGCAGGTGTCTGTTTTAGGCGTTGGTGTCCATATGGGTGTCCATCCAGAAGCAAATGCCGGTATTACAGCCTATAGGGGCCCCTTTGAGGGGGATGTATCTTTGGGGTGAGGGGGAGTTCTATTCTGCTGGCAACGTTGAATAGTAGGCGTTTAAAACTTTAAACGCCTCATCTAAGTCCTCTGACAGGCCGCACGTGCCGGCCAATGCCCCGAAGGGGCCTTTCCAGGCAACGGGCGGCTTGTCGAGGAACTCCGGCAAGGGGTGCGTCTTTCGGCGCTTAAAGGTGGCGCTCAGTGCCTGGCGGACTTTGGTGCGATCCATCTTGCCGGAGCCGATCAACAGAAGCATGTCTATAAGGTCCCTCGCGCGAGAGTTCGGCATCAGGCGCTGTAAAGTGTAGGAGTGCAGCTTTTCGGCGAAGTGCTGCTCCTGCGAAATAGTGGGAAACTCCGCGCCGGGTATTCCGGCGAATTTCAGCCAGTCATGGGCCTGCGTCACATCAAACGGCGCAAGCACCACGTCGCCAGCTCCGACATCTATGTGGAATCGCACAAAACTCCGGCCGTCCAGGCGGGTTTCTACAGGGAAGCGGGCTCCGCCATAAGGTGCCGCATCCAGGTCCAGCATTGCTTCGCCGATATTGAACGAAAAGAAATCGCCCAAATCCTGGCCCGCAGCTTTTGCGAGCGCCTCAAGGATCATCACTTTAAGAGGCTGGTCTTTCTCCGTGCCCAAGGAATGCCGAAGAGCTAAATCTATGTCCTTGGTTGCGCGGGCTTCCTTCATCCTCAATTCCAGGGCATAGCCGCCCTTAAGAATCCATGCCGCGTCCTTTCGGGCGAACAGGCGGGCCAGCAGGCGGTCGAAAGCTACTCCTCTCAGGAGGCGCTGAAGATCTAATTTCTCATCTTTTGCTTTTTGCTTGAGCCGGTCTTCGAGAGCGCGGCGAAACGCTGTCGGGGTGTCATACTTCTTCAGCTTGTCCATTATTGGTCTCCCCTGAGTTGCTCTATTTCTTTCTTGATGGCGGGTGAAATCCGTTTGGCTTGTTTCAGTTCTGCGCGGGTAATGAGCCCGCGCTGGAACGCTTGTTTCACCGCTTGCTGCATGTGATCCATCTCGACCGTGCGGGCTGTCAGAAGATCTGCGATGGTTTTTAGCGCCTTGGTTACCTTAACGCCGAATCTGATCTCAATATCGTCTTTGTGTACGTTGCCCCGGTGAAGGACCGGGATTTTAGATCGATCGCTTCTTCGTTGAAAAGAGCGCGGTACCGTCATATGCAGCCTGGCCGGATTGATATCCGAAAGATCATAAAGACTCAGCGCTGTTTCGTGCGAATAAATGCCCTGCGGTACATCGTTGCGATTGCGTGACCACAGCCACCAAAACATGAGATCCGGCCGTTCCGCTGGTGGAAACTTGGCCAGGCGATAGATTCCACGTTGTTCCCTTATCCAGTTGCCCGTTCGAACATGGTAGCCATGATTTTTTTGACTAAAACCGGCCGCTTCAGCCTGTTTGGTTGTAAAATAACCACTTTGCCCCTCAGCGATTTTATAGAGGTGCTCAAATGTCCCTTTATGGTTGTGGCGGCTGTTTGTCATGTATAATACCCTTAATTATTAAGGGTATTATACCATACGCCAGCGGAAAGTCAATGGCGGCGGTAGTATTAGGAGCGGGGAATGTGCCGCCCCAGGAGATGTCTGCATTGGCCGATACCTTGACAAAGTGTCTCCGGGGAAATGCCCGGGGTGGTCCCCTTGAAATATCTCCCGGATGCGCTACAATATAGGTTAAGAGTGGGACTTTTAGTGTTCGGCGGACTTTGTCGCCAGCTAGCTAAGCGGGGATGTGCGCACTTTCAAGGAGAGGATATGTTTAACATCAAGATCAACAAGATAACTATTGTCGCTGGCGCCTTGGCGCTTATGTCAGTGGCAACCGCTTTCGCGCAGGACACTTCCGGCGATCCATATAAAGAAGCGGATAAGGGAGGTGTGGCGCGGCAGGATCCTTATCGGCAGATGATGAGGGGCTTTGCGGAGGAAAGGCGGAACGCCAAAACCCAGGAAGAGCGCGATGCCGTCCAGGCTAAAATTAAGTCGGCCAGGGCGCAGTATCGGCCCGCCCGCCCCGTAAAAGGGGTGATTCCGGCTGGGAAAAAAGAACAGCGCAGGAATATGGAAGGGCGGCTCAAAAAGAACCCTTTCCGGCTGGAAATATCTCAGCTTGAGCAATCCATGGCTGAGGCAAAAACCGACGAGGAAAGGGAAATATTCCGCGCGAAAATACAGGACCTCCAGGTCAAGTACGCAGCGGAGGAGGAGGCGAAGCTTACCCCGGAACAAAAGGTGGCCCGGGCCGAGCGGGCGGCCAAGAACAGCAAGATGCGGGAAGAGTTGGCGCCGCTCATGGAAAATATGCGTTCTGCCAAGACCGAAGAGGATCGTAATACTATTCGTTCCCAAATGCGGGAGATACGAAAAAAGTACCGTTGAAGAAATGATGCTGCATCTGAGAAGTCCCGCGGGTTTTCGCGGGGCTTTTTATTCGGGGAGAGGGCGTGCGGCGATTTAAATCATCTTGAAGAGTTCTTTTATCTGCCGGTTTGGGCGCAGTCCGCCCGGAATTGCTGTCTTTGCGTCTGGCCCCGCCCCCGCCCTGAGACTGGCCTGCTAAATCACAGCTAAAAACATCTGCCCGCAGCCGGGTCTATTCGTTCGCCTTGTGGCTGGCGCTGACAAAAAAACGTCAGGCGCCTTTTTTGGCGAAATTGGAGACTTTTGGAATATGTGTAGTTTGTCCGGCGTAAATTCCCGCGGGGGGTTTATGTCTGGGCGGGGTTAGCGGGCCTGCTCGTAGCTGATCAACTGTTCCAGGGCCGTGTTAACGCTTTGCGGGGCCTGCACCGGGGGGGTGTAGACCACTTCTTCAACCTGGGGCAGGCGTACTTCGCCGGGGGTGTAGGGACGCAGCTCCGGCAGCGGCTGCACGCCTTTTCTGGGGGCGGGGATTGTCAGCGAATGGGTTTTGCCCAGCGTGAAATATATCTGGGCGCCGGCTTTGCGTATGCGGTCCAGCGCTTCGGAGTGGGGATGGCCGTAGATATTGTTCACCCCTACGGAGATTATGGCTACCTTGGGTTGCACGCGCGCCAGGAACTTGTCGGTGGAAGAATAGCGCGAGCCGTGATGGCCGACCTTAAGGGCGTAGGACTTAAGGCCGGACTTGTAGACGCGCGTCATGGCGTTCTCTATCACGGCTTCGGCGTCTCCGGTGAACAGCAGGCCGGTGCCATTGTAATACAGGCGCAGGACTAGGGAGCAGTTGTTCACGTCGTCGTTGTTCTTGAGCTGCACCGCCTCTTCGCAGGTGTGGAGCACCTTCACGGTTACGTGGGAATCCCAGTTGAGGTTGGTGGCGGTTGCCGGGTAATGCGTCTGGCAGCCGGGTTCGGCCGCGGCCAGTTCGCGCAGGGTGTTGTCGCCCTTGGCGTGCAGGTTCTCGGCGCGGGAATCGTAGAAATTCTTTACCTGGTAATTCGCGAAGACTTTCTTAAGGCCGCGGTAATGGTCGCTGTGCGGGTGGGTAAGCACCACATAATCTATGGCGGTGACGCCTTTTTCCTTCAGGAATTTGTGCACCCTGGCGCCGGAGGGGCCGCCGTCTATCAGTACGTTGCGGCCGTTCGGCAGTTCTATGTAGGTGGCGTCACCCTGGCCCACGTCTAGGTGGTAGACATTCAGCTGGGCGCTGAGGTTGGCCGCCGCCAGCAGGAACATGGTGAGAAAGGCAAGTGTCGTTTTTATAACAGTCTCTCCGGCGCGCAACTCTTACGTATGTTGGTTATATTATAACGGCCGCCGCTTATTTGGGGAGGGCCCAAAGGCCTATGTGAGGGGGGCCAGCCGGGCCGCTCCCGGCGTTTTTATGTTAAAATCAATACCGGGGATGCGTTAATTTTTAAATAAAAGCCCGAGGTGTTATCACTATATGAACCACTGCCCAAAATGCCCTTCCGAAACCCTGGTAGAGAGTAAAGCACTTGGGGATATGGCACTGGACCGTTGCCCCGGCTGCGGAGGCATCTGGTTCGATAAAGGAGAACTGGAAGCCCTGCTTAAACAATCCCAGGGCCAGGTTTCCGCCGATTTCGACCTTATAATGCCCAAGCCCGCAGAGCGCGACTGCCCGCGCTGCAGCAAAAAAATGTGGTCCGGGGGGCTTGTTAACCCGCTGCTGCTGGTGGACAAGTGTTCCGACTGCGGCGGTGTGTGGCTGGACCCCCGCGAACTGGTCCTGGCAAAAAAGATGCTGGGTCTTACCGGCGGTCCCGACGCCGAAAATATCGCGCCCGTAGAGCGCCCGCTGCAGGTTCCCGCCCGGCGCGCCGCGCCGGCCGCGCCCCACTCCAAAATTATTCCCCTGGCCTGCGCTCTCCTTGGGTTTATAGGGCTTGTGTACCAGGCGCGCGTCTACCTGGAAGCCATGGAGAAACCTTCCCACCTGGGGTTCTTTGCCGTTGTGCTGGTTTCAATCCTTCTCTTCAGCGGCGGCCTTTTTGCGCTGCTGCATAATGTGTCGGATGGCCGCGACGCCGATTAGCGGCCGTCCGGCTGCCTTCTGCGGTGGGCGGGGGTTCGTGCCCGCCGGCGCGGTGTTTTGCCAAAAAACCTAAATGCTATAGTGTGCGTATGGGCCTTCTGGATAAATTCGGCAACCGCGGCGAGACCGCGGATTTCTCTAAAAGCAATTACGAGGTGCTTTTTTCCGTATTCATGGTGGCGCTGGCGTATTTTTACCGGCAGAACCCGTTAATTTCCTATCCCGAAGTGCTGTACCTGTTCATGTCGCTTTTGGCGGCCAACTTCGCGTTTAACCGTTTTTTTTCCGAACGGAACCGCGTAAGCCTGTGGCTGGTGGACGCCATGCTTTTGGCCAATATAGCCATTATTTCCGCCATACTGGTTAAATCCGGCGGACACCTTTCATATTTCTGGGTATTGTTCCTGCTGCCCATTTTTACGGCCGCGCTTACCGGCCGCCTGCCCGAGGTGGCCGTTACAACGGCCTTGTGCGTGCTTACTCTGGGGTGGCTGTCGTTTGAGGCGGCCCGTGCGGAAACCGCGGAGATGCTGGCTTTTTTTGTTAAATCGGCGGTTTTTCTATTTTCGGTTTTCGTTACTTACCGCGCCGCCCTGGTAAGGCGCCGGCTGGAAACGGAAATGTCGTTCAAGCGTTTCCAGGTTGAAAAGCTTATGGCCGCCGCCTCGGAGAAGGATTCTAAGGCCCAGCTGGACGCTTCTGTGGTGGAGGTGGGGCGCATGACCGCCAGCCTCCTGCACGATATCGGCAATGTGGTGACCATAATATTGATTTCGGCCGAGCTTATGGCAAAAGAGGAAACTCCCGACCCCAAGGACGCCCGGCGCGTGGAGCAGGCTGCAAAGATGGCCAAGAGCATAATAACGGGCGCGCTATCCCTTATAAAGGGGGCCCGCTATGAATTTCACACGGAATCATTAAGGATTCCCATGGAAAATGCCGTCGCCTTGTTCGCAAGACAGGCCACCGGCAAGGGCGTAAAAATGATCGTGCGGGTGGAAGAGGGGCTGCCGGAGGTGAAGATGAGCACACCGCATATACAGCGCGTGTTTATAAACGCTATCGGTAACGCGCTTTCCTTTTTAACTCCGGGCATGGTCATAACGCTTTCGGCGGCCAGGGAGGGGCAAGTTGTGCGGGTTTTCGTAGAAGACGACGGCCCGGGGTTCGCGCCGGATGTGCTTGCGCGCGGCATAG
>MGVB01000171.1 GCA_001800275.1 Elusimicrobia bacterium RIFOXYA12_FULL_57_11
GCACTGGAAACCCAATTGCAGCAAAGCCAGAAAATGGAATCCCTGGGCCTCCTGGCCGGCCAGATAGCGCACGACTTCAACAACCTCCTGACCGTTATAATAGGTTCAATGGAGCTGGTGGGCGAAGATCTGACGCCGGGGTCCGTAAGCGCGAGACTCGCCCACGAAATACTGCGCTCGTCCAAGGAATACGCCGCCCGCATAAAGCAGCTGATGCTTTTTACCAGGCGCAGCGAATCCAGGCCCGTAGCGCTGGGCATCAACACCCAAGTAGAGGAAATGAAAATACTGCTGGACACCCTGCCAGGCAAAAGCATAAACGTAACATACTCCCTGGCCGGCGACCTTAAGCCTGTAAAGATAGATCCAGAGCAGTTTAAACAGGCTTTGATGAATATTGTGCTGAACGCCCGGGACGCGGTAGGCGGGAAGGGCGCTATCCGCATAACCACCCGCAACGCTGGACCCAAAGGGCTGCACCCCTCACTGCCGGAAATCCGGTACGCCTTACTTGAAATAGCGGACACAGGTCCCGGCATCCCCGCGGAAGCCCTGCCCCGCATTTTCGAACCGTTTTTCACCACCAAGCCCAAGGGCAAGGGCACAGGCCTTGGCCTCTCCACTGTTTACGGTATAGTGCAGCAGGCGCACGGGCAAATTTTCGCGGCCAACAGGCCGGACGGCGGCGCCATTTTTTCCATTTACTTTCCAGCCACTGATTAAAAAGCGCCTGCAGACAGACCGCCCTGTTGACATTTGCGTTATTTAATTGGTATATTAATACCACATTACCATAAAGGACGTGCACACAATGCAAAGTATCCTCAACATCTCGGACGCCGCGGCCATCGCCATACACGCCGCCGACCATTTAGCCGGACGGGGTAAAATACTGAGCTCCGCCGGCGACATAGCCAGAGAGCTGGACGTTTCCTACAATCATCTTTCAAAAGTGCTGCAGCAGCTCACCCGGGCCGGTCTGCTGGCCCCAGCGCGCGGCCCCAAAGGCGGCTTTACCCTTTCGCCCTCCGGCAAAAAAGCGCGGGTGCGCGACTTCATAGCCGCCATAGACGGAACCCCCGTACTTAAAACATGCCTGCTCAGGCGCAAAACCTGCGGGCACCGCGCCTGCATGTTCGGAGATTTTCTCAGCCAGACCAACAGGCGTTTTGAAGCCCTGCTCAACGGCAAGATCATGAGAATTTCAGAACGAAAATAAAAAATATGCGGTAATGCACGAAAATCAGGATAATCATGGAGAATAATAATGAGCGAAAACATGTTCTGTTACCAATGTGAGCAGACGGCTAAAGGCACGGGCTGCACCGTGCGTGGAGTATGCGGTAAAGATCCGGAAACCGCAAAAATGCAGGACCTGCTGCTTTGGCAGGCGAAAGGGATAAGCATGTACGCCCGGCGCGCCTCCCTTGCAGGCGCCCAGGACAGGGAAGTGGATGTATTTGTTACCGAAGCATTGTTCACCACCGTCACGAACGTGAATTTCGACGCCGCTGATATAGAACGGATAATAAGGAAGGGCCAGGCCGTAAAGGAAAAAGCCCGCCTGCTGTACGAAAAAGCCGAGAAGAACCCGGAGAAGCTGGGCGGCCCCGCCGCCTGGGCCCCGGCCGCCGGCCACAAAGGCCTGCTGGCTGAAGCGGACGACAAAGGCATAGAGGTCAGAAAAAAAGGCCTTGGCGACGACGCCGCCGGTCTGCAGGAGCTGCTGACCTACGGACTTAAAGGCCTGGCCGCCTACGCGGATCACGCCCTGCTGCTCGGCCAGGAAGACAAAACCGTCTTCGCCTTCATACATGAAGCCCTGGATTTCCTGACCAAACCAAACCCGACTGTGGATGAGCTGGTAGGCTACAACATGAAGTGCGGCGCAGTGAACCTGCGCGTGATGGAACTGCTGGACAAGGCCAATACCGGCGCCTACGGCCACCCGGTCCCAACCCCTGTGCGCGTAAACCCGCTCAAGGGCAAAGCGCTGCTGGTCTCCGGCCACGACCTGAAAGACCTGGAGAACATTCTTAAGCAGACCGAGGGCAAGGGCGTAAATGTTTACACCCACGGTGAAATGCTGCCCGCCCATGGCTACCCGGGCCTGAACAAATACAAGCACCTGGCCGGCAACTACGGCGGCGCTTGGCAGGACCAGCAGAAGGAATTCGACGCTTTTCCCGGAGCGGTAGTGATGACCACCAACTGCATACAAAAACCGCTGGATGGCTACAAGTCCCGCCTCTTCACCACCGGCCTCGTGGAATGGCCGGGCGTGACGCATCTGGCCAGCGGGAATTTCGGCCCGGCCGTGGAAGCGGCGCTTAAAGCCGAAGGTTTCAAGGCCGACGGCGACAACAAAACCATACTGGTAGGCTTCGGCCATAACACCGTAATGGGCGTGGCGGGAAAAGTGATAGACGCCGTGAAAGCCGGCCAGATAAAGCACTTCTTCCTGGTGGGCGGCTGCGACGGCGCCAAGCCAGGCCGCAACTATTACACCGAATTCGCAGAAAAGGCCCCGAAGGATACTGTCATCCTTACGCTGGCCTGCGGCAAGTTCCGCTTCAACAAGCTGGAATTCGGCGATATCGGCGGCATCCCCCGCCTGCTGGACATGGGGCAATGCAACGACGCCTACTCGGCCATACAGGTGGCGTTGGCGCTGGGCAAGGCCTTCGGCGTTGGCGTCAACGAACTACCCCTGTCGATGATCCTGAGCTGGTACGAGCAGAAGGCCGTCTGCATCCTGCTCACGCTGCTGTCCCTCGGCATAAAGAACATCCGCCTGGGCCCCACGCTGCCGGCTTTCGTGACTCCGGCCGTGCTGAAAGTGCTGATAGAAAAGTTCAATATAATGCCAGTAAGCACCCCGGAGCGGGACCTGGCAGATATACTGGGAGCTAAAACAGCGAAATAAGCTGTAAAATTACAGCCGGCCCTTCATAGGGGGGGCCGGCTGAATAATATGAACAAGCACAAAAAAGATTTTGAAAAGATCTATGGCGAGATGAACAGGCCGGAGTTCATACACCCGGACCCGCTGGAGTTCGTCTGGCGCTACAAGCGCTCCGCCGACAGGGAGATAGCCGGCTTCATAGCGGCCTGCCTGGCCTACGGCAATGTTACCCAGATACTCAAAAGCGTGGAAAAAGTGCTCTCCCCCATGGGGGACTCTCCTTCGGTTTGGCTCAGGGCAAACACGCCCCGAACCATTAAAGATAATTTTAAACACTTCAAGCATCGCTTCACCACCGGGGCCGAAATGGCCGCCTTTCTCATTAACATAAAACACGCCGTAGAAGGCCACGGCTCGCTGGAAGGTCTTTTCCTGAAAGGTTACGATAAAAGTGAACCCACTGTGGAGACCGCGATATATAAATTCATTAACGGCTTCAACGCCCTGGGCCGCGCGCCTTCCCTGACGCCGTGCCCTGAACATAAAAGTTCCTTCAAGCGCCTGAATCTTTTCCTGCGCTGGATGATAAGGAAGGACACGGTGGACCCGGGCGTATGGACAAAGATACCCTCTTCAAAGTTACTTATCCCGCTGGACACACACATGCGGCAGGTGGCCATGCGCCTCAAGATGACCTCGCGCAAGGATACTTCCATGAAGACCGCCGCTGAAATAACCGCATTTTTCCGGAAAATAAACCCCGCCGACCCCGTCAAGTACGACTTCGCCCTTACCCGGGCCGGAATCCGCGCTAATAACGTTTGATATTGTTGTAAAATACTTGTTCGCTTTACCTGACACAAACTTGCAGTTCAAGGAGAACCCGATGAACCTTAAAGGCTCTAAAACCGAGAAAAACCTGCTTGGCGCTTTCGCGGGGGAATCGCAGGCCCGCAACCGCTACACCTATTTCGCCAGCGCCGCCAAGAAGGAAGGATATGTGCAGATAAGCCAGGCTTTCGAAGAAACCGCCGCTCAGGAGAAAGAACACGCCAAGCGCTTCTTCAAGTTCCTTGAAGGCGGCGACGTCACTATTACCGCCACTTTCCCGGCCGGGACAGTAGGGGACACAAAGTCGAACCTTAAAGCTTCCGCCGACGGCGAACAGCACGAATGGGGAACACTGTACCCCGATTTCGCCAGAACCGCACGCGAAGAAGGCTTTGAACCCGTAGCCAAGACTTTCGAGGCAATTTCAGTGGCGGAGAAACAGCACGAAGCGCGCTACCGCGGCTTCCTGAAAAACATAGAAGAGGGCAAAGTTTTCAAGAAGGCCCAGAAGACCGTGTGGCGCTGCATCAACTGCGGCTACACCCATGAAGACCATGAAGCCCCTGAAAACTGCCTGGCTTGCGCCCACCCCAAGGCCTACTTTGAAGTGCTGGCGCAGAACTGGTAATCGCCGCCCGTTATAGAGGAACATTCTATGGAAGAAAAGTTGAACGAAGAAATTAAAAAAGAAGTAATCAAACGCACGATCACGATGAAAGGCCGGCCCATGGTCCTGGTTGGCGAGGAAGTAAAGGTCGGCATGACCGCCCCTGACTTCAAGGCTACCGGCAACGACATGCTGCCCATGAAATTCGCCCGCAGCTTTGCCGGGAAAATAACCGTGATCAGTTCGGTACCTTCCCTGGACACCGCCGTCTGCGACCTGCAGACACGCCGCTTTAACAAGGAGGCGGAGCTGCTCGGCCCTGACGTGCAGGTAATCACCATAAGCATGGACCTGCCTTTCGCCCAGGCGCGCTGGTGCGGCGCCGCCGGCGTAAAAGCCGTGCGCACTTTCTCCGATTACCAGAAAGCCGAGTTCGGCAAAGCCTGGGGCCTGCTCATAAAGGACTTGCGCCTGCTTGCCCGCGCGGTTTACATAGTGGACAAAGACGGCATAGTGAAATACGCCCAGCTGGTACCGGAAGTGGCGCAAGAACCGAATTACGATGAAGTGCTTACCGCGCTGAAAGCTTTAGTATAGGAGGAGAACAACACCATGACCGAAAAAAGACAGGTTTACAAATGCGAACTCTGCGGGAATATAGTGGAGCTGCTGCACAACGGCGCGGGAACGCTGGTCTGCTGCGGGCAGGACATGAAGCTGATAAAGGAAAACACCACCGATGCCGCCAAAGAAAAGCACGTGCCGGTAATAGAGAAGACCGATAAAGGCATAAAAGTCAGGATAGGCTCGGTGCCTCACCCGATGGAAGAAAAACACTTCATAGAGTGGATAGAGCTCATAGCGGACGGCAAGATTTTCAGGGAACACCTTAAACCCGGCATGCCCCCCGAAGCCACTTTCTGCGTTTGTTTCCAGCCCAAAACCATTGAAGCCAGGGAATACTGCAACTTGCACGGGCTTTGGAAAGCCTGAACTTTGGTAAAACCCGGCATTAAGGAGAAACCATGAAAAAATATGTCTGCAAACTTTGCGGCTACATCTATGACCCCGCCGTGGGTGACCCCGACAACAGCGTTCCCCCCGGCACGGGCTTCGACAAGCTGCCCGCCACTTGGGTCTGCCCGGTCTGCGGCGCCGGCAAGGAAGAGTTCGAAGTAGAGAGTTAACAAGCACGCAGCAACAAAAAGGCCGGGGATATCCCCGGCCTTTTTATTCCCTCTAACTGCTTTCTCCGGCCTGGGCGCCCGGAGCATTCCCCCGCGCACCCGTTGCGGAAGGGAGGCTCCAGCCGCGGCGGCTGGAGGGAAACCACGCAAGGGTTTCCTCTGCCCGGGTGCGCGGGGGAATGCCCCGGGCGCCCAGGCCGCATATCCAGACAGATATAAGCTAAGACTATTCCGCGCGCAGGGCGTCCGCAGGTTTAAGACCGGCGGCCACCCAGGCCGGGTAAATGGCGAACACAAAGGCCGTAAAAGCGGCTATAAAGACAGAGACTAACGGCATCCATATCTTTATGGGACTGCCGCCCATCCCCAGCATCACCTTTATGGGCACCCCCCACAGGTAGCCGAGGGCGGAGCCCAGCACGCCGCCTATAAGGCCCAGCATTACGGCCTCAACAATGAACTGCAGCATTATGTCCCGGCGGCTGGCGCCTATGGCGCGGCGCACTCCTATCTCGCGGGTGCGCGCGAAAACGGTGGCCAGGGTGACGTTCATTATTCCTATGCCGCCGGCCAGGAAGGCCAGCATCCCCAGGGAAATGGTGACCAGCGCCGACTTCATGCTGGCGGCTATCCTCTCGCGTATCATCTCCAGCTGGTTTTCCACTATAAAAAAGTCCCCGTCGCCGAAGCGGATCTTAAGGAAATTATTTATTTTGCGCAATGACTCCTCGAAATTCTGCTCGCTGCCGGTATCTATGCTTATGTCCAGAGACTGATAGGCCCCAAGAAAGTTGTAATGGAACAAGGTAGTTACCGGCGCCAGCACTTTATAATCCTGCGAAGATCCCGTAATAGTGTTGGGGCGCTTTGAATACGGAAGCTCCTCCAGAACCCCTATTACGGTGAAAGTAAAACCGTCGATGTTCACTGCCTTCCCAAGCATGTCATTATGGGCCACCAGCATGTCGAACCCTCCGGTGAAATTATATTTCTTCATCATGCTCTTGTTGAAAGTGTTCTCTGGCGGGGGAGCGGCTTTTTTAACCAACACGCATACCCGGAGCTTGTTCTCGACGTCATGCCAGTCCAGGAAACGGCCCCGGAGCGTGTACACAAAATCCCGCTTAACCCATTCCGGGGTAACTCCCATAAGGCTGGTGGTAAGCCGGTGCTCGCCGTATTCAAGGACGTTACGCCAATCGCGGCCTTCGGGAGAAACCATATAAAAACCTGGCATTTTCTCCCGGAGCCGCACTACATCTTCGTAACCGATAACCGGCGGCGGCACATACTCGTCAGGGGAAGAGTAGGTCTGGCTGTAATTCTGGGAGATCTTCATCCGGGCCATTCCGGAAACCTCCTTCTGCTTTTCCAACCGCTCATAAGTGGCGAAGATGGCCGCGAAAGACTCTATAAAAACCACCGACCCGGCCGCGATGGCAAGGAAACTCAGCACCGAGCGCATCTTATGCGCCCAGATTTCGGTGAAGCCGGTTTTGACAGCGTTCAGAATGGCTCTCACTATTCCAGCCTCCCGTCGCGCATGCGCAGATTGCGGCCGGCTCGCGCCGCCAGTTCCTTGTCGTGCGTCACCATGATAACGGTTATGCCTTCCGCGTTAAGGCCTACAAGCATCTGCATTATTTCCTTGCTGGAAGCGGAATCCAGGTTGCCGGTCGGCTCGTCGGCCAGGATAAGCTTGGGGGAGTTGGCCAGCGCCCGGGCTATGGCCACACGCTGGCGCTCGCCGCCCGAAAGCTCCAGCGGGATCTTTTTTTCTTTGCCATGCAATCCCACTCTGCGCAGCAGTAACCGGGCGCGCTCGCACGTTGCGGCACGGTCCGCGCCGGCGTACATAAGCGGGAGGGCCACGTTCTCTATGGAAGAAAGCCTGTTCAGCAGGTGAAACGACTGAAAAACAAAGCCTATCTCGTCGCGGCGGGGACAGGAGCGCTCCAGGTCCGACAGGGTGAAAACATCGCGCCCGTTAAGCGAGTATTGTCCCCCGCTCGGCTCGTCCAGGAGACCTATAATATTAAGCAGTGTGGATTTGCCGCACCCGGAAGGTCCCGTAACGGCGACAAACTCCCCCATTTTTATCTCAAAAGAAACACCGCGCAGGGCCGGCCAGCCGGCCTTACCCCCTTCATATACCTTGGTCAGCTCCGAACAGTTTATGCTCACTTCAAGCTCTCTGGCGCCGCGGTAAACAATTTATCCCCCGGGTTGACCGGCCCGGCAAGCTCCACTTCCGCTTCGGAGCGCAGGCCGGGAAAGACCTGCAGCTTCTCCGCCTCGTAACCCAGTTTCTGGCGGTAAACATAATGGTTAAGGCCTTCCTGGAAAAGGGTCTCTATCGGAGCTTTCAGGACGTTCTTTTTCGCCTTCATGTTGGCGGTAACCACCGCGCTCATCCCTACGCGCATTTTCTGCGTAGGCCGGTCCATATTTATAACCACGCGGAAAACCTTGGTCCCGCTGCCGCCCCAGTTGCTTGACTTGCTTTCGGCCATAGGCGCAATAACGTCTATCTTGCCGGAGAATTTTTCCCCCGGGATGGAGGTGAACGTGATGGAAACCGGCATACCCAGCCTGAGCTTGAAGATGTCTATCTCGCTGACCTGGAGGTTAACCGCCAAAGTATTCATATCCACTACCCGGTAAACGCAGGAACCGGAACTATCCACGCGTTTCCCCTCCCGTATCTCTGCGTCGCTGCCCCCCCTCATGCTGACGCAGCGCGTAAGCAGGCCGGCCCGCGGGGCCACTATGGGCACCGGAACATACTGCGTTGAATCAATGCGTTCACCGCCCTTGAACATCATTATTTTCTCGTTCTTCTCCACGTATTCGCCTTCTTTCTTCAGGATCTCCACAATAAAACCCTTACTGGGAGGGAAAATATCCACAGTATCACGCGACACAAGTTCGCCCGACTCCTGCATATCAAGTTTAAGGTCGCCCCGGCTGACCGTCCGGATAAAATCGGAAAGGTCTTTGCGCACGAGCATTTTTTTATAACGGGCATACCCCGCAAAAAAACCCGTTCCAAGCAGTGCCAGCACGGTGACCCAGAGCAAAGGTTTCGCTATTCTTTTCATCTCTCTCTCCTATTCCCAGATCTTTTCGCCCAGCAGCACCCTGTAATTGGCCAGCGCCAGGTCCAGCTCGTTGACGGCAGTTATCTGGCCGTTGCTTGAATCAAGCAGCTTCGTCTGCGAACTGTCCAGCTGCAGGAAAGATGCCCCGCCCAGGGAATATTCCGTAAGCAGGTTATCTATGGTTTCGGTCTGCGCCTTCACCTGGAAATCCAGGAGCTGCCGGGACTTCACCTGCAGTTCTATGTCTTTCTGGGCGGACAGCACGCTGGTTTTAAGCGCGCGCACCGCGTTCTCCATGTCAAGCTCGGCAGATTTCAGCGCCGAGCGCGAGATGTCCGCCTCAAGGTAATTCTGCGCCCCGAGGAACCCGAAAGGAAAGCTCAGGGAGGCACCGAGGCTGTACGCCGGGTTTCCGTCCCAGGAACCGCCCGGGGTACCGAAGACCCCAAGCGCCGTTTTCCGCCAGCCAGCGTCCACCTTAAGGCGCGGATATTTGGACATAACCCCGGAACGGCTGGTAAGCCGTATTTTTTCCATGGAGAGTTTCTGGCGGCGCAGGCTGAAGTTGTTTTCCAGCGCCCTGGCCACGTCTTCTTTGGGAAGGGGCAGCTTTATCTCGGCCGAACGCGTACTAACCTCCACCGTTTGCGGAGCATCGGGCTCGGCGTTTATCAGTTCGTTGAAGGCCATCAGCGCCTTGCGCTCGGCGGTCTCCGCCTGGACCAGGGAAAGTTCGCTCTGCAGCTTATCCCCCTCGCTCTGCGTTATCTCTATGCGGCTCCTGGTGCCTGATTGGTACTGTTCATTGGTGTCTTTATACTGCCGCTCGCGCGAAGCAAGGTTCATCCTGGCCGTGCCAATGCGGCGCTGCGCGGAATAAAGCGCATAAAATCTGTTAAGCGCCCTGACGGCCTCGTTCTGCCTGGCTACCAGATATTCCACTTCTGCGTACCTGTAATCCAGCTTGGCGGTTTTCAGCTTATACAGCGGCCCCGCGGCTGAATCATACAGGTTCAGGGCGGCAGACAGGCTGGAATCCACTTCACTTTTTTTGAAGCCCAGCTCCGGGTCGCTGTCGCTGTAAAGGGTTTCAGACATATTGAGGGTAAAAGAGGGAAGCGCCGCGTCCAGGACAGCGGTCTTATAGGAGTTTTCCGCCTGCTTAAACGCCTGGTCCGCCTTACGCATGGTAATGGAGGCATCGAGCGCGGCCTTGATATACGCTTTCGGGGTAAAAGTTTGTGCCGGGCAGTAAACCGCCAGTATAACGGTCAACACCGCCGGCGCCAGAATTTTTTCCATAGGTGCATTTAATAAAACCGGGAAACATTACAGGCACACGCCGAAGTTTTACATAGTTTACAAAATAAATGGAATTTATTGGGGATACCGGAAATTACGCGGCGCCGGGCCGCCAGAGAATGACGCCCGACGCCGCGAAACATAGTTTTCCCGCACCGTATGCGGTTTTAACGGATTGCAGCCGGTCTATTTTTTAATGAACCGCTGCAGCCACTGGCCGGCAAGTTCTTTGCCGGCAAGGCCAAAAGCCATGCCGAAAGCTATAGCAAGGCCAAAGCCGGCGGAAGCCAGTACTATCTGTACGGACTGGCTGAGGATGGCGGTATCTATCCCAAGCCTCTCAAGCGCCATAATGGCCGAAAAAACGACTACGATGGTGTGCGTTGCTTTCGCCAGGCCTTCCGCTCCGGAGACTTCATTGGCTTTGGCCGCATTGCCTGTTATCTCCGCCAGGAAATGACCCAGGAACAAACCGCCGCCCATGATAAGTATGGAAGCGATAAGCTTGGGCATGAACATAACTATCTGCTGGAGGAACTCGGATACTACCGTAAGTTCCACCACGTTGGCCGCGGAGAGCAGGAAGGCCAGGAACACAAGCCAGTAAATAAGGAAACCCAGAATGGTGACCGGTGACTGCCCTACTCCGAGTTTGCGGAGAATATCAGAAAACCCGACCTTAGCGGCATATTCGTCAAGTTTTGTGAAACCCAGCGCTTTTTCTACACCTACCCTTAACCACCGCCCTATAAAGGAACCGGCCAGCAGCAATATTAGCGCGGCCAGGACCGCGGGAACCTTGCTCCAGGCCTGCATGCTCAAAACCTGGAACGGACTAAGGAACGACTGCAGAATATCTTGCGTCATTTTACACCCCTTATCCCAAGAATAATCAGTCAACAAAGAAATTATATAACAATGCGGCCCGTGGATTGCAAATTCAAAAACTTTTATCGGACGGGCCGGCAGCCCTTTGGTAAAGACATTCGGCCTCGGCATTACGCCCTTCGCGGTCGAACAGCCCGGCCAGCTCCTCCAACCCGCCCTTATCGGCGGACAGATCGTAAAAGAATATAGAATGCCCCGCGCTAAAGACAGGCCGCCTCTCCTTAAGCCACGAGAAGGTCTGCCTGTCCGGGTAATATACGCTCTGCAGGTTGGTGGCTGAAACCGCCAGGAGGATCTGTTTCATTGAACAGACCTGCACCCCGGTACCGGGGAACTTCACATTCAAAACCGGCCCCAATTGGGTGTAATCTATGCCGTAATTCTCCGGCTTTGCCACTCCGAAATAGGAGAAGATCACAGGAGGGTTCCCGCGGTTTTTAAGATAGCGGCCCAAAGTTTTAACGTCCTGCCCCCAGTCCAGGTTGGAATCCACAAGAAATTTATAACCGTTAGCGGGCCCCCCGGCCAGCTCGTTGAAATACGCGAGGTAGTATGGATGCAGCCGGTGCATACCCCACCCCCAGGCCGCGCAAAGCGCGGCAGCCAGGAATATAAGCCGCCATTTGCGCCTGGCCATGAGATATTCGGCGCCCAGCCCCGCGGCCAGGGCGAGGAAAGGCATTACGGGCAGGATATGCCTGTAGCCTATCTGAAGCCGGGTCCCGAGCGAAGCCGCGAAATAAAACGCCGGGGGGATCAACAGCCATAACCAGTCGCGGCCGGGCTTGCGAAAAACGGCAACAGCACCTATCCCCGCAAGAAAGACAATGGCCAGCGGGGTTTTTACGGCAAAAGCCAGTGGGAAATACCACCATACCCCCCCCAGGGAATACTGCCCCAGGGCAAAAGAGGAATGGCCGGTATCTATACGGCCCAGCATTGAAACCATAACGTCAAAATAGAGCCCGATATTACCGCGGCATACCAGGAATATCATCAGCAGCGCGGACGCCAGTAACAGGCAATAATAACCGATAGCCCGGGGCCATTTCATGCCGCGGTCCAGGAAATTATCCAGCAACAGCATCCCTGTTATCAAAGGCGGCAGCACGAACATGCTGAATTTGGAAAGCATGGCCATGCCGGCCAAAGCCCCTGCTGTTATAGCCCAAAGATAAAGCGGGCGCGAACTTTTCACAACGGCGGCGTCACCCTTAAGACTGGCAAACCGGTAAGCCGCCGCTACAGCTCCCAGGTAAAACACGGCCGCCGCCGCATCGGTGGTTATTAGGGCGTTGTTGGAAATAAACGCCGGCATAAAACAAAATGCCATTACCGAGAACGCCGCGGCGGCCGGCCCTGAAAGCCGGCTCGCGAAAACATAAAGGAATACCGCCAAAAGCAGCATCCAGAGCAGGAAAGTTCCCGTCCTGGCCGTGTTAATAAGCCGCTCAGGCCCCACGGAATTATTATAAAAGAACAGGTGTGCGTAATGATACACCTGCCCGTTAATGGAATACGGGTGCGAGGCGAAAGTGTTCAATTTTAAAGCGAGCAGCGGCAGGGCGGAAAGCGCCTCGGACAGCGGGGGGTGCCCTATCTGGTCCATCAGAAAACGCCCGTTTACAAGGTAGGAATACCCCCCTATCAGATGAACCGGCTCGTCGTAGGTTGGAGCGGAAACGCGGATAAAAGCTATGCCGGCAAAAAGATGAAAGGCTAACGCCGCGGCGGCCAGGCCGGACAATAGATATTTTTTATTGCGCATAAACCCGGGGAACTCCGGAGAACCATATCAGCACCGGCCGCAGCCCTCCCGACTCCCACCCAGCCGCCAGCGCGGAGGGCCGCTTTAACCTAGAACTTGTGCCAGAGCATCTGCGTGGTAACATCGTGGTGAAAAAGCACTTCGGAAGTTTTAACTATGCCGCCCAATTCCTTGGGACTCCGGTCGGCTGCGGCCTGTTTGTGGGCCGCGTACTTTTCATGCGGGGCCGCGCCCAGCATGCGCCTTACGAATTCGCTGCCGCGGAAGATGCGGATGGCGTCATAAATGTTGCCCGGCAGGTAACGCACGCGGTCACGCTTGTTCTCATCCCTGGCCGAGGCTTCGCCGTCCAGCGCGGTGCTCAGCAGGGCGTAAAGGGCCAGGTACGGGTTGGCGTCCGGGGCTACGGAACGTATCTCCAGGCGGGCGGACTTTTCGTTGCCGGCCGGGATGCGTATCATCGCGCCGCGGTCCACCGAAGAAACTTTTATCTGGTTGGGCGCTTCGAAATGCGGGTCAAGGCGCCGGTAAGCGTTCACGCTGGGGTTAAGTATCAGCGACAGTTCCTGCGCGTGGTTGAGTATGCGCTCTATCGCGTGCCAGGCCGCCTTTGAAAGACCGTCTTGGCCTTTAGAGTCGTGAAATATATTCTTCCCGCCTTTGGAGAACGAGATATTAAGGTGCATGCCGCTGCCATTAACTCCGGAGACGGGCTTGGGCAGGAAAGTGGCGGTCATCCCCATGTTGGCGGCCACCTGACGGCAGACCAGTTTATAAAGCTGCACCAGGTCGCAGGCGCGCACCACTCCGGCGCAGGAGAAATTAAGCTCGAACTGAGACGGGGCCACCTCGGGGTGGTCCTTCTCGTTGCGAAACCCCATCGCGCGCTGCGCCTCCGCGGCGGTGTCGATAAAATTCTTAAGCGGGGCCAGCGGCAGGGAATGAAAATAGCCGCCGGTGGAGATAAGTTCGAACCCCGCGCCCTCGTTATAGGACTGTTCGGCGTTAAGGCCCTTCACCACGAAGCCTTCCACCTCCGCCGCCACGTTAGCGGTAAGCCCGCGCGTCTTTTTCATTTCCGCGGCAAGGTCCGCCAGGCGGGCGCGGAAATCGGATTCATACGGGGTCTTGTCGCGGTTGAGCACGGTACCGAACATTATAACTTTGCCCGGGCCGAAGACGTCGGAAGGCAGCCAGAAGATGCTGCCCCAGTCCATCCCGAGACGCAGGTCCGATTCCTGCTGCGCCGAGAATCCGCGGATAGAGGAACCGTCGAAGGTCAGGTTATCGTTGGCTCGCAGGAAATGCTGCTTATCATAGTCCAGCATATGGAACCGGCCTTCAATGTCGGTGAAACAGACCGTAACCGCTTTCAAGCGTTTTTCCTGCTCCAGATAGACGCAGTATTTTTTCTCCAGTTCGGAGGGCGTCAATTTTTCGGCGGCGGCCGCAGCTTCAAGGTTCAGCGCCTCAAGTTCGTCGTAGGGGATTTCCAGAAAATTTTTCAGGACTGGTCCTTCGCCGCGCGTATCTTTAGACATAAAGCACCTTTTAGATATACTATCGCAATATTTATATTAAATATACATTAAATTAACATAAAAATCAATCTATTTATCATAAAAAAGGAGGCCTGTTCAGCAAGCCTCCTCTTTTACGGCAGGGCCCCTACCTGGCCTTCTTTATGGCTTTAAGCACCTTATCCGGCGTGAAGGGCGCTTCAAAAAGCCATACGCCGGTAGCGCTATACACGGCGTTAGCTACCGCCGGCAGCGGCCCGTTTATCCCTATTTCGGACACTGACTTGGCCCCGAAAGGCCCGGCCGGCTCCCAGGTGGGGATGATAAAGCTCCTCACCGGGGGCGTATCGGCCGCGGAAAGTATCTTGTAACGGCGAAAAGAGGCGTTAAGCGGCGTACCGTTGGAAGAGAATTCCATTTCCTCGGATAAAGTGTGACTGATACCATTCACCACCGCGCCGTCGTTCTGCCCCTGCGCCAGCTGTGGATTAATAGCGGTGCCGCAATCCACGCAGGAAACATAGTCCAGTATCTTTATCTGCCCGGTTTCAGTGTCCACCTCCACCTCGGCAAAGTTAGCCTGGAAAGGCGGCGGGGAGGTGTGGGCAAAATGCGAAGCCGAAGCGGTTATCTGGTGCTGGTTATAATAATACAGCGAAGTGTTTGCCACTTCCGACAACGGGCAGGAAGCCCCGTCCGCAGCTACGACTTTACCGTCAGCCAGACGCAGTTCCTCTTTTTTCTTGTCCAGGATCTTTGCCCCGACTTCTATTATCATATCCCGCACCTTCTCGGCCGTCTTCTTTACCGCGCCGCCGGAAATAAAGGTGGTGGACGATGCGTACGCTCCCACATCGAAAGGCGTAATATCGGTATCGGAAGAAGTTACCACTATGTCGTCCGCCTTTATCCCCAGCACTTCGGCGGCTATCTGCGCCAGTATGGTATCCGAACCGGTGCCCAGGTCAGCCGCTCCCACAAGCAGGTTGAAGGAGCCGTCCTCGTTCATCTTCATGGTGGCGCAAGCCATGTCCACTTCCGGAATGCCGGAGCCCTGCATCATGCAGGCCACACCTACGCCGCGGCGGATGGGCCCCGTCTGGCTGGCGTACTTGGCCTTCTTCTCGGCCCATTTAATTTCGTCCATGCCCTTCTGTATGGCCTCGAACAGGCCGGTGGAGGTGATGACCTGCTCCACGCCCTCGCGGCCCTCGCCCATGGCTTTGAACACCGGCGAGCCCTCTCCAAGCTTTATGTAATTCATCTTCCGAAACACCACCGGGTCCATACCGATCTTGGCGGCCATCATATCCATCAGGCATTCCCAGGCAAAGAAGCCCTGGGTAGCGCCGTAGCCGCGGTAAGCGCCGGCCACAGGCATATTGGTGTAAACGCTGCGCCCTATGAATTTAATGTTATTTTTAACGCGGTACATCGGGATGGTGTGCGAGCCGGAACACATCATAACCGTCAGCGCGTGGGAGCCGTAGGCGCCGGTGTTAAGCGTTATCTCCATCTCGGCGTCGGTAATGGTGCCATCCTTCTTGACGCCGGCCTTCATGCGGCAGGTGGCCGGATGGCGGGTGCGGGAAGAAATAAAGGTCTCCTTGCGGGTATATTCCAGCTTCACCGGGCGCCCGGCTTTCAGCGCCAGCGCGGCCACTATATCCTCCAGCACCTCCTGCTTGGAGCCAAAACCGCCGCCGATACGGGGCTTGATAACGCGGATATTTTTAACCGGGATCTTGAGGGCTTGGGCAACTATGCGGCGCACGTGGAAAGGAACCTGGGTGGAAGTGCGCAGCACCAGGCGCCCCGCATTGTCGAAATACGCTATGGTGACGTGCGGCTCTATGGCACAGTGCTGCAGGTAGGGGATTTTCCAGCTGTGTTCGAACACATGGTCGGCCTCCTTGAACCAGTCCCCGTTGCGGACCTCGAAATCAAATTTAGCGGCGATGTTATGCTTGGCGTCGGGAATATTTTTTGAGTCTTCTTCGTCGTGGATGACCGGGGCGCCCTCTTTCATGGCCTCAAAGGTGTCGAAAACCGCCGGCAGCAGTTCATACTCAACTTTAATTTTAGAAATGGCCTCCTGCGCCGCTTCCTGTGTTTCCGCGGCTACAGCGGCCACACGGTCGCCCACATAGCGCACCTTATTATCCAGCGTATAGGTGTCGTAAGGAGAAGGTTCGGGGTAGCCCTGGCCCGCGGTGGTATGTGGCACGCGGGGCAGGTCCTTGTAGGTGAGCACGGCTTTGACGCCGGGAACTTTGAGCGCGGCGTCCGTGTCTATCTTCTTTATGCGGGCGTGGGCGTGGGGGCTCCACAATATTTTGCCGCACAGCAGGCCCTTGATCTCCACATCGTCCGTGAAGGCCGGCTCGCCGCAGGCCAAGCCCATGGCGTCCATTTTTGCTACAGGTTTGTTAACGACTTTCAGGTTCTTAGCATCCATTGGTGTTCTCCGTTCCGTAAAAATTCAAGCCCGCTTTCCCTTGCCCGCAAGTGTTTTAGCTGCATTTTTCACGGCCGCCACCTGCTGAACGTAGCCGGTACACCGGCAGAGGTTCCCATCCAGGGCCTTGCGTATCTCCGCCTCGGTAGGGTTTGGCGTAACATCCAGCAGATGTTTGGAGGAAAGTATCATCCCGGGGATGCAGAAGCCGCATTGCACGGCGCCGGCTTCCACGAAGGCCGCCTGCAGCGGGTGGGGCTCACGCACGGAACCCAGGCCTTCTATGGTGGTTATCGCCCCGTCATGCGCGGCAACCGCCGGCACCAGACAACCCAGCACGGGTTTGCCGTTAAGGATCACGGCGCAGGAACCGCAGTCACCGGTGTCGCAGCCCTTTTTTGTACCTTTCCAGCCGTGCCGGCGCAACGCGTCCAGCAAAAACTCCCCGTTCCTTACGGCCAGTTCTTTTTTCTCGCCGTTGACGGCTACCGTGATGTTAAAAAAACCCCTGGTCATTTCTATTATGTTATTTTTCATGTTTACCTTTTTCAGATGGAACCGGCGAAACGCTTAAGCAGGCTGGCAGCTGCGGAAGCGCGGTATTCCCCCGCCCTGGCGGCATCGAGCTCAGCGGCAAAAGCCGTGGCGGCAGCCACAGGCCCGGCTCCGGAGAGAAGAACCTTCTCCGTTTCCGGCGCGCGGAACGGCTTTGGGGAAAGCGCGCCTACGGCCACGCGGACCTGCGCCAGGCCTTTTCCTTTTTTTTCAGCCGAGAAGAACAGCGTTATATATGACTCCCAGCTGGACTCCGTCTTGGCCAGCTTCACAAATTCACACTTCCACTTTCTGGTTTTCCCGGGAATGACTATTTCGGTTATCAGGCTGTCCAGGCCGGGACGCAGGCCCAGGCCGGAAGAATACAGGTCCTGGAAATCCACGAGCCTGGCCCCGGAGCGGGAGCTAAGGCGGACCTTCGCGTCCAGGCCAAGCAGCACCACAGGAAAAATATTAAAAGAGTGCGGACGGGCCACATTCCCGCCTATAGTGGCCATGTTGCGTATAAGCTGGCTTGAGCACTTTGCGGCCGCGGCGGAAATAACCCCGCCGGCCCAGCCGCGGCAGAGCTTTGAGAGATCGATATCGTTAAAGGTGGCGCCCGCGCCTATTACCAGGTTCCCGCCCTGCAGCTTTATATTCTTTATCGGGACGTTTTTGATGTCCAGGTAGGTCTCTACCGTTTCAGGCAGGGTTTTGGCAACCAGCGTACCGCCGGCCAGCGCCATAGCCTTGTACCTCTTGTTAAGCAGCAACGCCACAGCCTCCTTCGTAGTTGAAGGAAACGCGTAATATTTGATATTTTTCATCCGAACCTCCAGAGATTAAGGCCGCAAAACGGAAAATAACCGCACCAGAGCAACCGCTGTCAGCGCCCCTGTTCCGGATCAAAATAAGGATGCGGCAGGTAAGGCTGCCTGTCCGGCTTGCTTTCAGTAGGCTTCAGTTCCATTTCCTGCACCAATAGCGCGGACGGCGCCACTATGGCAGCAGGCACATAGCCGCGGTTATAGATAAACTGCCCCGCCTGGTAATAGTTGTACACATAATCGGTATCGGCAACCAGCAGGATATCGCGCAAAGCGCGGAAGGTCACGCCGGTCCACTCAGCGCCGCCAATAATCGTTTCAGAACCGTCCTTCACGCTCACTTTATAGGCCAGTACCGGGCTGGCCAGCAGGTCTTCCATCTTCTTCTGGTCTTCGGTGTCCAGGCGCCGCACCAGCAGCGCGTATTCCAGACCGTTCTCCCGGGCCAGCCGGACAAGTTCTTTTTTCATGGCCGCCCTGGACGCGCGCTTTTCCGGATTCGCGGAAAAGAACACGTTGCCCGGGCGCGGCGTGGAGAATTCGTTGGGAAAAGCGCGCGCGTGCCCGTTGGAGTTGCGAAACTCTTTTACAGGCGCGCGGCCCATGTAAAAACCGGTGAGCCTGCCGTTCCTTACAAGTTCAAGGGGCGCGGGGCGCACCCCTTCGTTGTCTATCGGATAGCTGCCGTTCAACTCCACGCCGCCGCTGGCCAGGGTCAGGGGATCATCCACTACGTTCATGAAGGCCGGCAGCACACGCATATTAAGTTTCCTGGTAAGCCCGCCGCTGTCCATGTAGTAGCGCAGCCAGTCCTCGCGGTCCGCCCAAGGGGTACGGGAGAACGAAACATTCCGGACGAACAGTTGATTAAGGAATTCGGCCGCCGCCTGGTCCTCGAAAAGTACCGGCCCCATGTAAATCTCGGCCGTGGAGGAGCCCACCAGATAATTCATGTCGCGGGCAAAAGCCTCTGTCTCCGCGGCAAGCGCATCAAACGAGGGGACCGCCGCCATGGAACGCCAGGCAAGTTTTTTTTCATCCGTTATGCGCAGGCCGGTCCGGTCCTGCACGGAAGCGCGGATATCAAGCCCGATCTTGTCCCACCAGTAGCGGTAACGCGTTCCCTCGCTGTTCACAAAACGCACGGTGCGCAGGGCACGGCTGAAAGACACCAGCGACCCCTGCACCTTGGGGTACTTGCGGAAGACCGCGGAAAGTTTTTTCACGTTTTCCCGCCAGACGGAGGCGTCGAAGGGCTCCAACCCCGTCCTGTCAGAAAAAAACGATTCTTTTTTCTCCGGGGACAAGTCTCCGTAAAGCTCGGAAATGTTTTTTTTCTGCTGGTAAGCTTTTTTCTGCGAGTGCTTTTCAAGGGCCTTCTTATAGACCTCGTCGGTCAGCGACCACAGGGAGGAGCGCAGGGAGTCGTAGCCCGCCTCTTCGTTCATGGGCCCCGAACCGGGCTTATACCCGCCAAAATCCTGCCCCACATAGCCGGAACTGTCAAAAGACCTGTCCCCTACCCGCAGGTCCACGGAGACATCACGCGAAATATAAACATTCTCGTCGCGCAGGGAGCCGAAAACGGCGGACACGGAGTTTTCCGTGGAATCCATCACGTAGTAAGAAACGAAATACGGCCGGGCCAGGCTGTCCATCTTAAGACTTTGCACGGTACGCTGCATTTCGTCCGTCATGGCCTTAAGCACCACATCATCCCCGGCGAAGGCCGGGGCCGCCGCAAACAGAACGAGAAGCGCTTTTGCCGCGAATTTATTCATAAGTCGCTTACTGCCTCCGCAAAAAAGCCACAGCCTGTCATTTATCGGTAAATGGCGGCTTCAGCACCGGCGGTTTATCGTTGGATTTCTGAACTTTTTCCGTTTCAACTTCCGAGAAAAGCAGGCTCGGTGACACGGCCGAAACCGGCACAAAGCCGGATTCGGCGCCGCAGCTCCCGTTAAAAACCCCGTAATCGTCACCTGTCAGCAGGATGCGCGAGAAAGTCTGCAGCGGCGTGCCTATCAGGTTAAGTCCGCGCAGCGGCTCGTCCGGGCGGCCATCGGCATAAACCTTATAGCCCATGGTAACGCTTACCGAAAAACTCTGCGGCAGGTACCGGTCGGTTATGGTAAATCCGCCGGCGATATCGGACACCACCAGGCCGTAGGGCTTGCCGGCTTTTTTAACTTCTTCAATGAATACCCGGCGAAGCTCCGGGTAAGACACAGTTTTAGAAGAGGCCACTATCAGGTTGCCCATGCGCGCCACGGCGCCGCGCCCTTCGCTGCGGCGGCCATGCCCGTTTGAAACCGGGAAATTCTTTATGGGCGACCGGCTCATCAGGAAACCTTTAAGGACGCCGTTTTCCACAAGCACGGCTTTTTGCGCCGGCACGGCCTCGTCGTCGAAACGATAAAAACCGCGCAGGAACTGGCCGCCATAGCGGTAGAGGGAGGGATCGTCGTAGACGCTGAGGAAAGCCGGCATGATAGGCTGGCCAACCTTCTTGGCAAAGGTCTGGCCGGAGTCTTCGCTCTTCTGGCGGTGCCCTTCCATGCGGTGCCCCAGTATCTCGTGAAAGAAAACACCGGCCGCGCGGCTTTCAAGCAGCACCGGACCGCTGTAGGGCTGCTCCGGGGGGGCGGCGCGCAGCGCTTTGAGTTCCGCTATGGACTTCTCCATATCCCCGGCTATTACGGCTTCGCCGGGGATCTCGCCCGGAGTGTCCGAGTCGTATATTTTTACGCGGGAAAGGTCCATCCCGTCGGGGGTGCGGGTATAAAGCGAATACATAAAGCGCACATAAGTGTTGCCGGTAACTATACTGGCGCCTTCGGAATTCACCATATAGCGGTTCACGGTATCCGCCATCAGGTTCACATAAGAGCTGTAAATAAAATCGTGGGCTTTGAACTTTTCCGAAAGCCTGCGGACCATGGCCCGGAATTTGGCTTTATCAACAGCGGGGAAAGACGCTTTTTCATATAAGACGGAAGCCCCCGATAAAGAGAAATCATCGGATTTGTCCTCTTCATCAGCCGTAACGCTCTTATTCATTTTCACTTTCGCGTACTGGTCCTGCGCGGCCTTATAGGCCCTGTCGGTAAGCGTCCAAATCTCGGCGCGGAGCGCCGCGGCGTCGTCTTCCACCGGCAGGGTGAACGCCTCCTGGCGCTTGGAATTACCGGAGGAGTTGCCCCCCTTGAATTCGTGTGTGTTATCCAGCGACATGGCCCCCACACGCGCGTCCACGTCCAGCTGCCGGCTGCGGCGGCTGTCTTCGGTGTAAACTGAGCCGAGGCGGGCCGACACGGAATAGGAGGTTTTATCGTACGCCTCGTAGCCCAGGTAATACAACGGGGAAGGCTCGGCGTTAATTAACCCCGTAATACTGCGCGCCAATTCGGTTTTAAGCGCCGTCAGCAGCGGGTCGGCTTCAGCTGACTGCGCCGCCACAGCCACTGGACAGACCAGAAACAGGGAGAGGAGCAGTTGCTTTGTATTTTTAAACTTCATGTATCTATGTTAGAGAATTTAGCGCGCGCTCCAGCAGGACGCCGCACATTTCCCTGCGATACCCGGCTTCGCTGCGCGCATCGGTTATAGGAGCGACCTCGGTTTTAACCAGGGCCGCGGCCAACGCCGCAGAACCGGGGGAAAGCGCGCGGCCGGCAAGCCACGCGCCGGTCTTTACGGCCAGGAGCGGCACCGGGGCCACCGAGCCCAGCGCTACCGCGGCCCGCCGTATAACCCCGCCGGAAATTTCGGCCGTAACAGCTACCGCCGCTTTGGAAATGCCGAAATAGGCCCGCGGCCCAAGCTTAAAATACGCCCCGGCGTGCCTGCGCTTGGGAATCTCAAAACCCAGTATGACCTCGTCTTTTTTTAGCGCGGTCTTCTTGGGGCCCAGGAAAAAATCTTTAAGAAGCAGCCGGCGCTTACTGCCTTTAAGCGCCAGGAAAATAAAGGCCCCCTCGGCTATCAGGGCGCAGGCGCCGTCGGCGCAGGGGCTGCCGTTGGCGGCGTTGCCGCCCAGCGTGGCCATGTTCCGCAAAGACGGGCTGGCAAAATGCGGGATGGCGGCCGTCAGGGCCGGACACCATTTGCGCACCGCCGCGGAAGCTTCTATTTTCGAAATTTTAACGCAGGAACCTATAAACAGCGCCCGTGCGGTCTCTTTTATTGCCCCCAGTTCCGGCAGGGCGCTTATATCCACCCAGCATCGGGAGGGTTCAACCCCGGCGTTATCGGCGGTCACTATGTCAGTACCGCCGGCAAGGTAGCGGCGGGCGGCCGGAAGTTCCGGCAGCATTACCCATAATTCCCTGAGCGTTGAAGGTTTGACTATGATTTCAGGCATTTTATTTACCGCGGGCTTTTGCTACCGCCGAAATAATTTTTTCGTAACCGGTGCAGCGGCACAGATTGCCGGTAAGTTCAAGTTTTATATCCTCAAGGGTAGCTTTTGGCTTGCGGCGCAGCAGCGCTTCCGAGGCTATTATAAGCCCCGGCGTGCAGAAACCGCACTGCACGGCTCCTTCCGCCATAAAGGTTTTCTGGAGCGGGTGCAGCCCGCCGGCTTTGCCTTTTATACCTTCTATGGTAACAAGGTCCCTGCCGTGCAGTTGCACCGCCATCATAAGGCAGGCGTTAACGGCCAGACCGTCTACCAGCACCATGCAGGCGCCGCACTCCCCCTCGCCGCAGCCTTCCTTGGTACCCTTAAGCCCCAGGTCTTCACGTATAAATTCAAGCAGGGAACGCGCGGAAAGTATCTCCCGCCTGACTTTATGCCCGTTAACCGAACAAGCCAGAGAAAACAGCTTCATATCAGAACTTGGTACCCACACCGAAAACGCCCCTTGCCCCGACAAAAGTCAGGCTGTTCGTTTCGCTGGCACTTCCGCGGGTGAAAGAGGTGGAGTTCATCTCCATGCGGCCTTCAAGGAAGAACGTGGTATTATCCATATTGAACCGGATGCCGACCGGCACACGGAACATGAACCCTATAGCGGTCTCGTTCAGCAGGACGTTGCGGATATCCCGTATAGCGCTGGACTTTATATTATTAATGGACATCCCGAGCCCTATGCCCAGGTAGAACTGGGCTTTCGTCATGGTCCTGAGCAGCAGGTCCCCGCTTATGCCGATGGAAGTGGCGTCTATATAGCCGGCCGGCAGGTTCAAGGGAAGCAGGACGTTATTGAGCACCGCCCGCTGGGCCTCTACATAGTGTTTAGAAATGGAAAACTCGAAAGCTCCGCCAAAAGCACCCTTGCCAAAGCCGCCCACACGGAAACCGAGAGGACCAGCGCCGCTGGTTACAAGAGCCGTCTGTTCCACTCCGGCCCACCTTGCGACATCCCATTTGATATCGGTAGTCTGGCTGCCGCCGCCAGCCACAAATTCAAAAAATCCATATTCATACTCGCCCCTGACGCGGGGCGCGGCCTGCACCGGCTGCTGGTACGCCGCCTGCTGATACACCGGCTGCTGATACGCGGGCTGCTGCGGAACGGTGGCGGCGTCGCCCATCCAGTCTTTCTTTACCGAAACCTGCGAAGCGCCTATTGCCTGCGCCGTCTCGGTCTTGATAAGGCGGGCGTTAACCTCTATCTCCCCGGCCTGCATCTCCACCAGGGTCCCGGTAACTATCGCTTCCACCCCAAGCACTTTGCCCAGCTGCTGCGCGCTGGAGGCGTCTATCATGCCGGAGGACTGCAGTTTCAGCTCGCTCATCACTTTATCAAGCACGGAGCGTTCGATTATCTCGAACTTGTGCATGTTGATCATCTTGATGGTAAGGCGCTCGGAAATCACCGAACCGTCCTTGGTCGCCCCGGCCCTGCCGTCGGCGTAGGAGAAAGGGATGATGGCTATTTTCTTGCCGTGCACGGCTTCGCCGGCGGAAGTTATCTCTTTGGCCAGCTGGTCATATTTATCCTCGGCGTACGCCCCGGAGAACAATACCGGCAGGAACATAAAACCCGCTAGTAAAATTTTAAATGTGTTTTTCATCAGTGCTCTCCCTCACCCGCGTATTCTGCAGTTCTTTCCAGATCTTTTCCGGCAACAGCGGCACTGACCTTACCCGGGCGCCGCAGGCGTTTTTTACCGCGTTGGCCACGGCCGGGGCCACGCCTATAAGCGGCACCTCGCCCATACCCTTGGCATGGTAAGGCCCGTCCTTGTAGGGCTTCTCTATAAAAGTTATATCATATTCAGGTTTGTCGGCGGTAGTGGCTATAACGTAGTCCGTAAAGTTGGGATTTACCATTATCCCGTTCTTATAGACCAGGTTCTCGTAAACGGCCCAGCTCATCCCCTGCAGTATGCCGCCCTGCGCCTGCCCCAAAGCAAGGCGTGGGTTCACTATTTTCCCCACATCATAGGCGGCCCAGATTTTTTTCACCTTTAGTACGCCTGTTTTAAGGTCCACTTCCACCTCGGCGGCGTTGGCCGAGTAGGAATAGATGACATACGCATCGCCCTGGCCGTCTTCCATTTTAAAAGTGGTGCGCGGGGCCGCGTACCAGCCCTGTTCGCTCATCTTCTGGCGGCGCACCCAGCATTCGGCTACGACCGCCCTGAAATCCACCGTCCGGCCTCCCATGGAGAAAAGGCCCGAGGCCGCCGTCATCTTGCGGCCGGCATCGGCGCCCAGGGAGATCAGCATGGAGTAGGCGGTTTTAAAGATACGCTCGCGGATCGGAGTGGCGGCCTCTATGATGGCATTGCCGCTCATCAGCGTGGTGCGGCTGGCCACCGTGGGGCCCGAATCCGGCACCTTTGAGGAGTCCACCTCCTCCACCTTCACGCTTTCGTACGGCGCGTTCAAAGTTTCGGCGGCTATCTGGGCCAGCACGGTAAGCGCGCCCTGCCCCATTTCTGTATTGCCCACGTTCACGCCCACCGAAGAATCTTTGTAAATATTTACCAGGGCGCCGGCGCGGTCGAGGTAGCGCCCTTTAGCGCCCAAACCCACCCCGTAGTAGGTAGCCGAAAATCCTATCCCCGTGACGACATCCCCTTGGTTTTTCGCTTTTACCGTCCGGCCACCGGCCTTCTTATCCCAGCCCGATTTTTTACGCACCGCCTGCACTATCTCTTTCAGTCCGCAGGAGGAATTCAGCTTCTGGCCGGTAACGGTCTTATCGCCCGGATCCAGCAGATTTTTAAGACGGAACTGTACGGGGTCCATGCCCACCTTACCCGCCAATTCGTCTATCAGGGATTCCTGCGCGAAGCAGACCTGCGGCTGGCCGAAACCGCGGAAGGCGCCGCAGGGCACCTTGTTGGTGGCCGCGGCGTAAGTCTTTATATCCACATTGGCTATCTTGTACGGCCCGGCGGCGTGCACGGTACCGCGCCACAGCACAATGGGTGAAAGGGTGCAATAGGCGCCTCCGTCCAGCACGTATTTTACGCGGCAGGCGGTAATCTTCCCGGTTTTATCCGCGGCGTAGGCCACCCGGGCCCAGCCGGGATGGCGCTTCGACATGCTCTGGAAATCTTCCTTGCGGCCGTAGATCAGCTTTACCGGCCGACCG
>MGVB01000172.1:0-4735 GCA_001800275.1 Elusimicrobia bacterium RIFOXYA12_FULL_57_11
GCCGGAAATAATCAGCCAGCTTTACCAGCGTGTAGTCCACCGGCGGCAGCCGCGCCATATCCAGGATCTCGACCAAATTTTCTATTATTTTACCGCCCGGCCCGGGATAGACCAGGTTCTTTATGTTCTTAAAAGACGTCCCCCTGGCCAGCTCATACAGCGCGTTTTCCCCGTCGTAGCGGACAATGGCGTCCACGCAGTGGTCCGGGGAGCCCGGCCCCCTGTTGGCAAGTATTTCTTTTGCCAGGGTGGGCGCATAATGGCCGCCCATTACTACCATGGCGCCGTTCTTTTTAACCTGCCGCGCGCAGTCAAGAACGCGCTTGTAGGTGTGCGCCACCGGGCTGAAACCGGCCAGGTCATACCGGGCCAAAGCAAGTTTTTTGCGGAGGCCCTCCCGGCCCAAAAGCTGTTCGTCTATAATATCCAGTTTCACGGAAGGCAGGGCGGCGCGCAAGTAGGTAGCCAGGGCCAGCGCCCATAAAGGCGGCATCACCTCTTCGTGGCTTTTGCCCGTGGAAAAATCATCCGTCAACGATACGGACGTATATATAAGCGCTATTTTTTTCATGGCAGGCGGAGCAAAAATATCCGCCGAAGCTTTCAGGCGGCTGCCGGGCTCAAAAGATCAGCAACTGGTAATTATCCCTGATGAACGGGGAAAGGTCCATCCTGTTCTCCGGGTCGGCGGACATGGGCACCCCGGCCGCCTTAAGTTCGGCATATTTATTAAAAAGCGTCGCGAAAAAGGAGCATACCGTGTAAGGAACCTTGAGATCGGCCAGTTCTTTAAGCAGGTCCCTGCCTTTTTTAGGGGTCACGAGGTTTTTAAGCCTGCTCTTGTTCTTCTCCATATTTACCCGCTCAAGGCTGAGGCTTTTCTGGCGCATATCCCCATCCTGCCTGGGCAGGAAATTCAATACGGCGTCCCCCTCAAAAACTACGCGCACGTCTACCCCGGCCTGCTTAAGCTGTATGGCATGCCAGACCGCCATGTTAAAGCGCAACACGTCGTCAAAATCATGGATAACTACCAGTTCCCTGCGCACGGCCTGCTGGGCAGAAACCTGCAGGGAAAGAACGAGTACAGCCGCCAGGCAGATAAATATTTTCTTCAGCATAAACCGCCTCCAGAGCCGGCCGTCAAGGGCCGTGCGGGCAAACCGGGTCAAAAAACGCTTAACTGGTAGTTCTCCCTGATATACGGGGCGATATCAACAGGTGTTCCCTGGTCCGGGGAAAGCGGCTCGCCTTTGAGCTTCAGTGTATCGTAAAAACCCAGAATGGTGGCTGAAAAAGAACAGACGGTATATTTTATTTTAAGCTTCTTGAATTCATTCCACACGGACGTGGTTATTTCCTCCGCCGCCATCATCTTCCCGGCGAACTTAAGCGAGCTCAGTGACACCCGCCTCCCCCCCCTGGGCCGCAAATCGGACGTGTGTGTAGAATAATCGTAATCGATATCTTCCCGCTCTATCCACTTGTCGTGCGCGGGAGTATTCGTGTCAAACACCTGAGGAGGCAGCGGGAACATAAGAACCGCCATAACCGCGTTAGCCTCAAAAACCACACGCACCTCCGCTCCGGCCTTCGCGCGCTGTATGGCATGCATCAGCCCCATGCCGAACCTGACGACATCGTCGTAGTCCCGGATGAGCACAAGTTCTTTCTGAGCCACCTGCTGCGCGCCGGACTGCAGCGGAAAAAGCAGGGCAGCAGCCAGGGCAAACAATATCCTTCTCATTGATCCGCCTCCTAACAGACACCGCCGACACGCCGCAATCCTGAAACCAGGCTTAAAAAACGCGCACGCTATAACCGTCGTTGAGGAATTTGGAAAGGTCCACGGGGCTGGCGGCATCCTTCGAAAGCGGTTTTCCCTCGGCCTTAAGTTCCTCGTATACATCTAAAATCACGGCTGAAAAAGAACAGACGGTATAAGGGACGTTCTTTTCAAGATCAGCCAGCATTTCAATATCTTTATACTCGTAAGGATCAATGTACTCGACAGGAGTCCCCCCATCTAATGCAGGCTTATCCCACCATTTCCGGATATTGTCCGATGGGTTATTCGCGGGGACCCTGCGGATGTCGGCATGCTTATGCCGGGTTATCCTTTTGCTGCCCTGGCCGTCCGGCGCGGCCACATAGGTAGTGGTAAGCACGCCATTTGTCAGGAACAGGTCAGGGACGAACGGCTCGGGAGGGGCATTGATCTTGTTTGAAATAAAATTTAATACCGCCTCCCCCTCAAAAAGCACGTGGACATCGACTCCGGCCCGTTTTAACTGGACCGCATGCCCGATGGCCATAACATATTTCAACCGGTCGTCGAAGTCGCGGATAACAAGCAGTGTTTTCTGGCCGCCCGCCTGGGCAAAACCCTGCGCGGGGAAGAACAGCCACGCGGCCAGACACAGGAATATTTTCATCTGCATTATGCCCCCACGCCCTCAGTACGAACCGTGCGAACCGTGCGAACCGTGCGAACCGTGCGAACCGTGCGAACCGTGCGAACCGTGCGAACTATGTGAACCGTGCGAACCGTGCGAGGCGTGCGAGGAATGCGAGGCGTGCGAAGAATGCGAACCGTGCGAACCGTGCGAACTGTGCGAGCAGGCGGCCTCGGTGGATTTGACCGCCATAAGCAGCGCGCCAAGCCCCATCCCAAGCCCTATGGAAGCCCCCGCCATACTGCCGATTTTGGTTTTGGTTATCCGGCCTTCTTCGCTGGTAAGGAATTTAGAGAGGCTCTTCTTGAGCAAAGGAAGTTTTTCTTCTTTCTTTTTATTTTCAGGCATATACGGTCCCTCTTTAACGCTTCTTAAAATACCGCCATAACCAGAGAACAGCAACCAGGGCAAGTTATTTTTCCCGCGCCCCCCGGCAAAATCATTTTACCAGATCCCTGTACCAGCCCTCATTAAGCCAGGAGGCAAGCACCGCCCTGTCCCGGGGTATGGCCAGCTTTTCAAAAATAAGCTTCAGTATGCCCTTGTTTATGGCGCAATGCTGGTCGTTAGCCTTCTGCGGGAACAAACTCCCCGCGAAATAGCTGTTAATCGGACATACGCCGCAGAAAGGTTTGAACGCGCAGTCAGCGCAACCCGGCAGGCTTTCAAGGCAGGAAGCCACACACAGGGTTTTTGTGACCGGGTTCTCCAGCACTTGGGGATAGGAAGTCTCCGCCACATTGCCCAGTCTGAAACTCTCGTCTCCCATAACGGAAAGCATACGTCCCTCGTCGCAGGTATAAATGTCGCCGTTATAGTTGTACGCCAGCTGGCCTATTGCCGCCCCGCACAGGATGCGGCAATCCATGTGTGCCGGGTCGGTCCCCCCAAGGATCTTCGTCAAAAAAGTCTGGGCGGTCTTCTCGCGAACCTTAACGCCCTTGGCGTTCAAGCTTATAAGGTGTTCGAGAAGCGCACGGTAGAAAGCCAGGTACTCGGCCGCGCTGTAGCCTATCAGGCGCCAGTTAGCCCCGGTAAAACCGAAAGGGTTAAGCGGGCGCGCGTAGATTTCGCGCAGCCCGAGGCGCAGGTACTCGTCGGCCAGGGCGCGCGCGTTCCCCAGCGCCTTGCGGGTAATAGTGGCAAGCGCGGTAAGCCTGTACACATAACCTTTTTTAAGGTAGCGGGGCCGGGAGGCGTTGAATTTTTTTATCCATTTCACTACCTGGGCATGGCTGGAACCGGCGCCATAAAGACGCTGGCTGTTATGCAGGGCCGCGGGCCCGTCGAGGGAGGTTCCCATGCCGATATTATTCTCGAAAATAAAGCGCAACTTTCCCTGGTCCAGCGCGGAGAGGTTAGAGACCAGCTTAAAATCCACGTTCTTTTTAAGCTTGCCGGCTTTTTCCCTGGCGTATTTTACGGCGAACTGCAGAACCTCCCAGTTCAAAAAAGGTTCCCCGCCCTGGAACTCGATGATAAGGTTTTTCCCAGAAGAGGAGAGAATGAAGTCCACCGTTTTACGCGCCGTGGCCATATCCATGTCATAGCGCTTTTCCGCGACGCCCTTGGCCGAAGCGTGGCAGTAAACGCATTTCTGGTTACAGCGCAGGGTAAGGATCATTATATGCAGCGAGGTCCCCGCGAAGACAGAGGAATGGAGCTTGCCGAATTTCTCGGAGCAGCCGGAGAAATCAGAAGACTGCAGAAAAAAACCGCCCGCGGCCATGTCCGCCCGCTTCGGGTGGGTCTGCGCGAGCTTCCCTGCGGAAAAAGCGGAAAAATCGGCGGCGTTCAGAACCGACCAGCCGCCCCAGTCGTTCGTCAGCAAAAACCCGCCTGTCCCGAGCGCCTCGAAATAAAAGGGAGCGTTCCCCTGGACGGCATTTTTTTTCTGCTTGGCCTTCATATTGAGTTAAAAAGCGCCCGGTTAACGAACTCCGCCGCCAGGCTCTCCGGCAGGACCGCGCCCCTGGCGGTAATAACTACCTGGATATACTCTCCCCGCACAGAAATACGAAAACCAGCAAAATCGGCATAAACCAGCGCCGCCGCCTGCACGGCCGCTTTCTTATATATCTCCCGGTGGAAATTAACGCTTGCCTTTTTTAGGCTTTTTTTCTCCGCCATATTTCTCCTCCCATGGCAGGGCTATGCCCAACGGGTCCTCGATGTAATCGGCTTTCTCGGTGGAGGCCCCAATCAGGGCCTGGGCGATCAGGGCTTCCCGTATTTTCCTGGTGCGCCTGGCTATGGTAAGGCGCAATTCGGAGTTCAGC
>MGVB01000172.1:4876-7791 GCA_001800275.1 Elusimicrobia bacterium RIFOXYA12_FULL_57_11
CGGTTTTTCCGCAAGGGCGGCTGCGGGAAGCTCCCTTGCCCCGCGGCCGCCCGCGATCCGCGGCAAAACCAAGCAGCACAGGCACCCCTGCCCGCGCGGAGTAAAACAAGACTCCCCCGCGGTAAAAATCCGCCTGCCTGGGCCCGGCTTTTATAGTGTCACACATGGCGATACGCCTGTAAAGCGCCTGGCTTAAGAGCGATCGGGGAAAAGCCACCCCCTTGCAGGAAACCGTCCCGGCGGCCGAGCGCCCCTCCAGGAACGCGTACCTGTATTTATCCCAGAAAAGCACCGGCCGGGCAAGCGCCTCCCGGAGCCCGGCGGCGTAGGCGGGCGCGTGGCGCTCCATGAACGAAAAGATTACGTCGGCTTTTTTAAGGCTTTCCGGGCAATCGTAAGCGCAGGGGTGCCAGCCTATGACATGTTTTGAAGGGAAAGATTTTTCCCGGTTAAACTCTATGAACTTTTCATATCTCAGCCGGTCCTTCGGATTACCGGAAGCCAGCCTGGAGGAATAATTAAAAATGTTATTCAGTTTAAAGTCCAGCGGGCCCGTTGTTTTAGTATTGTAAAAGCTCATTTTAACAAGATCATCCCCTAAGCCCAGGGTATTAAGCCACTTCATATACATCCCGATGCAGCACTCGGGATAGCCCAGAATACTGGCCCAGCGCTCATTGTTTTCCGGGGATCTCCAGGCCAGCGCGGCGGCCTTAACTGTTTTAGCGTCCCTGCCCAGCAAAAAGATGGTTTTCCCCTGCACCAGGTGATACCAGCGCTTTGAAAGGAATTCCTCCACCGGAAGGCAGTTAAGCTTAAGTCTGTCGCACAGGCTCTTAAGCTGCGGGACGTCCCCGGGAGAACAATCTGTATAAGTAACAGGTTTAACCCCGGTAAGAACTCCGGCCAGGTCGGAGAACGTAGGGTCATTTAAACTTATACGCGACACCCCGCGGGCCAGCGGCCGGGCAAGGTTCAAATACCCGCCTCTTTCACAATAGTCAAGTATCTTTCCCATAAGATGCGTCAGTTGATTTTTGCCGCCGGCTTTTCACACTGGCCGGCGCCGCGGTGCCCGGATATAATACATAAAAGCACCGCGCGGGGAATATTGCAGTTGCCTGGCCTGTTGCCTGACCGGGCGCTCAGAGGCCGGCCGGATGCCAGACACAATCCAGGCAGGCGCGCGGGAGGAGAGCCCCTATTTTATTGCGGCGCCGGTCACTGAGCGCGGCGGTGAACGACTTTATTTCCCCCGCGCACACTTCCCTGCCGCGCGCCTCCAGCCGGGAGGCAAAAACAGCTTCCTCGGGCGTGCTGACGCTGCGCATCATGTCCCGGTACGGCACGCAGGCTTTCATGGCGGCGGAAAGCAACTCCCCGCCCTTTTTAACCTCTCCCTCTTCCAGGTACTTCAACCCGGCAAGAAACATGACGTCATAATCCCAGCCGGGATTCTGAATATAGCGCTCAAGGCTGCGGGCCCTGACACTCCCCTTCCGGAAAGCGGCCTTTGCATACCTGGCCCGGCGCCAGCTGATATTTTCAAGATCGTAAGCCTCATGATAACGGGCCAGGGCGGAGTCAAAATCACCCTCTTCCATGGCCCTCTCAGCCAGCATGGTCTGCACCCAGGGGCTGGGAATGCGCGCTTCATGGCCGGTTAAAGCAAAACCGGCGCGCACCGGAAAAGTTACCAGCAGCAGGAAGCTGAAACCCCATAGTGCCAGGAGCGGCGCGGCCGCCGCGATGAACGCTGCCCTGCCGGCACCCCACTCCGCCGCGGCATCTTCTTTTTTTATCAGGTCCGCAAGCACAATTGCGGACAGGCAGCACAGCAAACACCAGAATGGCAGAAAGTAGCGCCCCTCTACGGGCATCAGCAGGTAGATGCCCAGGATATAGCCGGTAACCAGCGCCATGGGCCTGGCCCTGGGGAGTTTCCTCAGCCTGAAGGCGCCCAGCGCACCAAAAAGAAAAAAAACCCACATGCCCGGCAGCAGGGGTTCTGTGACCAGCAGGAAATACAGCCTTCCCGCTATCCCCTGTAAAAACCGCAGCGGGTGCGCCGCCACCTGCGCGACGGCCCAGAAGAAGGCATTTTCCCCTGTACCTATCCCCGCCGCGCCGCGCCAATCGCCTTCCACGGTGGAAATGAACCCCAGGGCGCCCATGGCGATATTGCTCCCGGCCCGCGCCGGGCCTTCCAGCACCGTGAATTCACAGCGATAAAACAAGTTTAAAAGGCTCCAGACTAAAGTTACGGCAGCTGGAATTGCCAGCAGGAGCCAGTACCTGCGCAAGGCCTTTTTAAAAGACCGCTGTGCCCGGGCCTGCAGTACTATAAAAACCGGCAGCAGCGGCGCCACTATGCCTTTAGCCCAGACAGCGGCGGTAAAGGCCACGGCGCAAAGGCCCTGTTTTACAAGCTCGGAGTTAAACTCGGCGGCAAAAGCGCACAAAAGCGCAAGGAGCGTGGCGGCCTGGAGAACCTGCTCAATAAACTGTTCATACTGGACACCGCCGCGCACCGCGGTAAAGTAAAGCAACAGAGCGGAAAGGCCGGCGGCAAGACTGCCGGCGCGGCGCGAATGGATGAGCGCGCCCGCCGAAAAAGAGAGCGCCACCAGCGGCAGGAAAACAAGTTTCTGCGCCGGCGCCATAAGCCATTGCGGCAGGTGGTATTTCAGCGTTGCCAGCAGGACCGGCAGACAAGGAAACCAGTAGTTGTCGAAATCCCGGCTTAAATTCGCGTAGAACCAGTTTTCTCCGGCATCGTACGGCCGTGGCCAGTTGACCACGCCGGGCATGGCAGGGAGCAGCAGATACAGGGCCAGAAGGATCGCCAGCAGCCAGAGTTCGTGAGCGGTGAAACCCGGCCGGGGAGGCGCCGCGGCCCTGTTCCCCGTTGCGGA
>MGVB01000173.1 GCA_001800275.1 Elusimicrobia bacterium RIFOXYA12_FULL_57_11
AGATATGCCCCGTGCCACAGCTGTGAGCTATTATCGGGATGCAAAAGCTGCCGGGACTACAGTAGCTGAACCGGTTTTAATCAGAGCTTTTAATAAAATGGTGTTTGAAAGGAAGGGGGAGTCGCTGCCTGTGGCAGAATTAAGCAAGAAGTACGGGGTAGCGGCATTCTTGCTTAATGAGCCGCCTTTCTGGGGATGTAGCGGAACGCTGGCTATTGTTGAAAACCTTGAGCCGTTTTTGTGCTTTGAAAAGATGAAAGTCGCCGCTGATGCCGCCGTTTATGCTGGTGGCAAGATGTCCGGCAGAATGCTGGCCTGGTTCGCTTCCTCAGAAATGTCTAGATGCAGCTTCTTGCATTGCGGAGACTATGACCCAGTAGGGATAGATGAGTATTTACGTCTTAAGGAAGCCTGCGGGGCCAGGGCAAAACTGCATATCCCCAAGAATATTGACGATCTATTTAAAAAATACGGCAAGCGCGAATTGCTTATAGATTCTGAAGCCGTTTTTCGACGTTTGCGTGCGACAAATGATCCGGACGCACTTTGTATTATTGAGCAGATGAACGCTTGTAATACGGGTCTTGAACAGGAGATTCTTCTGTTGGGATAATAGAAATTATGTCGCGCACAATTCTGGTGCCTTTGGAATAACGATTGAGTGTCACGTTTTGGTTTAAATGAAGAATGAGAGTTTTGGAGACTCCATTATTGCTTTTGGATTATCAACATCTATACATAATTCTGGTGGGGGAATGAGTTTTTCTGAGGTTATTAATCGAGTCCGTAGGTATGCGTCACAAACTGGGGAAGCTTATCTTGCTGCAGCAGACTTTGGGAAATAGAGTTCCTTTAATCATATGATACTTGCCTTTATTGATGAGACCAGTGATGCAAATGACGCGAAATACTTTGGCTTATGTTGCGCTGTTGTAAATAGTAACTTTTATGGGCAAATCAAGAATGACTTTCAGAAGAAACTGATTTCCTCTGGATGGGATCCCAAGATTGAGTTTAAAGGGTCTTGTCTCTTTTCGGCATCTCGTGGGGATACAAGTATGCAAGTTGATAAAAGGGTTGAATTAGCGGGAGATATCCTGTCATTAAACACCTCTAAGGTTAATGCACGTATGAAGTTCGCCTATCTTAAAAAAGCAGAGTCAGCAAATCAAAAATTGGATTATTTGACATATCTTCCCGCTCTTTTAAAGCGCATACTCGCCAAGGTGTCTAAGAAATGTGGAAAGAATATTTTGAGTGTCCAGTGCGATTACCGTACCGATATCCGTTCGGAGGAGGTTCGGGAGGCCATTGCCCCGGTTATTTCTGAGCGCGGATATGTCTTGTTTGAGGATGTTGTGCTTTCAAAGTCCGGGTTTAATACCGTTGGGTTATTATATGCCGATATTGTTGGATATCTGTCTTCGCGCGTGGATACTATTACAAACGATAGTCAGCTGTTTGAAAACATAGCCCCTGAGCATTGGACAACGGATGGTAGGCTTAGGAAATTGCGATCTTCGACAACGCTCTTAAAGCGGATTAAAGAATTTAAGCGATACCAAGTGGTGCCTAAATAAACTTTAATCCAAGTGTTCAAGAGATGCAGAAAATATCCATTCGTGGTTGCTAATACTTCTGATTGTATAGTTATGAATCAACTTGTTAATAATGTGTTTGAAAAACTGAGGGAGACTGTGCGTGTCGAGGAAGTCGATGCGATATCTCAATTGACTAATGATGCAAGCTCAAAGGGCATCCTTTATAGTGGAGTATATTTCGGGAAAGTGTATGAAGCGCGGGAGAAATCATTGCGTCTAATAGCTTTAGCGGTGGTGGATTCCTATAAGCAGGCAGAAATTATCCCTAGCGATGTCATTGTCGCTGAGGCAAAGGAGAATGTGGAAGCGGTCGTAGATGCAGAGATAGCCAGAATATTAGCTGTAACCCGTAATTCTTACGTGAAGCTTGCCAACAGCAGCGGATTACAAGGGCAACTTGTCACTGATATCGAAGCGGCTAGGAGGTCTGTTTTAAAAGAGGCTTCCAGGCAAATTGACATCTGGGCTGCCATTTACCAAAAAAGAGAGCTTGGTGAGTTCGCTGATTTAACTTATTCAGGCAAGAAAAACATGTGTGGCGATTTGATATTGTCTAAGGCATTTAATAATGGCAAAGTTCAGCCAATAACCGTGCATACGGTAGACCAGATTCCAGGTGAGTGGATACGGATTGGCAATGAGGACCTTTTTAAGAAAAATGATCAGATATGTCATCTCCAATATAGAGATGCTTTGGATGGATTAATTGCGAAAGGATATGTTAAGTGGGAGAGCGGCATCCTGTATCGATTGACTGCTGAGGGGATTGTTGTAGCTGAAAACATATTGTCCAGACAAAATGCGGGCGTGCAAACAGAGAGTAGTCTAGCGTGTGGGAACAAGGCGAAAGATAAATTCCGGGGAATACTTTCCTGGAAAAATCCATGGGTCCAGTATGTATATGCTCCGATATTGGTTGGTATTGCTCTAATTTATATTGCGGACAAAAACAACAAGGTCAGTAGTAGTTCTGTTGAGAACCGCAATTATCAAGTTGGTGATAATGTCGTAGGGAATAAGATAGTTGCCGAAAACATAATAATTAACAGACAAGATAGAGCAGTGAATTCAGTGGAGTCAGATCGCGCGTCTGTCTCTAAGGCGAAAGTGAAAATTAATCGCTTGTTTGACGATTACCTAATTGCAATCAAAGCACTTAAATCTAAATATGCTGAGGACTCTGGGAAGATTTCAAGTGATGCTGCCTCTCGGGGTGTTTATGACAGCGGTGGGCACATTGGCTCACATATGAAACTGGCAATTAGTATCAAACAAGGACTAGATAGTGCAAAGCGTGACTTGGAGCGAAAGATAGAAGATGTTCTCATGGAGAACTTAAGTAAAACAAGTTTAAAAGATGCTGGAGCGGGATTCGATTCCGAGCAGGCCCGATTAATTGAGGCGCAGAAAACATACGATGACCTCTGTCGCTTCCTGAACAAATCAGCCAGGGATAAGGAATTCGCGATATTCGGCGAGGTTAAGATCACCAAGGATTTCGATATTGCTAAGTATTAAGCAAAGTGCGTAAGAGAGTTATGACAGAAAAATATCCCCTTGAGACAGACGCAGCATTGGGCGAAAAACGATTATGCAGTGGTTGTGTTGGAGAAGCCCATCTCAAGTCTGTGCTCGAAAGTGCCGGCACAGTCCGAGCATGCTCTTATTGCGGTGCCAGCGGAAAAACGCTTTCTATCGGTGATGTCGCAAGACACGTTAACATCGCAATATCGAACCACTATCAGCGGGTGTACGCGGGCGGCCCATGGGGTGATGAGGAAGTATGGGATGATAGGGGGGAATTAATTTCAGAGGTCATTGCTGATGAGGCAGGTGTTGATGAAGATGTTGCTGAAGATATCAGGGAATCTTTGAGTAATGGTAAATGTCTTGAGGATTGTGCTGATCCTGATGATGGTACTGGCTTTGAAACTAAAGTGCGCTATGAAAAAGCCGAGCCTAATGCGGCTGTCTTTCATAATATGTGGATCGGGTTTGAGAATAGTATAAAGAGTGAAGCCCGGTTTCTTACAAGAAAGTCAACGGCGACATTGGACAGAATATTTAAGGGGATCAAGGATCATAAAACTTCATCTGGGAAAGCGGTGGTAGTAGATGCGGGCCCAGAGGGATTGATATCTGAGCTTTATCGCGCGCGCGTCTTTCAGTCTGGAGATAAATTGGCTGCGGCGTTAAAACGTCCTGATATTGAGATGGGGCCCCCGCCCGCCAGTGGGGTTAGGGCGGGAAGGATGAACGCTTTTGGGATTTCAGTGTTTTATGCTAGTAGAGATGTTGATACAGCTATTGCAGAGGTCCGCCCTCCAGTTGGTAGCCGTGTGGCCGTTGCTAAGTTTAAGGTCGTGCGGCCACTGCGGTTGCTTGACGTGTCGGCTCTTCGCTCCATTGAGAAGTCCGGCAGCATTTTTAACCCAGAGTACCTAAATCAATTGCAGCAGGCTAACTTTCTTAGGACACTTAGTGCACGTATCTCACGTCCCGTAATGCCTGATGATGAAGCCCTTGAATACTTGGCGACACAGGCGATTGCGAATTATTTAGCTGAAGAGATGGAATTAGATGGATTGGTTTATCCTTCCATGCAAATAGAGTCCTCAAAAGGGAATGTTGTCCTGTTCCATAGGGCGGCACATGTTAAACTAATCAGTTTGTTGGAAGGGACGAACTTGGATGTGAGTTTTTCTATGCCGGGAACCGATGATGATGAACCTGATTACCATGTGTGGGAGGAAGTCCCTCCTGGGGCAACGCGTCCATCACCTGACATAAAGGAGGTAGGTAAGCCTCCCGCTTTGGAGGTGGATCTGTCAAATATCCAAGTTCATCATATAAAGCATGTGAAGTTCTCTCTGGAATCGTATCCCGTGAGTCGCAATTATGTTGAACGAATTCCCCACGAAACCAGGGTTACTGATGAATTTTAGCGAGTTTTTTGGTGATGTCTGCTTCCATATTGCGTCTATAACTGGAACGGAAATGGGAATTGCGGGGGAAGGTCAAGTTAGTTGCAATTGTGGTTTGCGGTGGGCTAAATTATAGGGCTAGGGGCTACACGTCTCATATGCTGAATGCAAAAATACAAGAGTATCTTGCGAGTCTAGATCAAGACGTTTCTCCGCTTCTATCCTTTCATGGAGAGAATAAAATCGCAGATAGGATTAAGGACATTATTAAGGCAGAGGGGCAGACCTATGCGCCCGCTGACGAGGATGTCGCTGAAAGAATTGCTTTTGATTTCTTGGCTGAGTATCCTGATGTCGATTCTGGATGGGGGACATATTATGGGCCTATTTATGTTCTACCGAATGGCAGTGGGCAAATGGTTGAGTACCCAAGCATACAGGGGGTTACAGAAACAACCCTGACTTATTGGACTGTGCGAGCATTTGCGGTCAAAAACCCACTTTTATCCTCCAGGTATGCCGATCTTGTTGTAGATTTTTCCCCCAAGGTTTTCAATAAAACCGCTGACTATAAATTGATTCAGCTTGTTATTGATGCCAATATAGAGATTTGCGCAAAGAAATTGGCAGCCCCATTGGATTGTAAGATTAAACTGAAGCGGACACTATTATTGTCTTTGCAAATTAGTGATAAAGAGCGAATAGCGCGGGTTAAGGACACAATAATTGCTCTTGAGTCAACAATTGCGGAGGATGATAAGGCCGGTTTGTGGGGTTTTGCTTTTAATTGGCTAGTTTTAGAATACTCTCAGAAAGTTCTCACTACTTCTGAGGAAATAGTGCGGTTGTTGAATGATTTGGAAAAAAGATTAGAAAGAGTTAAAGCTAACCCTTGGTCTGCTGAACATGCGGTGTCTCTCCTTGCCGAGTATTATGCGCGCGAGAAGGATGAAGATAATCTAATGCGCGTTCTCGGTGTTCTTGAGGCTGCACACAAAGGCAATGCCCCAGACGGAGCTGATGCTTTATTGCGTGTGCATGCTTTTGAACAAATACAGGAGGTTTATCGCAAATACCAGGATAAAGGATTTCCCAAGGCAAAAAGTGCCTTCGATAGGATTGTTCAGGAAATCGGGAGTCTTAATCTTGATTGGAAGAAGTCACTAAAAAAAGTTTCTGTTACAACCGAGATTAAGAAAGATGAAATCGATAAGTTTCTTGCTGCAATCTTTGGGAAAGAGTCCCCAAGCAGTCTGGAAACTGTTGTTGCGAGAATTGCGCTAAATTTCTTGCCTAAGCAAGCTGATATTAAGACTCAACTAGATGAGACATCGCGAAGACATCCGATATCCTTCCTATTTACTACTCAAGTTATTTCCGGGGATGGAATCCCGGTAGCGAAGCTTAGCTCACTTAAAGATGACTACCCTCAACATTTACAAAGACATGCGACGCAGTATGTACAGCTCAACGCGATATTCCTTTCACTGACAATCGATGAACTCAAGAAGCGTTTCTCAAAAGAAGTCGTGATTAAATATTTTGATCAGGTTGCGGTGCTCCAAAATGAGGACAAGGAGTATCTTCACCGGGCATTAACAGCATATTGGGATGGGGACTATCTGGTAGCATCCCACTTTTTCATTCCATTAATTGAAAGTTCTATTCGAGAACTAATTAGGCTTTGTGGTGGAATAATCTTAAAGCCCAATAATATTAGCGGCTATGACAGACTAACTCTCACACAACTATTGTATTCACAAGGGGACATTGTTCAGGGAGTCTTTTCCCAATTGGGGGAGGATATGCTCTTCTATCTGCGATTGGTGCTAATCGAAAAACTTGGAATGAACCTGAGAAATAATTTTGCGCATGGGTTGGAAAAAAGAACCTTCTTCTCCAGAGAGGCGTCTGATAGACTGTTCCATGTGCTGTCGTGTATGTCCTTTATTAAGAAAAGGGATTGATTCGCTTTGGTATGTGGCGAATATACGTCTTTTAGCCTGTTTGGCGACTTATTGCGTGCGAATTATTCATATTCTTCCTGGGAAATATACTTTGGGCTGAGTCTTTAAGGGATGCAAAAGGCTTACAGTTGAGCTTAAAATAGCCTTTTGCAACACGACACACGGTTGTCGGGTTGGTCTGCTATACTATTGGTTTGAAACCATGAAATAAATTGTTTGATGGTATTTGAGAATTAGGTTGTGGTAAGAATAATAGTTGTTCTGATTCGGTTCAACTTAATAGGGGACAATCATGTGCTTGAAATATACTTCGGCTGGAATCTTCTTAGCTATCATTGGCTTAATGTCATCCTTGGAAGCTTCAGAGCCTTCTCGTAATAAAAAAACAGGCACTCCCATCTGCGCATCAGTTCAGGAGTGTGAGAAAGCGCTTTTATATGGTTCAACTGAAATCAAAATCAAAGCAATAGACGAACTATCTAAGATGAAGTCGCGTGCCGTTCCAAGTCTTATTTCAGCCATTCATGATGGCAGTGCCGAGGTGCGTGAAAAAACTATTCAGGCAATACGCAGCATTGGCCCAGATGCAAAAGATGCAATCCCACCACTTCTTTCCATTCTCAAGAGTAATAATAAGGCAGCGGACGAGGCAGAGATTCAAACCGTAGTGATGTACGCGCTAAGCGCTATCGGGGCTGCGGCGGTTCCTGGATTAGTAGATCTTCTTGGTGATACGAATACAGTTGTACGACAGGATGCCATATGGGTATTGGATAACATGGGTTTGGAAGGGAAAGCTGCCGTGCCTGCGCTTTTAGAGGTAGTCAAGGACAGCAATTCAGATGTAAGTACAGCTGCCATGCTGGCAATAGGTCGCATCGGGCCAGACGCAAAAACTGCCATCTCCATGCTTCTCCCGTTATTAGAGAATGAAAAAAAACATATTCGTCTGTTATCAGCGGGACGTTTGCAGGATTGGGTTTCATCAGAAACCAAAGAGGCAGTTCCACCTCTTATAGCCAGCCTTAATCGTTCTGTAGATAATAGAGACGATGAATGGTTCCGGGAGGAGGTTGTTGATGCTTTATGGAAGATAGGTCCAAGTGCTAAGGCTGCGGTCCCTGCGCTTATTAACCTGTTCCATCACAAGAAGATGGACAACTTAGTTCCCAAAGCGGTTAGGGCATTGGCTAATATCGGGCCGGAGGCCGCTTTGGAATTGGTTAAGGTTATTAATGACAAAACTTCTACTGTTCGCGAAGTGGCTGCCCTGGCTTTGGCAAAATTTGGAGAGAGCTATGTCCCAGTTCTTGTCGATGCACTAAAAGATGAGGATTCGGAGGTTCGGGGGAGCGCTGCACTTGCCCTTGGGAGGATAGGTCCTGGAGCGAAAAACGCTGTTCCAGCTCTTATTGAAGTGCTACGAAGTAGTGTGACTAGCGTTAATGAGGAGCATAATGTTCGTGCGGCTATTGCTTTGGGTGATATAGGTCCCAATGCCAAGGAAGCCGTTCCAGCCCTTATCGAATCCCTCAAAGACGATGATGCCTTGCGGCGATTCTCTGTTGAGGCCCTAGGTAAAATAGGGCCTGCTGCAAAAGCTGCAGTTCCACATTTAGAGGCTGTGCTAAAGTATTCCAATGATTCATGGTGTCGGGACGAGATTAAAAAGGCGCTTAAACAAATCGGTACGAAGTAACTCAATTAACCGCTCAGATCTTAGAAAATACGCTGGTGGTGACCCTTCCCCCTAAAAACTTCCCCAGTTTATAGGGAGAAGGTCAAGGATGTCATTGATAACATGAAAGGTTTAGCCGATCTGACTTTTGAGCAAATCGAACGATATGCGGAAAACTTGTTGATTAAAATTGATCCAGCTATTATAAATATGCCGCAGCCATTGCCCATCTGCAAAATTACGGATTATGTGGTCGAAAAGTATTCAGTATGCATTAGTTATCACCAGTCTTTGAAGAGTGAAAACAATTTTAATGTGTTGGCCAAATATGACAGAAGTTTAAACACAATATTTGTGTCATCTGAGATACGGTATACAAGCCGATTTAGATATATTCTTGCACATGAAATTGGCCATCTGATGCTGCATCGGAATGTCCAGTTTGAGGGGAATGAATACTTTGAACAGGCAAATGAAAAAAAAGAATATGACATTCTTTCTGGGAAAAGAAAGTTGAAGACAGAGAGAGATTTCCTGGAGTGGCAAGCAAGCACATTTGCATCTGCGTTAATTATTCCGAGAAGGAAGTTTAAAGAAAAACTAAATATTCTTCAGAAATCTATGGGGATTTCAAAGCGGGGATACATATATAGAGATAGCAATCGATACAATCGCTTTGATTACCATAAAACGCTTGCCTTGCTTGCCGAGTTATACGGGGTAGCAAAAACCAATGTCGCATGTCGTCTCAAATCGTTGAATCTTATTAAGGGAAGCACCCGTTGGGTTCAGGGGTTATGGCGCAAGCAATTGGAAACTGGGGATGTCGAGCAAGGGCTGCTGTTTGATTATTTTTAGCGCGAGAGTTGATGGTGTGGAAAACTTATTGGGAGGTCGTTAACCGTGACATCCACCTATAGAACTGGAGTGGTTCCAAGTTAGCTAAAGAAGATCACAGGCACCTTTTCCTATACTATCTAGGAAAGGGTGAACTGATGTGGAAAACCTATGGCGAGGTGGCTAGGAGCCATCCCAAGCTTTTGCCCCTTGAAGAACGCTGCATGATTGCGCGGGCGCAGGCCGGGTCAAAACGTATCAGGGATAAGCTGGTATTCCATCATATTGGCTTTATTATGTGGCGCTTACGGAAGAAAGTCTTTCCGGATTACCTTAAGCGACATGGTGATGATATCTTGTCAGCCGCGATCTTAGAGCTTTACCGGAAGGTAGAGACCTGACCTTACCCCGCAATTCCTACCGGCCTGAATGGTTAAATTCTACGCATTTACTGCCCTCGCCGCAAACTCCTGCGGCGTCAGATTCCCTAGTGAACTATGCGGTCTGAAGCTGTTGTAGTCGTTCCGCCATTCTTCAACTATTCTTCGCGCTTCTGTTAGATTCGGAAACCAGTTCTCGTTAAAACATTCCTTGCGAATCTTGTCGTTGAAGCTTTCAGCGTAAGCGTTTTGCACCGGCTTGCCTGGGTCGATGAAGGCCAGCTTCACTTTGTTCCGCCACGCCCATTCGTCCATGACCCGGGAAGTGAATTCCGGCCCGTTATCCATGGTTATCGCTTCCGGCAGGCCGCGCATATCCCGGAGCATATCTAGAATCCGCACAACCTTCAGCCCGCCCAGCGAAGTGTCTATTTCCGCCGCCAGACATTCCCGCGTGTAATCGTCCACTATGTTCAGGCTTTTGATGCGCCTGCCGTTTTCCAGGACGTCGAAGATAAAGTCCATTGACCAGCGCTGATTCGGCCTGACAGCCACCGCAAGCCTTTCCCTGACCACCGAGCGCAACTTCTTTCGGGTTTTCCGACGGATACTGAGCTTCAGAATCTTGTAGTAGAGCCGTTCGGTCTGCTTGTGGTTCTTAACCAGGCCCTCGCGTTTTAATACCGCGTGCATCCTAGGAGCACCCCAACGCTTATATTTTTGCGCCAGTTCTAGCATTCGTGCCGTGATAGCAGAAGTATCCCGACCGCGCCCTTTGTAGTACAGGTTGCATCGGAAGAGATTCACAACTGCCGCGGCCTTCCTGCTGCTGAGCCCTAAGGTTTCCCTGATATGAGCCAGGGCGGCCTTCTTTGCCTTGGGCCCTACCAGTTTTTTGAGAGTAGTTCCTTGGCGGCTTGTAGTTCCAGGGCCTGTTCGGCCACCATCTGTTTCAGACGGCGGTTTTCGTCTTCCAGAGAGCGCAGCTTCTTAACGTCGTTGACTTCCATGCCATCGAACTTCTGGTGCCACCTGTAGAAGGTGTTAATGCTGATGTTATATTTACGGCAGAGGTCCTCGGCCCTGGTGCCGGCCTTCTTTTCTTTGAGGATATTTACGATCTGTTCTTCTGTGTATCTGCGGTTCATAGCTGCCTCCTAATGGTTATTTTAACCATTTCAGGTGGTCTGAATCACAGGGGGAAGGTCAGACCTATAACTTAGAATATCGTGACCGAAAAGGGGAACTAAAGCCCGTAAGATTCGCATCTTATGTGTGGAAACGCATAGATGGGCTTGCGATTGATTACATTAAGCGCGAAAAAGGGGGAGTAAAACGGCAAAAGCCCCTGCTCCGGGAGAGCCGTAAGCGTCTTTTATGCGGTCAGGAAGCATGTATTTTATAAACCGCAGGTGGGTTTTTAGGGCTTAAAAAGCATTGTCCGGGTAACGCTAGCGGACATGCTGTTTTTAAGGATTTAAATAGTCTGTAAAAACACGTTGTTCATTGGGAAAAATACGGATATTGTAAATCCAATTCTTTTGAAATAAGCTGATTTATACAGTCAAAAAGCGGACAAAACGGACACAAAGTTCTGGCCATTCAGATGGTTATATCTCCCTAAGTTAGACTAGGGGAGCCAATTTGACCTCGGCAGTTTTGCCGGGGTCTTTTTGTTTGATATAGTTGACTGGTAGCGGAGGCATAATTATGCCGGGAAACAGAGACCTGACCATTAAAACAACTGCGGGCATTTTTGCCGCGCGCGATTACGGCGGCGTTGGCAGGGATATTCTGTTTATACACGGTACCGGGCATAATCTTGAGGTCTGGGCCCCGCTGGCTGAGGCCCTGCGCCACACATTCCATCTTGCTGCTTTTGATATGCGCGGTCATGGCCAGACTCCGGAAAATTCGATCTCACCGGAGCAGTACTGGCGGGATATCGGCCCTGTGGCCGAGGCTCTAGGGTTAAAAAAACCTTTACTGGTGGGCCACTCTACAGGCGGTTATGCGGTAACCGCCTATGCGGCTTCAGGCGGTGACTGCTCAGGCATAGTCATACTGGACGGATTTGTTCTTGATAGCAGGAAGACGCCGGAGGAGGCAAAGGCCTGGCATTTGCCAAAAGAGCAGCTTTGGGAAATGTTCCGTTACGGCTGGAAAGCAGAAGAGGCCCAAAAAGAGGAATATGTCTCTGAGACCTGCTCTAAGGCTGCTGGCGACTGGCTGAATGACGGCATAGCATCCGCGCTTATTTCAGATTTTACACGGAAGTCTTTCTTTCGTTCGGGAAGTACCTGGCTGCGGCGACCTACCATGGAGGAAATAGCTATCGTCGGTTATCCTGACCCAGTTGCCGAGATATACCCTTCAGTTGATATATACGAGAAGGTTAGTGTTCCTGCCGCTTTTGTTTTTGCCGCGAAGGGACTTTACGATAACAGGCGCAACGATGTGGAGAGTATTGTCTCCAGAAAACAAAACCGAATCTTTGTCCCCATTGAATCCTCGCATAATCTGCACATGATGAAGCCTGCCGAAGTTGCTGCCGGCATTCTTAGGCTTGCGGCTCTTTAATAGTTATCACGCAAATCATTGGGAAAAGGTAACAGCTACCTTTTCTGAGGAAGTTGCTGACAAAGAGTGGAATCCTCTTGTGCCTAGCGGAAAAGCGGACAAAACGGACACAAAGTTCTGGCCATTCAGATGGAATTGGGAGCAGTCACAATTGTGATATATACTCCACCTCTACCAATGTTGTCGCTGAACCTGGACCAGCGGAATTGTATTTAACGCCTTTCACGATTAACAGCATATCTGTACATGCCGAATCTAGATTGCCATAAAATTCTGGCATTGCACCGCCAGGCGTAGAAACCATGCGCTTATCACTCTCACCCTCATAGGTTATGTTGGCAACCCCCCGGTTTTGTATGCACCACACAACCGGTTTATCCATCATTTGATAGGGGTAGGATAGAACACTTTCATAGGTTATTTTCAGCAACTTGGCTTCTGCGATCAATGGCTCAATTTTCTCTCTCCGTTTCTGTTCAGACAAGAAAACGGGGGCAACTGGTCTTAACCATAAATAAAATACTGCAACCAGGCAACTGCTAATTGCAATTTTTCCGATAATTTTTGTTGTCTTTTTAAATTCAGGCCCCATGTGAGTTTATCCCGGAGTAAAGCCCCCTTTTAATTTGTGGGGATATGGGGCACTGACCTTCCAGTGGAGATATGGTCGTCATCCACAACCTTGATGTCGAACTTTTCCTCCCTCACGCACCGCTCATCTGTGGTCTAACACGGTAACATTATCGCGGTTCGGAACGCATACATACCAATAAAATATTTGGGGGCCCCCAAGCGCTCCCAGAAGGCCGCTCATTATTGGCGAACGGAGATACATGGATTCACGATCCGCATTGTAGTCTATTGGTACCCCGAAATATTCGCCTTGCGGGTTGCCAAAGGCGTCCGTGTCTCGCGCAAGACCGCCCGCCGCGACAATAATGCCGTCTACTCCGCCAATTTTCGGGCAGGAAAACGTTACGAACTCATGGTCCGAGGACCGTTGCCCCCAATAGTTGGTCAGGCTTTTGTCAAAACCGCCGACCGTATGGTACTTGGCGTACCCTAAATGCACCTGTACCTTTTGAACATCGCTAAGCCAGGCGCCTAAACCTTGCTGATAGACGTCATTTACCTCCACATTACTGTTAGAGCCATTGGGCGCAGGCGACTTTGGGAGTTCCGTCCCAACCAGTACCGTCCCGTTATTGTTCACATACAATACCGAGACCTCCTTGACCTGCTCCGGTTCAGCGGGCTTCAGGACACGCGAGCCGAGCGTGATAGCCGGCTTGGCGGGAATAGTTATCATGTTGCGGATACGATAATCCCCATAAAGATCCAATTTGGCGGAAGGAATGCCGCCAGGTGTATGCGGGCCTATCTCCAAGCTTCCGCCATCCCGTGCCATAAAAGCATTCTGAGTGGCCAACAGGGTAACATACCCCCCATACGGCGCCGGATAATAAGTGGCCAAGGTCAAAGTCTCGGGATATGCGGCACCAGTAAAAAAAACAAGCAAAAAGAGTGACAGAACAGACCGAGCTGACTTCAAGTCAATCATACCGATTACCCCCCATATTGTTTTGCCTTTGATGACTCAGGATATTCCCCATCACTGCTCGCCCGCTTTCACTTTTCTCAGGGGATCCGCCTTGTTTTTGTCGCTTTCGGCAAGCAGACGCTGTTGTTCTTTCTCAGCCGCCTTGTAATCAACAAGCCAATCATTAGCTCCCTCCATACGGGAAGATAAGCCCGCGGATTTTTCCTGATAGGAGAGGTCTGAGGGCAAAGTCCATTGCTGAAGTGCGTCCTGAGCAGCAGGGTCTTGCGAGACTTGCTGTGCCGGTTCGCTTTTACCTGCAATAGGCGTTGGGTTTTTTGCCCTGTAATGCAGATATGAGACAACAATCAATGTCGCCAGCATGACAAATGAAAGAGCAATCCTGAAATTTATACGAATAAACCCTCCCCCGACGCATATTTTTCATTATGGCATATTTTCATGCTGAACACACAATTATCGGGGAAAATGTCAGTAATAGTACCGAACAGGCCGGGCAGAATTCCTGAAGATTCCATTGTTCCGGGCTCAGGGTCTGGGCGCGCTTTAGCCGGCAGCTTAACTGCTCGATAAGGAGCTGCCGTTTGGCCGCAGACTTCTTTATATTTTAAGAGGAGCTGCTCTGCCTGGCGGTAATTAAGTTCTGTGTCGCCTTCATGCCCCGAAAGGTCTCATGCAATTTGCATGGGACTTTTTGTTTATGTCGGATTGAATAATTTCCAGCGGTAAGGGCATTTGATTGTGATAAAATCATAAGAGGTCAAATTCTAAGATTGTTAGAGAGACATGTTATGGCTATCAGGATATGCGGTGTCTGGTGGGGGGTTGTCTGGGGGATGGTTTTTTCCGCCGCGTGTTTTGCGGGGGAGCCTGAATGTACTTCGGATGTTAAGTGGAAAAAGAACCTGATTGATAGTTTTACGCACACAAATGGCGGTGGCATAATGTTGTGCGGTTATGAGAAGGAAAAACAGCTTGTCATTGCAAAAGACGGGGTCAAGGTCCATACTATCAGTAATTTTGATGTAGTGTCTTTTACAAAGGACGGGAAAACACAGGTTCTGGCGTCTGACATGGATGAGAATTTTATTGATTCGGTCTTCCTCGCATGGGTGGAAAAGGATAAGGGGCTTAAAATTGAAATGCGGACCCTTTTGCCTGTCCGGTCTAAGGGAAAAGAGTGGCAGTCCGTTGCGCTATCCCAATGGAGCAGCGTCTGTGGGAGTGATGGCTGCAAGATCACCGAAGCCGCCTGCGTGCTTGATACCAGCGGATGGGAACTGGCCGAGGGCATTGTAGAACAAGCGCGTAAATATGCGGCCCCGCGTGGGACCAGAATTCATGCCCTGAAGGTGGCGCCTGTCGAGGAGTTGCCATCACATCTGCTGGCTGGCGCCTTGTCCGGGAACCTGACTGCCGCGTATTACCTTATGGAATTTGAAAAATTCTACAGCTCAGATGGCGCATATGGCGAGGCCTTGTCTATCGATCAGACAATTCTGTCGCATGCCCGGGCAATCAGGTGCGTCGGGGTCAGGTAAGAAACCATATGTCCGTACATTTGGAAGTTTAATGAGCTTTAGAACTTTTGTTTCGCTGCTGCTGCTTGCGGGTATCTGGTTTTACCGCATGGAGCCGCAGCATGGAAAGGGGGAATTCGTGCAGATGCCGGGCCTGGACAACGAGGGCGCGGAAGACGTGGTTATCCTTGCGCCCATAAACTGCCCGTCCGCCGGCGCGCAGCGCGCAGACCATCTGGCCCGGGCGCTTTCCCGCAAAGGCATCCCGTACACGCGCGCCAATAACGCGCGCCTGCGGCACGGCGAGAGCGCCGGCCGGGACCAGATGGCCAAGATAAACGCTGTCATGAGCGGCGAAGTGCCGATAGTTTTTGTCAGGGGGCGGGCGAAGGCCAACCCGAGCCTTGAAGAAGTTATCTCGGAATATCGGTCGGGCGAACGTTAGCTGAAGCGCCAGATAAGAATTTTTGCATTTTTTATGCGGTCCTTTCAGTCCTCATTGCTGCATTATAATTTATTTCCTTCTTGGTGTTGTTCGCGGCGCTGCCGGGCTTTGGCCTGTGGCGGATGACTGCCGTGATAAGCGTTCCTCTGACTCTGCTGGGCGCCGGATAGGTGAGCCCGGAAGGGTTCGTTATCCCACTGGCATCCCCCTTGTTAAAAACAGGCGGTTAAGCCTGCCAGATTGTATGTATTGGAAGAGGACCCGTATTCCATGTGCTTGTAGCGGTAGGACAGGCACCAGTGCCTGTTAAGGCAGATGTTCGCCAGTAGGGAGTATTCGTCCAGGCTTTTCCCGTCTTTGAATCTTCCCATCCACTTGGCCTGCAGGTTAAGGAAATGCGCAAAATCGGTGTTAAGGTTTAGTCCGCCTAACGGGTGGTTGTCGCTTTCGCTTATATCGATAGTCCTCAGCGGTGAGGGCCCCAGCACGTCCATCCGGATCTCCCCTGATATTTTCTCGTGCGCGTAGCCCGCGTAAGGCAACAGCGAGACATTCATCTGGCCTTTTTTATAGTAGAAATACCGCCCGGCCCGTAAGTAGTAAAAAAGCACATTGTTGTCCATATCGAAGGAGGCCAGCCCGGCTATTTTTCTCCCGGCGGACATGTTTATCGACAGGTCTTCCAGGCCGGTTCCCGCCACCCACTTCCCGGTTTTAGCCGGCTTCAGGTAATAGTCGAAATTCAGGTGCAGCCCTGTGACATCGCTGTAGTTTATGTTGGGCGCGCCGTAGTAGAACGCATTCACCTGGAATTTTTCAGTGTTTATCCACTGCGCGTAAATCCCGTCCAGTTCGCCGGTATCCTTCAGGTTAAGATTGTACGCGGAATTTATTTGCTTGTTGGTAAGGCTGCCTATATAGGGACTTATTATTCTAAGGGTTTCGGCAGCGGCGGCCCCGGGCCATAAGGCTGCAAGTCCCAGCAATGCGAGCCCCATTATTGTGATGCCGCTTTTCTTTGTGTTTCTGTTCATGTAACCAATGATACTAAATTTTTCCAAAAGACCCTGACCGCCTGGGCAATAAGGCCCACGACAAGCGAGCGCGGCCGGGGTACAATGTATTACGTTGTTATTGAAAAGCGATGCGTGTTAATCTACTGGAGGATATAATGAACGTCAGAAAAGAATTCCTGTTAGCAACCGCGCTGGTTTTGGCTTTCGTGCCGTATTTAACGGCGGCCGTTCCGGAAATGGATCTCGACCGGGGTTTTGACCTGAAAGCGGCTATGCAGAGCTGTCCGTCCGTAAGCCCTGCCTCCCGGCCGGCGCCTTTGCTGCCGCAACCCGCGGTTTCTGTGATGAAAGCCGGCGGTAATTTTTCTATGCTCTTTTTTGACGAATACGGAGACGGCGCCATGCGGATATCCGCCGAACTTAAAAAGTACGGCATAGCGGTGCTCTACGCCGAGAACCTGGGCCAAACTACCTTTGTGAGCTACAAAGCGGATAAACAGCTTATACAACTGGCCGAAACCCGGGAATATGGCGCGGGTAACGTTCAGGGTATGGTAAATGAACTGGAAAAGATCACCGCAGAGCTGAAAACTGCCGGTAAAATAGTGATATGGGTGAGCCGTTGGACGGAAATATTAAAGAGCGGTGCCACCGTATATTACCTCGACGCTCCCGTAATTCAGTGACGGGCCGGTCAGGGCCAATTGTGAAGTTAAAAGCCGGGTCTGTAATGGCCCCGGCTTTTTAATCGGGGGGGGGGGCAGTCCAAACTCATTTGGTCTGTCCTTTTTTTTACTCTTTTGCCGTTGTCAGTTCTTGAATACGGCGGTTTTAAGCACTTCCCTGTTCCCGCGCCGGATTTATATACAATGTTCGCATGGGCAAAGAAAACGGCCAGTCAGCGGCACCCGCGGAGGCGCGCTCCGGGAGGCTATTTATATCTTGCCTGCTGTTTGCCGTCCCGGGCTGGCTTTTCGGCCTGCTCACTATTCTCCTGTCGGCAATGCCGCGGCAACAGGCCCAGGGTTTTGGCATGCTGCTTGGTATACTTGGGCTCCCCCTTACTATCGCTGCCGGCGTTATTTCCCTGGTCCTGGCACTGGATAAATGGCTCCGTTACCTGGCGATAACAAGGCGAGGCGGCAACGGCGGAAAAAACCCGGTGCTGTTCCTTGCGGTGGTAAATATCCCTTACCTGGTGCTGGGGCTGTATTTTTTGGCCGGCATACAAGCTGCCATGCCGAAAAATCTGCCGGCTGATAATGCTTTGTATGGAGGACAAGAGGGGGCTAAGATCTGGAAAGCGGCAGGCGCCGCTATATTCAGGTATTAGAGGGGCATTGCACAATACTCGACAAATGGAATATCCGCCGCAAAATGAACAGCTTCCTTTTTAATGAATTCGAGCGTGCCCTGGCCGCTTATAAGAAGTTTATTTCCGCCCGGCCAGTAGCGGAGAGGTTTGCGGCGATACGCTACCAGCTGTCTGTTATTGGCGTTCGTTATGTAATCTATAACCTGCTGCGGGTTGCCGGCGCCCGGTGTTTTACTTCCAGCATATTTTTTGGTAAAAAATTCGAGGCGGGCCTGGTGGACTACGGCGAGGCTATGTGTTACTACGGGGTAATGGAGCATGATTCCGAGGCAAAACTTACCAGGTTTCTGATCAGAAATTTAAAGGATGGGGACAATTTTCTGGATGTCGGCGCCAGCTTCGGCTTCTATTCCATGATAGCCGCCGAAATTTCCCCCGGGGGCCGTATCCGGGCTTTTGAGCCGTATGCCGGCGTTCTGGCCGCTCTAAAGAGAAACACCTCCGGATATAAAAATATCGAGATTTTTCCGCAGGCGGTTTCCGACAGCACCGGAACGGCCGAATTCTTTAAAGCCCCGCTGCCCTGTTCATGCTTAAGCACTTTGGAGGCCGATGTGTCCTGCGCCGGCATATACGGCGGACTTGCGTTTTCGAGGGAGATGGTAACGAGCATTACCCTGGACGAGGCCTGCGCCGGCGGCGATTTTCAGCCGGATATTATCAAGATAGACGTGGAAGGCGGTGAGCGAAAAGTTATCGCCGGCGCGGCCGGGCTGCTTTCCCGCTGTTCCCCGGTGGTCATCATTGAAATATGGCGCCATCATCCCCTGAAGCAGCATGCCCAGGCGGTGGACGCGCTGAAAGAGCTGGGATATTTGCCGTACCGGCTGACCCATACCGGGGACGCGGTGCTTCTTGAAGATATAACTCCTATGGAAACCGTTTCCACCGGATGGGATAATTTTATTTTTAAAAAGCGAACGGCCTCGCAATAAGGCCGGTCGTCCGGGCCCCGGCCAGTTGGCCGGACCGGTTTTGTTTTGTATAGCGGGAGCGTGATTTGGTCTTACAGGCTGATCAGCCCGGCTTCTAAGGGGCAAAAGCCGTGTCGCTGTATTAATGGAATCTTAAATATAGGCCATTGTGGAGGGATATGAGGCTGCGCAATATTACCGTGCTTTGTGGGGTCATTGGTTAGGGACAATTCACTTCCCGGGTGCAAACTTCTCTATACAGGCGTCCAGCTTGTAAAGCTCTTCCCTGGTAAGGTTGGCGTTTTCAAGGGGCAGCTTCTCGCTGATCGCGGCGCGCAGTTTGTCTTTTAGCTCCTTCTTCAAAGGCCATTTTTTTGATAATTCCAGGATCTCTTTTTCGCCGTCCTGCACGCGTTTGGCCCAGTAGCGGGACTGCAGGTCTATACAGTAGCCGTCAGACAGCTCGGCTATGAGTTTCGTGTCCAGTTTGCCCGGGGCCAGCAGCCCGGCCACCCGCCGCCTGCCGGCGTTGAACAGGTTCATTTCTTCCGGTGTCAGGCCGCGTACCTTGCCGTTGTCCAACAGGGCTTTTACCTTGTTCATCAGCAGGGTCCGCGTTTCAGGTTTCATTATCCATTTGCGGGAGTTGTTGTTAAGTTCTCCGTAGGTCAGCCGCCCGGTGTTCTTTACGTCCCACGCCCAGTAAAGTGCCTGTATGTCCATGGTTTCCCTGTCTATGGCGTCTATTTGTCCCAGCACTTCCGCCAGGGGAGTTTTTAGCGCTTTTTCCGACTGCCTTGCCGTAAATCTGGCGGGGTCGGCCTGCCCGGCTTCTGCTCCGGCGGCTATAGTCACCGCGGGGGTCACCGCTAACCACAGCGCAAGTGTTATTTTGGTTTTCATAAAGCCTCCTGTTACCACTACTATGCTTTGCGGTTTAAAGTATCACAGCCCATAGGCCGATGCCGCGTCAATGACCAGGGTATCGGCACTCCTCCAGTCGGGAGAGACGCCGGAAACATACAGCCGGCCTTCCGCGGCGTAATAGGGGAAGTTCTCATAGGAGCGCCAGTCAGGCGAGACCAGGGGTACAGGCTCACCTGAAGGGCGGGTCAGGATAACCGCCGCCACAGCCACCGCGCATAAGGCCAGCGCCGGCGCGGCTTTCCGGTAAAACCACGGCGCGGCGGCGGGCCGGGATTCCAGCGAGGCGCGGACGCGCTCCATGGCACCGGGCGGGATTTCAGCGCCGGCTTTCATGAAGCGGGCCAGCACCTCCCGGTTGGCGGCGGTTTTTTGCGGCTCGTTATCCGAGGTTTCCTTTATGAAATTTTCCAGTTCTCCCTGCTCTTTATCAGGTTTCATATATTTACCCCCGTAAGGCGTTTTCTCAGTTTTGCCATGCATCTGTAGAGGATGGTGCCTACGTTGCTTTCGCCGAGCCCGGTTAAGCGGGCTATCTCGCGGTTGTTCATTTCCGAATAGAATTTAAGGCTTATCAGGTCCCGCTCTTTCGGAGCCAGTTCCGCCAGCGCGGCCGCCAGCGCGGCGGAGCGCGCCTCCGTCTCCGCGGGCCCCGGCCCGGCCGCGGCGTCTGCCGGGAAAATGTCGCCAAAAAGGTCCAGCGGTATGAATTTCAGTATTGCCGCCTTCCTCAGGTGATAATTCACCTCGTTGCGCGCTATGCCGAACAGCCACTGCGCGTGGCTGCCTCTGGCCGGGTCGTACTGGGCAAAGCGGGCCAGGGCTTTCTGGAAAACCAGGGAGGAAAGGTCTTCAGCCGCGGCTTGTAACCCCACGCGGCAGTTTATGTAGGCGTAGATGCGCCTGAAAAATTCTTCATATATCCCGGCAAAGTCCATATCTGCCTCTATAATACAATATGCCCGGGGAGGGAAAGTGTCACACCCCGCGCGCCCTGCGCGAGTTTTTTTTGGTTTTAAATGATTAAGGAATACGGGCGGCGGTCAGCGCAGCAGCGGTTTGAAGCTGGCGAGTATGGCTTCGTAATTCGGCAGCCCGGTTTTAGCCGCCGCCAGGGAGGAGTGATAGCTCAGGACATAGAACCCGCGCTTCATGGGTACAACGTGGAACTTTTCGTAAACCGGTATCTTTTTGGGTGAAATGGTTTCCGGAGGTATAAATTCGAAAGTTTTGCGCTCAAAAAACTTGGCGTAATATTTGCCCGCAAGGCCGGTCTTTACCGGGCCGTATTGCCTGCCGCCGGCCGCCGCGCCCAGTGCAGGCTTTGCATGTGTGGAAATAAATTTTTCCGCTGTCTTGTGCAGGAGGTTTCCCGGGGCGTAGTAGCGCACCGATATCCTGGCGGTTATCCCGTCGGCATCCTGCGGCCCCAAAAACTCGGCTCCGAACACTTTTTTATCTTCCTGGGAAAGCCCGAATGTTGACTCTGTATTGGTCCAGCCTGCCGGGGCCATAACCGTAAAGTATCCTTTTTCCGTGTAAAGCATTGCGGTGTCCTTTGCCCCGGCCTGTAAGGCAGCGCAGGCGGGCAGAAGCAAAACTGTCAGGGCCAGTGTTTTTGTATTCATATATTTCATCCGCCCGAGCCCAGGGCCGGCGGCGGCGTGCCGCCCGAGTCGGAAAAAGAGTCGCGCCATTCGAGCAGTTTTCTCTCGTCGGCGGCGGACTTCTGGTAAACCATGCTGTACCACTTGAAGCGGGTGTCCAGCAGCGCGCGGTATTCAAGAAGATCGTCGCTGTCCCGGAGGGTCATTTCCCCCGGGGTAAGGCGGTTCTTTTCCTCCAGGAGGCGCAGGTATTTTGCGCTGTCCCTGGCCATGCGGAATTCCCTCGCCGTAGAACCCTCCAGGGAGGAAATGGACGGGTAAAGTTGATGTTTTCCTGTGCGCAGCGCGTCCACGCCGTCTTCCATAAATCTTATGGCGTTGTTTTTGTGCGAAGGAGAGATCTGCTCAAGGTACGTCGGGCCCAGCTGCCTGGCTTTCTCGGAGGAAAAAGCGGCCTGCATGGAAAATGATTCGGTTTCCATTTCCATCTGGTAAGGCTGTCCCGTAGAGCCGTCTCTGTACTTTATATAATCCAGCCCGTTGGCCAAGGCCCAGGCGTCCTGGCGCTGGTGCACGGTTTCGTGTACGAAGTTGGGGGTTATGTACCTGGCCACGCCCCGCAGGTGTTCCTCGCTGGCCAGCATCTGTTCGGGGGTGATGCGGTGTTCCAGGCAGTAGTCGTCCACCAGGGAGGTGTTCACGCTCGTAGTTTTGTTGCTGCTGTCCCACCAGCCCAGCGCGTTGGCGGTTGCCCCCTCGCCTTTCTCGAATTTCAGTTTCAGGGTGTTGGTGCCTTTGGCCGCGTAATTCTTGTCGGTGAAGAAAGCGGTCAGTTCGTCGCCGGCTTTCGTTCCCTTCATCTCGTCGGCCAGGTAGCCGGTGAATTTACCGTCCGTAACTGTGCCCATCCTGGTGGAGAGCTCCCTGGCCTGCTTGTTGTCTATCGGAACCGGGGTAAAGGTCCTTTCGGAAACTCCTGGGACTCCGGTGTCGCCGCCGCCAGTGGCCGCTCTGTCGAAGGTTGTGTCCAGGTAATCCTTCTGTCCCGAAGTCGACTGGTCTTTAAGCCCGGCGGCGGTCCTGCCTGCCCGGGTTATCCGGTCTAAAGACTTTTTCTCGGATGCCGCCCTTGCGGAGCCCAGGTCCGTAAGTTTCCCGCGGTACTCGTCGTCCCCGGGCAGTATCAGGTCTTCTATCAATATGTAGGTCAGGTCGGACATCGCGGTTTCATTATCCAGTACAAGCTTATCCGTACGCGCCCGCGCCCAGTTGGACAACCTTTGGTAGCGTTTCGGTATCTTTATCTTGTTCCAGGAATCTTTGGTATACCCCTCAGGCTCCGCGGCTAAGGCCTCGGTCCTTATGGGGCCCAGTGTGTCCCAGGTCCTTACCGACCTTTTAACGACATTCAAGCGCCCGGAAGCATTGACGGAGATCCAGTCGAATGTCCTTTCCGGGCGCGGGCCAAGCCCCATATCGCATAGGGCGCAGGGCTTGTTCTCCAGCTCCCTGCCCAGCGCTTGGGCCAGGGTATAGCCCGAGTACCGGGTGGTAATATTTGCCAGGTCTACAAGCGCGTTGTTGTAAGAGATCAGTTCGACGGCTTCTTCCTGGTTCCCGGATTTTAAAGCGTTGAGCAGCGCCCCGCCGTTGGCGTTAAGCTGGCTAACGCATTCCATGGCCACCTGCGGGGAGAGCGGCCCTTTTGCGGGGGCAACATTGTCCTGGCACTTCGTAATAATGGCTTCATCCGCCGCGCTGAGCGCGGCGTACAGCGCGTGCGGGAAAAACAGCGCGGCTCCGAGCAGTAAGGGGAATAGTGGTTTTTTCGGCATGACTTCCTTGATTTAGCCGCAGCGCGCCTCTCCGCGCGCTTGCACTTAAAGTATATGGTCGGGCCGCTGTTCTGTCAAGTGCCTTTTGGTATGGCTCGCGGCGCTGCCCGCGCTGCGCCGGCGCTGAAAATTTTATTGCAGGTTTTTTTCGGTCAGCGCCCGGGTTTTTTCAAGGACTTTTTCCACCATCCAGGTGGGGGTGGAAGCGCCGGCCGTTATAAAGATACTCGCCGCGCCTTTCAAAGAACTTTCCCGCAGTTCATCTTCCTTCTCTATATGCACGGCGTTTTTTGCCAGGCGCAGACAGATCTGGAAAAGGCGCGTGGTGTTGGCCGAATTTTTACCGCCTACCACTATTACCAGGTCGGAATTGCGCGCCAGTTTTACGGTTTCTTCCTGACGCTGCCGGGTAGGGGTGCAGATGGTGTCGGAGATTACCAGCTCGCCGCAGTTCCCGCGGGCTTCTTCCGCGGCCGCCAGGAAAATATCGTACTCCTGCGTGGTCTGGGCCACGATATTGGCTTTTTCGAAACGGGGCAGGCCGCGTACTTCCCCCGGCCCGTCAACCACGAACCCGCGGCCTTCCGTGTAGCCCATCAGGCCCAGTACTTCCGCGTGGTCCCGGTCGCCTACAATTATGGTGGCATAGCCTTTGCGGGCGTGGGCGCGTATATTTTCCTGCACATGTTTTACCAGCGGGCAGGTGGCGTCTATAACTTCAAGGTCCAGGGCGCGTATGGCGGCTTCATCCTGCGGCGCAATGCCGTGCGCGCGGATAACCAGTATGGCGCGGCGTTCTTTTATTTCGGCCGGGGAGCTGACCGCGTAAATATTCTGCCCTTTAAGGGTTTCTATCACCTGTTTGTTGTGTATAAGGGGGCCCAGCGTGTAAATGGTGCGCTGACGCTGCTTGGCCAGCTCCAGCACTTTGTCTATGGCGTTCTTCACGCCGGGGCAGAACCCCGCGCTTTTTGCCACCGTGATTTGTATCTTTCCCGTCATTACGGTGAAATTCTATCATTTTCTAAATTGCTAGAATCTTTAGATGGCCGGTAAATTCAAACTTGCGGCGCCTTTCAGGCCTTCCGGGGACCAGCCGGGCGCCATAGCCGCGCTGTGCGCCGGCGTAATGGCGGGCAAAGCCAGCCAGACCTTGCTGGGAGTTACCGGCTCCGGCAAAACCTTCACGGTGGCGGCCATGATAGAGCGCCTGCAGCGGCCGGCCCTGATAATTTCGCCCAACAAGGTGCTGGCCGCCCAGCTCTACTCCGAATTCAAAACCTTCTTTCCGGACAACGCGGTGGAATATTTCGTTTCTTACTACGATTATTACCAGCCCGAGGCGTATATTCCCGCCAGCGACACCTACATAGAAAAAGACGCTTCCATAAACGACCACATAGACAAGCTGCGCCTGAAGGCCACCACCTCCATACTTACGCGGCCCGACACCATAGTGGTGGCCTCCGTGTCCTGTATCTACAATATCGGCTCGCCGGAAAACTTTTCGAAGATGTGCGTTTACCTTAAGAAGGGGCAGAAGGCCGACAGGAAGGAGCTGACGCGCTCCCTGGTGCATATAAATTACGAGCGCAACGAGGTGGAGTTCTCGCGCGGCACTTTCCGGCTGCGCGGGGCCAGCCTGGATATTTTCCCGGCCGACGGCGAAACGGCCCTGCGGCTGGAGCTGGGCGACAGCCTGGAATCGATAAAGGAAATAAACCCGCTGACCGGGGCCGCCATAAGGGAAATGCCGGAGGTCTGGATCTTCCCGGCCACGCATTTTGTGGCCGGCGCCGGCGAGGTGGAGACGGCGGCCCGGGCCATAGAGGAAGAACTGGCCGGGCGGCTGGCGGAACTAACGAGCGCGGGTAAACTGCTGGAGGCCGAGCGTCTGGGCCAGCGTGTGCGCTACGACCTGGAGATGATACGCCAGACCGGCTACTGCAACGGCGTGGAGAATTATTCCCG
>MGVB01000174.1 GCA_001800275.1 Elusimicrobia bacterium RIFOXYA12_FULL_57_11
TGCAGTATCACACCCAGCGCCACATTTATTCCCACCACGGTGCCGGGCGCGAAGCCTACCGCTATATTGAACCCGTCCAGCAGCGAATGCAGCCCCATGGCCGCTATGGCTACGGCGCCTATGGAGTGCACTTCGCACTCTTCCATATATTCGCTGCAGGAGCTGTGGGCGGCGAAATTCTCAAGGGTGAACAGGGCCAGCAGTGCCAGGAGCATCCCGTACGACAGGGGGCTTGGCGCCAGGGCGAAACCGGCGGGGATAATGTCCAGGAGGGCCGCGGAGATCAGCACTCCGGCCGCATAGGCAAGGGCCCTTGCCAGGAATTTCTTGCTGAAGCCGCCGAATTTAAGCACGGCCGTCGCGCCGGCCAGGGTGAAAATAACCGCAAGGATACTGAAAATTATAACCATATAAAATCCTGTGTGCGCCGCCGGCCGTGCGGTGACCGAATCTGAAAAATCAGCGTCGCGCACACCGTGCGCGCGCTTCCGACTCTCGGCCGCCGCGCTTACGCAAGCGGCGGCCTCCGAGACGGTTTTTCCGATCCGGTCACCGCGCGGCCTGCTGGGCGGCTAAGTCTGGGCCTCGTACAGGCCTTTGTAAATACCGCCCAGGGCCAGCAGCTGCTCGTGCGTGCCGGTCTCGGCCAGCTCGCCTTTTTTGAGAACGAAAATTTTATCAGCATTTTTTACGGTGGAGAGCCGGTGCGCCACCATCACCACGGTGCGCCCGCCCAGGATGCGCTCTATCGCGGCCTGTACGGACTGCTCGCTGGCGGTGTCCAGGTTGGAGGTCGCTTCGTCCAACAGCAGTATTTTGGGCGTCTTTATTATCGCCCGCGCTATGGCCAGCCGCTGGCGCTGCCCGCCTGAGAGTTTTATGCCGCGTTCGCCGAGTATGGTGTCGTAGCCCAGCGGCATGGCGGTAATAAAGGCATGCGCGTCGGCCGCTTTTGCCGCTTCAATAACTTCGTCCATGGAGGCACCGGGCCGGCCGATGGTTATGTTCTTATAGACGGTGTCGTCAAAGAGTATGGTGTCCTGCGTTACCAGGCCCATGTGCGCGCGCAGGTCGGTGGTATCCAGGTCCAGCAGGTCGTGCCCGTCCGCCTCGATGCGGCCGGAGATGGGGTCGAAGAAGCGCAGCAGCAGGTGGATGATAGTGGTCTTGCCGGACCCGGACGGACCCACAAAAGCGGCCACCTCCCCGGGGTTTATGGTGAAGGAGAGGTCTTTCAGCACCTGGGTGTCGCGCGAAGGATACCGGTAATTAACCCCCTTGAATTCTATTTTCCCATTCAGCCTGGTGATATTCCCGGTGCTTTTTTTTATTATGACGGTGGGTTTTTCCTCGAGTATCTGGTAAATGCGCTCCCAGCTGGCCATGCCGAGTTGAAGTTTGGCGTTGAGGTTGGCGATGTTCTTAAGCGGCATGTACGCGGTGACGAAGCCGCCCACGAAAGAGAAGAAGTGGGCCGTTGTCATGGTGCCGCTGAATATGGCCTGTCCGCCCAGGTAGATGATGGCTATGAGTATCATGCTGCCCAAAAATTCCATTATGGGCCCGCTCATGGCCGTGGCGCGCAGGTAACGCATCATTTTAGAAAAATAGGCGTCGTTTGAAACCCGGAACTTCGCTATGGCCTGCTCTTCGTAGTTAAAAGCCTTTACCACGGTAATGCCCTGGAGGCTTTCCTGGAATTTATGCGAGATTTCGCTAACTATGACGTTGCTGTCGGTGCTGGCCTTGCGCATTTTGCGGCCCAGAATGCCCAGGATGACGCCGGTGACGGGAAGTATTACAAGGGACAGGAGCGCGAATCTCCAGTTGATATAGAACAGTACGGTTATGCAGGAGATGACGGTAAGCACGTCCCTTATGCCGTAGAGGGGGATGAACTGTACGGTGCTTTGCACGTTGTTGAGGTCGTTGATGACGCGGCTCATGACGTCCGAAGAACGTTTGCGCCAGTAAAATTCTATGGAAAGCCTGTGGATATGTGTGAACAGGTCTTCGCGGATTTTCTGCACCGCTTTCTGGCCCACCCAGCTCATAAGGTAGGCGTTGGTGTATTCCGCGGCCATGCGCAGCACGAACAGCGCCGGCAGGCCGATCACCACGAGCCTCAGGATGCTCAGGTCCTTGTCAACGAAAACGCCCTGGATAATGGGGCCTAAGATGTACACTACCCCGCCGCGTATCGCGGCGAGCAGCATCATGGAGACCGCCGCCTGGCCCAGCCGGGCACTGAACGGCTTTACATATTCGAACAGGGCCAGTGCCAGGGGCTTGAGCCCGTGCTTTACCTCGGCGGCTGGCGGTGCGGTAGGGGTCATTATTTTTGTCAGTGCAGGTACGGGAGTATCTTTGCGGCGGCGCGTTCCGCCGCCCCCCGGTTGCCCAGCATGGCGCGCAGCCCGGTGAGTTCCTTGCGGCTTGCGCGCATGCGCGGCGGGTTATTCAGGAAGGAAAAGGCCTCCTGAGCCAGCAGGTCCACGGTGGCCTTCTCCTGCAGCAGTTCCTTGACGGCGGGCTTTTTCAGCAGGATGTTCACCAGTGACACATACTGTACGTTGGCCACCCGTTTGGCTATCTCCCAGGAAAAGCGCGGCATCCTGTAGGCCACGGCCATGGGCACGCCCAAGAGCGCGTTCTCCAGGGTGGCGGTGCCGGAGCAGGTGAAAGCGAAGTCCAGGGCGGCGCGCTGTTGATAGTCGCGCTCCCGGACTATTTCCACGTCCTTGGACCAGTACTTTTCCACACTTTCCAATTCGGGAACAAGGCGGTCGTCGGGGAATTCCGGTACCGCGAAGACAAAAGCTTTGGCTTTGGGATGCGTTTCCTTTATGCGGTAGAAGGCTTTCAGGAAGATAGGCAGGTGGCGGGAGATCTCTCCCTTGCGCGAGCCGGGCAGGATGCCTATGTTCCAGGCGCCGTCGGGCGGCGGGGCTTCGCGCCCGGCCGGCTCCGGGATAATATCCAGCAGCGGGTGTCCGACAAAAGTGGCGTTGCCCCCGGCTTTCCTGTACAGGGCCTCTTCGAAGGGGAAAATTACGAAGATCTCTTTGGTGAGCTTGGCTATCTTGGCCGCACGCCCCGGGCGGGAGGCCCAGACCTGGGGGCTGATGTAGTAAAAAGCGGGGATCTTGCGGTGTGCGGCAAGGCCCAGCACCTGGTGGTTGAAGCCGTAGAAATCCACGGCGATCACGCAGGCCGGGCGCTTGTCTTCCATGTAGCGGCGCACAAGTTTTATTAGTTTCAGCCAGAGGAAGAAATTCTTCAGCGGTTCGGCGAAGCCTACCGCGCCCACCGAGACCAGGTTGTAGATAAAGTGTGTGGAAACTTCCTGCATGCGCACCCCGCCCATAGCGGTGACGGAAATCTCCGGGTCTTTGGCGCGCAGCGCGCGTATGAGAGCGGCCGCGTGCAGGTCGCCGGAGGGGTCGCCGGCTATTACCAGGATGTTCTTTGTCGTAGGGGCGGTCGTGGCCATGAAATGATCCTTTTGCGGCCGGGTCAGTGCTTGTCGATGCCGGCGTTTTTCAGGCCTTCATCCACCAGCACTTTTGCCACCTTGCCGATGTCAGCCAGCGAGCGCGCCAGGGATTCCCGGCCGTCCTGCGTTTTCGGGCTCGACACTTCGAAGCGCCGCATCCTGTTGGTTATGCTCAGCGCCAGGCGCAGGGCTTTAAGGCCCTTTTCACCGCTGGGGGTGGGGGTTTTGGAGGTCTTTATGCAGTCTATAAAGTGGAGCAGCTCTTCCTGTATCGGCTGCTTTCTTTCCAGTTTCGGGAAAGTGACTTCTATATCCTGCAGGCTGGTCACTACCGGGGTTTTTTTGCTGTAGATCTTTAAACGCGCGCTGACGTAGTCGACCGAGATGTACGCGTCCTGCTGGTAAATGCGCATGCGGCGGGAGGCTTCCATGGTGGCGCGGCTGGCGGTGATGTCGGCCACGCAGCCGTTCTTGAACTTCAGGCGGACATTGGCTATGTCTTCGTGGCTGGAAAGCACGCTGGCTCCTATCGCTTCAAAATCTTCCACGTCGCTGTCTATCATCGTGAGGATGATGTCAAGGTCGTGTATCATCAGGTCCAGCGTAACCCCGGTCGCGGCCACGCGCGGGTCGTAGGGGCCAAGGCGCTCTATGGTCACGTAGCGGGGGTTTTTAACGTGCTTGAGTGTTTCCACAACGGCGGAGTTGAACCGCTCCGAATGCCCCACCTGGAGTACTACTTTTTTCTTTTCGGCCAGTTCCAGGAGTCTGCGGGCGCCTTCCTCGGAATTGGCTATGGGTTTCTCCATCAGGATGTGTACGCCGGCCTCAAGGGCTTTTACGCCTATTTCCGCGTGGTATTCTGTGGGGGCGGCTATCACCAAGGCGTCCACCTGGCTGAAGAGTTCCTCGTGGGTTTTATAGGCTACGCAGTTGTTCTGCCATGCCAGCATCTGGGCGCGTACCAGGTCGGGGTCGGATATTCCAACAAGCTCGACTCCCGGCATTTTTGAAAGGGTTTTAGAGTGGAAACCTCCAAGTTTACCGGCCCCAACGACCCCGAACCGTATTTTCTTGTCTTTTTCAGCCATGATATCCTCAAAAGAGTAAATTATTGACCGCCGGTCTCCAAACCGCGGCCGGCTATAATATTATTCTACTAAATATGGCAAAGCAATGAACGGGGCCGCGGCATTCCAATCCCGCGTTGGTCGGAGTATGGGGTCATCGGGCACGGGGTCGGGCACACCGTGCCCGCCCCTCCCCACTCAGCCTCGGCGCTACGCAAGCCTCGGCTTCCGTGAGGGCCCGCTGGCCCCATACTCCGACCAGCGCGGGATTTGGCCTCCTCCCCAAGCCGGTAAGGTGGAAAATAGGGGCGGATAATTGGGATAATGCTGTATATGATGCTAATGGGGTAAAACAATATGAACAGGACACTTTTTACAGCCTTATACCTGGCCGCTGCTTTTGCCCTGCCGCAGGCTAAGGCGGCCGACAAATGGGATTTCAGGAATGAAACCATCTACTTTGTGATGACAGACCGCTTTGTGGACGGCGACTCCGGCAATAATGACATCTATGGCGATGAGTATCAGCCCGGTAACCTTAAATACTATCAGGGCGGCGACTTCAAAGGTCTCATGCAGAACCTGGACCATATAAAGGGCATGGGCTTCAGCGCCATCTGGATCACACCGCCGGTTATGCAGCCGCCGGGCAGGTATCAGAACCTGGACGGCTCTTACGACGCGGCCGGCTACCATGGCTACTGGGGCTGGGATTTTTCAAAGATAGACCCGCACCTGGAATCCAGTGGCGCGTCTTATGCGGACCTCATAAAGGCCGTGCATGCCAAGGGGCTCAGGCTCATACAGGACGTGGTGCCCAACCACGGCCACGGGGGCTATGTGAGTCCCTCGGTAAAGTGGTACGCGCAGAAGGGGCTGGTATTCGGCCTGGGGGAAATGTTCGACTACGACAACGATACCGAAAACTGGTTCACCCGCAGCGGCCCGGTGATAGCCGACCTGCTCGATTTTAACGAGGATAACCCCGCCACGGTGAAATGGCTGGCGGATATTTATAAAAGTTACCAGGACATGGGCGTGGACGCTTTCAGGCTGGATACTGTGGCCTGGATGAGGCCGGAATTCTGGAAAACTTTCACCGCGGAGCTGCATAAGAACCGCAAGGATTTCTTCATCTTCGGCGAGGCCTGGACCAACAGCGATTTCAGCTGGCTGGCGGGCTTCACCAACCTCGTCCCCGGCGACCCGATGAATTCCGCCATGAGCGTGCTGGACATGCCGGGCTCCTCCATGGGCACCTGGGGCCAGTTCGAGGCGGTATTCAAGGGCGGCGACTATGCCAAAGTTGACGCGGTGCTGTCGCAGGACGCGAAATACAAGGACGCCACCTACTTGGTGACATACCTCGACAACCATGACAAGCCGCGGTTCAATGGCCCTGGCCAGGACGGCAGCGCCGCCACCACCGGTCAGTATTTCGACGCGCTCAATTTTTATTTTACGGCGCGCGGCATCCCCTGCGTCTATTACGGCACCGAGGTGCAAATGGCGGGCGGCAATGACCCGGACAACAGGAGAGTCCTCGGGCCGGACGGGATAAAAGCCGCAAAGACCAACCCGGTCTACCTGCACCTGAGGAAGCTTAACGCCGTGCGGCGCGCCAGCTCCGCCCTGCAGAAAGGCGTTCAGACGCGCCTTTATTCCGCGCAAGACCAATACGCTTTCAAGCGGGAATATAACGGTGAAACGGTGTTCGTGCTGCTTAACAAGGCAGGGAACGGTGCCGCCTTGGCCGCGGCCATGCCGGCCGGAAAGTATGTGGATATTTATTCCGGCGAGACATTCGCTTCGACCGGCAGGGAAATTTCCATTACGGTCCCGCCCCACGGCGTCAGGGTGCTGGCTGCCGGCCAGGTGAGCGGCAGGCCGTGGGAGCTGCCGGATGGCCGCGGCTATGCGCCGGAGCCCCTGGCCGACACCGATCTGCGCACAGCGGTGCTGCGGGTTAAGCAGGATATTGAAAAGCTGGCCGCTGATGAAAAGTGAGGCTGCTTGTGCGCTGTCGGCAGTTGTTGCGCTGTCCGGGCTGCGGCCAGCCTGAGCACGGTAAAGCTGTAATCACCGCGGCGTCAATAAATAAAGCGGCCCGGGAGGTTCTCTCCCGGGCCGCTTTGTCTGTGGCGACGTTTTAATCGCGCCATACCCCGTCGCTCCAAGTCACGAATTCGTCCCACTGCGAAGCCCGCGAGAGGGCCAGGTCGGCGTACCGGGTCTCGTGGATGTCGGCCACTCCGGCGGGGATAGTCTTAGCCTTCATGGTCATGTTGATGGCTATGCCGCCCACTTTGCCGTAGTCGTAGCCGTTCTCTGAGTCGGAGTTAAGTCCCACGCTGCGCAGTACCAGCTGCGTTTTTATGTAATTCATCAAAGCAGTGGCGGCCTGTTTCGCGGTCTGAGAGGCGGCATTGGCGCCGGTTATGGCCGCGAAATCGTAAAGGTCCACATAGGGAGCTATCAGTTTTTTCTTGTCCTGCTCCGGGGAGAGGCTGGAAAATCGCACGGCGGAATCTATGGCTTTTTTCACCGCGGCGGTCTCATTGTTGGCGATAACGGCGCCGGAGAAAGCGTCGAGGTAAGCGGGCAGGCCGTTAAGGGCCTGGGGGCGCACGGTGGAGAGTGTGGCGCCGATATTGCCGAAGGGCACGGTCACAGGTCCGATGTTCATGCCGCCTGCCATGAACTGGCGGTACCAGCCGGTCATGAAATCGCTTAGCTGCTCGTTGGTGAAAGCGGGGTTGGCGTTCATGAAACCGAGAAGTTTTTCGTAGTCGAAGCCCTGGGCCAGCATGGTCTCTTCGGAGGCCAGTATCAGGCCGGTATGGTCTTTGACCTCATAGCCGACCTCCGCCATCTGCATCAGGCAGGCGTTCATGGCGAACACGTCCACGTAGCCGGCAGCTTTTAGTATTTCTCCCAACTGCCTGGTGCGCACATAATTTTTAGTTTCGTCATCGAAAAGAATGCCTTTCTCGGAGGAGCCGGTGCCGGAGTTGCTCAGGTTCTGGTTGGGGTCTATCCAGCCCAGACCGTGGTTCCAGATCACCAGCATGTAATGCTTCGCGGGGAAAGCGGCCTTGGACCAGTTCACGAATTCTATTACGCGCCTGTAGTCGCCCATGTCGGCGTCCGGGTATTCGCCGTAAACTTTCTCGCCACTATTAAGCAGGCCGTCTTTCTGTATGTACAGGCGGCGGGCGCCTTTGCCCTTTATACCGTGTTCCACCAGCACGTTCACCTTGTCTGTGGAGCCTACCTTCTTCATCTCTTTAATATCTTTTTCGGCGAATTTGCCTACCAGGCCCAGCAGTTGGCTGTCGCTCAGGTTGTTCTTGGCGTTCATGAAAACCATTACGGTCCATTCTTTAACGGTGTTAGGCCGGGGTTTTGGCGGTTTTGTGAAATCGAAGATGCTCTTATCGGCGCCGGCGGCTTGGATATCGGCAGCGTTCAGGCCGTTCAGGCTGAAGTCATTCGCGCTCAGGATAGAGGTTCCGGTAAACACGAAAGAGAAGGCCGCGGACAGCAATTTCATTGACTTGTTCATGGGTGTCTCCTCGCTATGCCTGGCTGCATTTACAGTTTAGCGGCTGGACCCGCTTTAAAACAGAGGCGAAAGGCCCGCAAAATCCCGTTTTGGGGCCTATAGTGGCTTGGGCCCTCCGTGGTTTATATATATTTTGATACAATGATATGGATTCGCGCACACACCCGGAGGCGGTTATGTCAAAAGCCCCTGTATTCTCATTTTCTCCCGGTCAGATAAGCGGCCTGGCTGAAAGCGTTATAAAAGAGCTTGAAGAAAAGCTCCGGGTACTGGCCAATATTCCCGGGCCCCGGCGCAATTTCCGCAACACCATGCTTGCTTTTGAGCATGCCGTCAGCGGTTTCGGGGAGGCGGTTCAGATTCCCATAGCGCTGGCTTATGTTTCCAACAACGAGGATCTGCGCAAGGCCGCCCAGGAGCTGGAACTCAGAATCGGCCAGTACTCGGTAGACCTGTTCACCCGGGAAGACCTTTTCTCGGCGCTGAGCGAATACGCGGCCAGGGGTGAAAAACTGGACATTGTGGATGCCCGCCTGCTGGAAAAAACGCTGCTGGATTTCAAGCGCAACGGCCTGGGCCTGGAGCCCCGCGCCCGCAACCGGGTAAAGAAGCTGATGAAGGAGCTCATCGGCATAGAACTGAAATTTTCCCAGAACCTGCGCGAAGTAAACGACGCGCTGGAGGTGTCCGAAGAGGAGTTGAAAGGCCTGCCGGAGGATTTCAGGGCGCGCCTGAAAAAAACGCCGGCCGGAAAATACCTGGTGACCATGAATTACCCGGATTACCTGCCGTTCATGGATACCGCCGACAACGGTGACGCCCGCCGCCGGCTGGAGCGCATGTTCAATAACCGTTGCGTGCCCGCGAACATCGAGCTGATGGAGACCGCCCTGGCTATGAGGCGCAAAATCTCGAAACTGCTGGGCTATCCGTCTTTCGCCGATTATGTGCTGGCGGACCGCATGGCCGCCAGCAGCGAAAACGTTTTTTCTTTCCTGGAGCGCACCCGCCTCAAGCTGAAGAAGAAGGGCAGGAAGGAACTGCGGGGGCTGCTCAAGCTTAAAGGCGGCATGGAAAAGGACGTCCATGCCTGGGAATGGCGTTATTACACCAACCTGCTCAGGAAAACCAAATATTCCATCGACCATGAGAAAATAAAGGAATATTTCCCCCTGGAAACCGTGGTAAAGGGCATGTTCGAGGTTTTCGGGGAAGTCTTTGGCGCCAGGTTCGCATCGGCCCCGCTGGAAACCTGGCATAAGGACGTGCGCGCTTACGAGGTGAAAAATACCGACGGCAGCGTGGCTGCCTATTTCTATTTCGACCTGTTCCCCCGGGAGGGCAAGTACAAGCACGCCGCCTGCTTCGGCCTGCGTCACGGGCGGGAACTTGAGGACGGCTCCTACGAACGGCCGGCGGCCGCCATCGTAGCCAATTTCCCCGCGCCGTCGGGGGAGAACCGGGCGCTGCTCAAGTTCGACGACGTTGTGACCCTGTTCCACGAATTCGGGCACGTCACGCACAATATTTTCACCAGGGCGAAGTATGGGAAATTCTCCGGCACCAGCGTGTCGCGCGATTTCGTGGAAGTCCCTTCCAAAATGCTGGAGAACTGGGCGTATGATCCCGCGGTGCTGCGGCGCATCTCCGGGCATTACATGAATCCCTCCGAGAAATTGCCGGAAAAACTTATAAAAAAACTTATCGACGCCAAGAACATGGATTCCGGCTTGGGCTACCTCCGGCAGATCTTCCTGAGCGTACTGGACCTGCGCTACCACACGGCGCGCGGCAAAGTTGATACTACCAGGGTCTATGGGAAACTGCGCAAAAAAATATCCCTTATCGCGCTGAGCCCGGAGAATTACCCGCAGGCGAATTTCGGGCACCTGATGGGGGGGTATGAAGCCGGCTATTACAGCTACCTTTGGTCCGAGGTTATAGCCATGGACCTGTTCGGCGCTTTCGAGGCCGCCGGGATCATGAACCCCGGAATGGGCGCGAAATACCGGGAGCTGATACTGGCGCCCGGCCGCAGCTATGACGAAGCGGAGCAGGTCGGGAAATTCTTGGGCCGCCCTGCCGCGGAAGACGCGTTCCTGAAAAGCATAGGGGTCGTTTAAGCCGGCTTTGCGCCCGCGGCCGCGGCCAGGACGGGGCGCTGGAAGTACTGCAGAAACGCCGCGGTCATTTTTATTATGAAAGCGAAACTCTCCATTCTCGCGGGATTGCTGGTCGGCGCGGGGCTGTTTTTTCTGGCATTCCGGAATATAAATTTCAGGAACATGCTTGAGGTCTGCCGCGGGGCAAATCCCGTGTTCCTTATACCGCTTTTTTTTACGCTGGTCGTGGAACTTTTTTTCAGAGGCCTGAAGTGGAAATTCCTGCTGGACCCTGTCCGGCCGGTGCGAATTTGGGACGCTTTCCGCCTTGAAGCTATAGGCCTGGCGCTGAATAATATCCTGCCGCTGCGCCTGGGTGAAATAGTGCGCGGCACTTCCGGCGCCAGGCTCTTCGATATCCCGGTAATGACGGTTTTTGCCACCATACTGGTGGAGCGGGCGCTGGATACCATAGTCCTGGTAATGCTGGTGTTCGCGGCGGTCTTCTTGGGCGGCCTTACGGGCGGGTTGCTGGACCGCGGGATATATTTGTGGCCTGTGGTGGCGGCCCTGGCCGGCGCCGTGGGCGTTCTTGTTTTTATAGATGAGATTATCGCCCATCATTTCTTCGCCTCTTTTTTTGACAAGTTTCCGCGGGTTAAAAAAGTGCTTGGCCACCTGGCTTTGGGTGTGCGCGCATTTCATTCTTTCAAAGGCAGCGCGCTCATATTGGCCACCGCGGCCGCGCAATGGCTGATGGACGCCCTGGTCTTTTACTGGATGGCGAAAGCGTTCGCCATAGGGCATGTAGTTGGGCTGGCCAAGAGCGTGGTGCTTGTTTTTACCGCCGCTGTGGCCTGTTCCGTCCCCGGGATGCCGGGGTATTTTGGCAATCTTGAGGCGACCATCTCCGGGGTGGTGTCTTCCTGGGGCGTGCCCGCGGAGACCAGTCTTGCCTATGCCGCGTACGGGCATCTCGCCGGCTATCTTATCGTGACGGGCATTGGCCTGGTTTTCGCCTACCAGATGGGGCACTCGCTGGGTAAAATCTGGGCACAGTTCGGCGGTGAAAAGAAAACCGGCGGCGCCTGAGCCCCGCGGTCTGCCGGTATATTCCTAATGGACAGAAAAATAAGATCGGTTCTGATGGTAAGTCAGACTTTTTTTCCGGTCCTCGGAGGGGCCGAAAAACAGGCTTTTGAACTTTCCAAGGCATTGGTGAAGAAAGGCTTGAAGGTCGCGGTCATAACGCGCCGCACCGGTGGTTTGCCCGCGCGGGAAACGTTGGAGGGCGTGGACATCGAGAGATTCAGTACCTTCGGTTCGGGCGCTGTGGATTCCGTGGTTTTCATGATAAAAGTTTTTTTTTACATGCTGGCCCGCCGCGCGGAATACGAGGTGGCGCATGTTCACCTGGCATCCTCCCACGCGGTCGCGGCGGTGCTGGCGGGCCGGTTGACCGGAAAAAAAATAGTGATAAAACTCGGCCGCGGTCGCGGCCTGGATGAACTTACCCTTTCGCAGCGCACTATGGCGGGGCGATTGAAACTTAAATTCTTTTCCCTCTCCGGACCGGAGATTCTGGTGCTGAGCAGGGAAGCGTTTGCCTGGCTTGAAAACAGCCCCGAATTCCAGGGGCTTAAACCGCGCCTGTTCCGCAACGGAGTGGACACCGGCCGCTATACCCCGCCGCTATACCAGGAGAAAATAGCCGCCAAGGCCGCGGTAGGCCTGGAAAACGACACCGTGTTCCTGGCGGTGGGGCGCCTGGTGCCGGAAAAAAGAATGCGGGAACTGGTGGAGTTATGGGCGGAGGTACTGGCCGGGGGCGGCACGCAGCCCCGGATCCGCCTGATCATAGTGGGCAGCGGGCCGGAAGAAAAAATATTGAAAGACGCCGTGCGCAAGCTTGACCTGGGGCAAAGCGTCGTGCTGGCCGGTCCCAAAGGCGACCTGCTGCCTTACTACAGGGCCGCTGACGTGTTCATCCTGCCGTCGCTTACCGAGGGGATGTCCAATTCCATGCTTGAGGCGATGGCCTGCGGAGTGGCTATCATGGCCGGCCGCGTGGACGGGGCCAGGGATGTTATCTCCGAAGGAGAAAGCGGTTTTCTGTTTGACCCGCTCAATTCCGGGGAAATAAAAGAATGCCTGCGGCGGTACGCGGCCGACCCCGGCCTGGCTTTAAGGATGGGCGAAAAGGCCCGCGCCACTGTAGTGGCGGGCTATTCCATGGCGCGTGTGGCCGACGAGATTTTAGAGATATACGGGCAAAAATAAGTAACCTGGAATCGGATAATTATGTGCGGGATCTGCGGAATTTATAACTATGGTTCGGGCCTGCCGGTAACGCGGGAGGACCTTAAAGCCGTAAATGACCGGCTCGTTCATCGCGGGCCCGATGCCGAGGGTTTCTATACACGGGAGAATATCGGCCTGGCCATGCGCCGGCTTTCCATTATAGACCTTTCAACCGGTGCCCAGCCCATTTCCAACGAGAGTGGCTCGGCCTGGATAGTCTTTAACGGGGAAATTTACAACTTTCAGGAATTGCGCTCGGAACTGCTGTCCAGGGGGCATAAGTTCACTACAAAATCCGACACGGAAACCATACTTCACCTTTATGAGGAGAAGGGAACGGATTTTCCCAAGTACCTCCGCGGGATGTTCGCCGTCGCCATCTGGGACGTGAACAGCAGGCGCCTGGTTCTGGCGCGGGACCGCATCGGCAAGAAACCGTTGTTTTATGCGATTACGCCTTACCGCCTGGCATTTGCCTCGGAACTGCGCGCACTGAGGGCCGTTAAGGATCTGCCGGCGGAGATAAACCCTGCCGCGATAGACGCGTACCTTACCCTGCAGTATATCCCGAGCCCTTTGAGCGTGTTCAAGGGGATAAGCAAGCTGGAACCTGCCTCTGTGCTCGTTTTTGAGAACGGCCGGGTGAGCGTTTCTAAATACTGGGACCTCCCGGTTGGCGGGCCCAAGTTGTCGGGAGCGGACACGGGAGAGCTGAAAGAACGGCTTTGTGCGGAGCTTTCCGAGGCCGTGCGGATACGGCTTATGTCAGAGGTCCCGCTGGGTGCGTTCCTGTCGGGCGGTATAGATTCATCGATCGTGACCGCTCTTATGGCGCGGCATTCCGACGTCCCGGTAAAAACTTTTTCCATAGGGTTCAAAGAAGAAAAATTCTCGGAGCTCGGCTACGCGCGGCAGGTAGCGGAGATGTACGGCACCCGGCATACCGAATTCGTGGTGGAAGCTGCAATGTCGGACATGCTTGAAACGCTGGCCGGGAATTATGGTGAACCATACGCCGACCCCAGCGCCCTGCCGTCTTATTTCGTGTCGCGCGAAACGCGCAGGCATGTTACTGTGGCCCTCAACGGCGATGGCGGTGACGAGGCTTTCGGCGGCTATCTGCGTTACGCCGCCATGAAGGCGGAGCGCCTTGTGGCGGGTGTCCCGTCCTGCCTGAAGGCGGCTGCGCTCGCAGGTATCGGCGGCTTTCCGAAGACGGCGCCGTTCGATTTTTTCTGGCGCCTGGAAAAATTCCTTAAAGTTTCGCTGATGCCGGACATGGAGAGCCGCTATCTTTCTGCCATGTCATTTTTTAATCCGGCGGAAGCGTCCGGGCTTTACAGCACCAGCTTCCTGAACCTGCTGGGCAGGGATAAGGGTTACGCGCTCCGTTATCTTTCGGGATTCTTTGCGCAAACCCCCGGAGACGACCTGGTTAACAGGTTGATTTATACGGACCTGCGGTCTTACCTGCCGGAATGCCTGATGACCAAGATGGATATCGCCTCCATGGCCAATTCTCTGGAGGCGCGGTCCCCCTTCCTGGACCACAAGGTCCTTGAATTCGGCTTCAGCCTGCCGGGGAATTTGAAACTGAAGGGATTGAGCGGCACCAAGTGGATTCTGAAGGAAACTTTCAAGGATATGCTGCCGCCGGATATTTACAGGCGCGGCAAGATGGGTTTCGGCGTGCCTCTGGGCCCCTGGTTCCGGGGGGAATTGAAAGATTACTGGGCCGGGGTCTGCCTTTCGCATAAAGCCCTGAGGCGCGGTTACTTCAAGAGCGAAGAGCTCTTCCGCCTCTGGGATGAACACCAGGGCGGGCGGCTGGATCATGGCTATAAGCTGTGGGCGCTGATGATGCTGGAGCTGTGGCACAGGCAGTTCGCCGACGATTACAAAGTCGGTTAAAGCATTTTTGCGACAAGGCTGCCATGCGGCCGCCCGTGTTTTAGTCCCGGGCCCGCGCCGGGGCCAGGGCCCGGAACGTGTTTGAAAAATGAAAATAGTCCTCATTGAGCCCGACATCCCGTGGAACGCCGGCAATATCGGGCGCACCTGCGTGGCCACCGGCACTGAGCTGGTTTTTGTGGGCAAGATGGGTTTTAGCCTGAGCGATAAGGCGATACGCCGCTCGGGTCTGGATTACTGGCAGTTCCTGAAATACGCGGTTTTCCCGGATCTGTACTCGTTTCTCTGTTCCCTGCCTGAAAATCCGTCATTGCTCTTCTTTTCCACCCGCGGCGCGGCCACCCACTGGCAGGCGCCGTACAGGGAGGATTCCTGTCTTATTTTCGGGGCCGAAACGGCCGGCTTTCCAGAATGGATATATGAGAAGTACGCCGACAAGCTTTACCGCATTCCCATGTGCTCTGACCGTGTGCGCTCCATAAATCTTTCCACCGCGGCAGGAATAGTCCTGTACGAGGCGCTCAGGCAGGTCAGGCCGGGCGGGTTCCCGGGGTGAATGCGGGTTGATATTTCGGGAAATTAATATTTTGATATAATGCAATCAGGCGGTTAGGCCGGCTATCGCTGATTTTATGACGGAAAAATGGCGTCGAACCCAAAAAGTATTTAAACTTGGCGAACTGGCCGTGGTTATAAGAAAACTCAAGGCCAGGGGGAATAAAGTGGTCATGTGTCACGGTTGTTTCGACCTGATGCACCCGGGCCATATTCAACATTTTCAGGCCGCGAAAGAAATGGGGGATATCTTAGTTGTTACGGTGACCCCTGATAAATTCGTGAACAAGGGCCCCGGCCGGCCGGTTTTTACGGCTGGGCTGCGGGCCGCCAGCGTGGCGGCGCTGGAATGTGTGGATTTTGCGGCTATAAACAAATGGTCCTCCCCGGTTGAAACAATAAAACTTCTCAGGCCCGATATTTACGTTAAAGGCCAGGAATACGAAACGGATCCCCGCAGGATGAAGGAACTGGTGAAGGACCTTGCCGCGGTAAAGGCCGCCGGAGCGAAAATGGCGTTTACGCATGAGAAGGTGTATTCCTCCACCAAATTGATTAATACCTATTATAAGAAATTTATGAAATTCAGCAACAAGATAAAGACAATGAAGGAAATGGCCGGCATCCTGCGGGCCCTGAAAAAAGCCGGCAAAAAGACCGTCTTAAGCTATGGTGTGTTCGACATTATCCACCCCGGCATTATCAAGCACCTGCGGCTCGCGAAGGGCCAGGGCGACGTGCTTGTGGTCTGCGTGATAAAGAACGAAGATGTGCGCCGTGGTCCGGAAAGGCCTATCTTCGACGAGACCCTGCGCCTGGAGAACGCCGCCTCGATGGAATTCTCGGATTACGTCTGCCTTGTCGGGGATAGGGAACCGTACGAATGCGTTAAGAAACTTAAACCTGATATTTTCATGAAAGGGGAAAGCCTGGCGAAGCGGGACCAGAAGACGATGAGGCTGCTGAAGCGGGAGGAGCGCGGCCTGGAGGCCGCAGGCTGTGAGATCTGCCGTACGGAGAACGTGGACAGTTCCACCAGCATAATCAACCAGTTACTCGACCTCTATTCCGAGCCGACAAAGAAATACCTAAAAAAAATAAAAAAAAAATACGGCGCGGCGCATATCATCGCCCAGCTTAAAAGTCTGAAAAAGATGAAGGTCCTGGTCATCGGCGACGGGATCATTGACGAGTACCATTATTGTGAGTCCATGGGCAGGTCCTCCAAGGAGCCGCTTGTCGTGGAAAGGTTCCTGAGCAAAGAAGCTTTTGCCGGCGGAGCTTTTGCGGCCGCCAACCACATCGCCGGGCTGTGCGGCGAAGTAGAGCTCTTGTCGGTGCTGGGGGACAGAGATACCCGCAGGGAATTCCTGACGAAACACCTTGCGGCCAATATCCGGCCGTCTTTCTTCACCAGGGCTGATTCGGAAACGATAATAAAGAAAAGGTTTCTCGAGCAGTACACCGGTAAAAAACTTTTTGAGATCTGCCATATGGATAAAGGCTATATCTCCCGGAAGGAAGAGGCCGTGATCCTGAAGCACTTGGTTTCCAGGGTTCGCGGGTACGACATGGTGCTGGCCCTGGATTTCGGGCACGGGCTGTTTACCAAAAACATCATAGACCTGCTGGGTAAAAAGGCCAGGTTTCTGGCCCTGAACGTGCAGACTAACAGCGCCAATTCCGGATTCAATATGATAACCAAATACCGGAAAGCCGATTTTGGCTGTCTTACTGAAATGGAGGCCCGGCTCGCCTGCCACGACGAGTACGGAGGGATGGAAGACGTGATGAAGAGGGTATCCCGGCAGATAAAGGCCGGCAGCGTAATGCTGACCAGGGGTAATCAGGGCACGATGGGCTACGGCTCCGGCCGCGGCGGCGGGTTCGAGTACTCCCCGGCCCTTGCTTCCAGGATCGTTGACCGGGTCGGTGCGGGGGACGCGCTTTTCTCGTTCGCGGCGCCGTGCGCCGCGAGGAAGATGCCTCTGGACCTGGTATCGTTCGTCGGCAACGCCGCCGGCGCTCTCGCCGTCCAGATTGTCTGCAACAGGGAACCGGTGGATGTGAACAGGCTGTTCTGTTTCATACGCTCGCTGCTGGTGTAGGAGAACAAGACATGGATCCTTTTGCCGCTAAATATTACAGTGAGATAAAAAGGCTGACGGACGCCTCCGAAGCGACGGGGAAAAATTCTAAAAAGACCGCGTTCCACGAGGGGATCCGCGCGGGGGCGGTGCTTATGAAAAAGCGCACCGCTTCCGGGCACAAGCTGATCTTCATAGGGAACGGCGCCAGCGCCGCCATTTCGAGCCACCAGGCGGCCGATTACCTCAAGAACGGCGGGATGAAGGCCATTGCCTTCAACGACGCCGCGCTTTTGACCTGCGTTTCCAACGACCTGGGCTACGAACATGTTTTTGAAAAACCCGTGGCGATGCTTGCCGACCAGGGGGATGTCCTTGTCGCGATAAGCAGCTCCGGAAAGTCGGAGAATATCCTGAAGGCGGTCAAAGCCGCGAAAGTTAAAGGCTGCACGGTGGTGACGCTCTCCGGATTCAGCCCGAAAAACCCTTTAAGGCGCATGGGGGAGCTGAACTTTTACGTCCCTTCCGCTTATTACGGCCACGTGGAGATATTGCACCACTCCATTTGTCACTGCATTCTTGAACTGATAATAGAGGAACTCTCGTCCCCGACCAGAAAACGCCGCTGACTTCCGGGAACGGACAAGCGACCTTATGCCCTCCACAGTTATTTTCGCAGATCTGAAGCATACGGAACATACGTGCAAAGCCGTCCCGCTGGGCATTTCTATGGTGGCGGCCTATAGCCGCGGCGCGCTGAAGGACCGGATGCGGTTCTCGCTGTTCAGGGACCCGGCCCGTTTAGCTGCGGAGCTGGAGCGTGGTTTTCCCGCCGTAGCCTGCTTCTCTAACTATGTCTGGAACTGCAACCTTTCCTGCTCCTTCGCTGAGCGGATCAAGCGGGCTTCTCCCGGCACTGTGATCATTTTCGGCGGCCCCAACTACCCGCTCGGGCCGGAAGCGCAAAAAGCCTTCCTGCTCGCGCATCCGGCCATTGATTTCTATATAGTCCAGGAGGGCGAGCACGCCTTCGTCGAACTGTTCAACCGGCTCGAAAAGAACGGGTTTTCCGCTGAAAAAATGAAGAAGACCCGCGTCAGGGTTCCCAATACACATTACCTTAGCGCCCAAGGCTTCGTCAGAGGTAAAACGCTGGCGCGCCTCGAAAAACTGGACGAACTGCCGTCGCCCTACCTGACCGGAATGTGTGACGAATTTCTGCGCGACTCGCTGGTCCCGATCGTCCAGACGACCAGGGGCTGCCCGTTCAGCTGCACTTATTGCAGCGAGGGGAGCTCCCATTGGAGCAAAATAAGCAGGTTCTCCGCCGAACGCATAGGGAAGGAAGTGGCCTATATCTCGAAGCGCACCTCGGTCCCCAACCTGCTGGTAGCGGATTCCAATTTCGGGATGTACGAGGAGGACCTTGAGATTTGCCGCCACATCGCGCGGATACAGGACGAGACCGGTTATCCGACCTATCTGATAAATATCGAAGGCAAGAGCCCGAAGATCCTTAAGGCCGCCGCCATGGTGCGCGGCGCCAGCGTGAGCACCGCGGTGCAGTCCACGGACCCGCGCGTGCTCGCCAATATCAAAAGGAGCAATATTCCCTACAAGGAAGTGCTGAGGATTAGCAGGAAAGTGGTGGAACTTGGACTGAGCGGCAATAGTTTTTCCGAGATCATCCTCTGTCTCCCGGGCGACACCAGGGCCGCGCATTTTAAATCCATCACGGATGTGATAGATATGGGGATCAACGTAGTCCGGTCCCACCAGTTTATCATCCTGCCGGGTTCCGAGGCCGCCAGCCTTGAAAGCCGCAAGCGCTTCGGCCTTGTGACCCGCTTCCGCGTAATTCCCAAGACGGTCAGCCGCTACAAACTGCTGTCTGAAGAGTTTTATGCGCCGGAGATAGACGAGATCTGCGTGGCGAACAAGACGATGTCGTTCGAGGACTACTGCGAATGCCGGCTGTTTAACCTGACGGTGGAGATCTTTTACAATGACAGCGTCTTTCGCGAGCTGCTTGCCTTCCTGCTGGCGAGGAAGGTGTCCGCTTCCCTGTTCGTCCTGAGATGCCACGAAGTAATGCGGAACGCGTCGTCGGGCCCGCTCGCCGACATCTACCGCCGGTTCCTGGAAGAAACCAGGAACCTCTGGCGGACGCGCGGGGACCTGGACGTCTTCCTGCGGCGGCCCGGGACCATAGAGAAATTCATCGCCGGGGAAATAGGTATGAACGAGCAGCTAGTCTTCCGGGCGCTGTCCGTGCTAAGGCACATGACCGAACTTCACCAGGTGGCTTTCGGCGCGGGGCGGGACCTGTTGGCCGAGGCCGGCGGGCTTGATAGGCCGACGGCGGAATACCTGAGCCAGCTCCACGACTTCTGCCTGGAGCAGAAGGGGGATATGCTCGACCTCGACCGGACCGTTGAGAAGAAGTTTGATTACGATTTTATGCCGATGGCGGAAAAACGCTCCTGGGATACCCGGCTTCCTTCGAAAGTGCCCGCGATCAAGGTCAGGTTCGCCCATTCCGTTGAGCAGAAAGAACTGCTGAAGCGCTATGTCGGCCTCTATGGACCCACGGATAACGGTCTCGGCAACCTCCTGAGCAGCGCAGACGTCGGGAAATTTTACAGGCCTGCGGTGCGCATCGGCGGCTTGCGTCCTCGGGCGGGGAATAAAAAATGTTGAAACGCATCAAAGGAAAACTGGACCTGATAGTGGAGAAATCCTTCAAACAGCGCGCTTTCCGCGCTTCCGCGGCCGCCGAAAGGAATGCTCTAGTTAACGCCCGGGAATGCCTCCGCCGTCCTTTGACCATGAAGTCCAATCCCGTGCGCGTCCGCCTGGAGTTGACCAACGCCTGCAACCTCAACTGCGTGTTCTGCTATCGCCCGCATTTCAGCACAAGGGACCGCAGTCTTCTTACGCCGGAACACGTTGAGAGGCTCGCTCCGATACTGCGGACGGCCAAGTTCGTTTCTTTGTCGCAGAAGGCCGAACCGCTGGCCTCGCCGCACTTCATAAAAGTGCTGGAGAAGGTGTCCGTCTATAAACCCATTTGTTCCCTGTATACCAACGGGCAGCTCCTTAGCCGGGAGATATCGGAAGCTCTGGTGAAGAACCGCGTCCATTTCGTGACAGTCTCCCTTAGCGCGTACGGTGATAAGTATGCGCGGCTGCACCGGGGCGGCAGATTCGATAAACTGGTGTCCAATATTAAAACCTTGAACGAGATTAAGAAACGCCGACGCTCCGTCTTTCCCCGGCTGAGGATCTCCTTCGTGCTGCGCCCTGATACTGTGGAGTTTCTTGAAGACGCCGTGCGCTTCGCCAAAGAATACAAATTCAGCGAAGGGGTCCAGTTACTCAGTTTTTTCCGCTTCACCGATGAGGACAAATCCATGGAACCGGCGCTGAACTGGCGTAAGTACGAGGGCGCGGTCCGTTCGTTCCGGGCGCTGGCTGAGCGTGAGGGCGTGATGCTCGACTCAGCACTGGACGTGGAAGACGGGATGAGGTCGGCGGTCGTTTCTGAGTACGCCGCCCGCTGTTACGAACCTTGGGAGTCCTACAACGTGACACCGGGTGGAAGCGTTCTCCCATGCACACAGGCCGGAGCGGTGATGAGCAATATGATCACCGGGGACCCGCTGGCCATCTGGAATAATAAAAAATTCCAGGCCTACCGGTCCCATATGACCTGCCGGCCATTCAACAGGGATTGCCTGGAATGTTGGCACTGCCGCTACGTTTCCCCGCTGGTTACCGGGAAAAAAGCGGCCCGGCTCGACCGAATTTTCGACACCTTTCACCGCCGGTAACGCCCGGATAACTATTTTATGGCAAAACGAGTGCTGCTGGTGAACCCTCCCTTTCACGCCTTTTTTGAATATGACAGGTGGTGGTATGCGTTTTCTTGCGCCCAACTGGCCGGGTGCCTTAAAGAAAAGGGCATAGAGGCTTTCGTGTACGACGGGGACAAGTACTTCAAAAAGGACCCGCTTACTAAACAACGTCAGGAAATGGTCCGCAGGCAGTCCTGGTACAGTGACGGGGTCAAGAATGACCGCCATTATATCTGGGAGCATTTCCGCAAAACGCTGGCCGAGGTTAAGCCGGACGTGGTCGGCGTTGCCATGTGGAGCTCTTTCCTGCAGTCCGGCCTGAAAGTCCTGGAGATTTGCAAGAAGTTCGACCCGGCCATCAAAACCTGCGTCGGAGGCTATCACGCTTCTGCTATGCCGGGATATTTTAAGGGTAATCCGCTCGTCGACACCGTTTTCGCCGGTCCCGCAGACAACAGCCTCCCGGCCTGGATCTTCGGGGGATGTAAAGAAAGTTTCATAAGGACCGACCCCCGCAGCGTGGACTTAAGGCTGCTTCCCGCTCCCGACAGGGAAGCTCTGCTGTACCCTGAATTCTTTACGTCCACCGACATGGGCATGATTATGACCAGCAGGGGCTGTCCGTCCGACTGTTCGTTCTGCTCGAACAAGCTGCTGACCGGACTTAAATACCAGTTCCGGGCCGTAGAACAGGTCCGGGCTGAGGTCGAACACCTGATCAAGAAGTACAAAGTCCCGTATCTGAACGTGGCCGACGCTAACTTCCTGGCGGACAGGAAGAACTCCGTGCAAATGGCCGAATTGTTTAAAAAGTCCGGGCTTCCGTGGGGCACCGAGGGGTTGATCAGTTCCGTTACGCCGGAGATGATCGACATGCTTCTTGATAGCGGGTGCACCAATCTGTCCTTCGGAATAGAGAGCGGGAGCCAGAGCAGGCTGGATAAATTGAAGAAACGCATCCGGCTGGAGCAGATAGAAGCGGCGGCGGAGATCCTGCATAAGAGCAGGATGAAGTGGAAAACGTTCTTTATCGTGGGCTTTCCAGATGACACCCCTGAAGAGATGGAAGAGACGCGCCGCTTCGCGCTTAAAATAAAGCCCAGCTACATTTCCCTGAACTCGTTCACGCCCCTGCCGGGAACCGCTATCTACAACGAATGGTTCGCGCAGTGCGGGGACTCGTTCGAGCTCGGCAGCTACAACCAACTGAACCCAAGGGCCGATTTCATCCAAAGCATGGATACCCGGGCATACCGGGAAAAGTTCGAAAACATTTTAAGCGATTTCGAGCGGTACAACGCCGGCGTGGCTTCCGTGGACGAATTCAAGGGGGCCCGGTAATATGGATAAATACCGCATAGACACCCACAAACTTATCTACCATCCTGAGCGCGTAAGCGACTGGCTGAAAAACAAGAACGTTTACCCTATCTACGCCGAGATTTCTCCTTCTGGCGCCTGCAATCACCGCTGTTCGTATTGCGCGCTGGATTTTATGGAATACAAGCCGCGCTTTCTGGACGCGAAGATGTTGAAGGTCCGTTTTAAGGAAATGGCTGGCCTGGGGCTTAAGAGCCTTATGTTTGCCGGGGAGGGGGAGCCTTTTCTTCATCCGGACATGGCGGCTATCTCCGTGCACGCCAATAAATGCGGCATAGACACTTCTTTCACCACCAACGCGGTGCTTATGAAACCAGCCGTGATAGATAGGATACTGCCGACCACGTCGTGGATAAAGGTGAGCATAAGCGGCGGCACCCCGGTGACCTATTCGCAGATACACCGCTGCGGTCCCGGCGACTTCGCCACGGTTTTTTCCAACCTTGGTTATGCGGCCGCTCTGAAAAAAAAGAAAGGCTATTCCTGCACGCTGGGCATGCAGATGGTGCTCCTTCCCGAAAATGCCCACGAGGCCGTGGAGCTCGCCCGGAAAGCCAGAGATGCCGGCATGGATTATCTGGTAATAAAACCCTACTCACAGCACCCGCTGAGCGTAACTGATAAGTACCGCAAGATCCGTTACGCCAGTTTCGATAAGCTTGCGACGGAGCTTGAAAAGATAAACCGCCCCGGATTCTCGGTGATCTTCAGGCAGAATACGATGCGCAAGTGGGATGAGGGCCGCAGGCCGTACGCGCGCTGCCTGGCGCTGCCTTTCTGGACGTACATCGATGCTGGCGGGAACGTATGGGGCTGCAGCATGTTCCTGCAGAACGAGAAGTTTCGCTACGGCAACATCAACGAGAGGACCTTCCGGCAGATTTGGGAGGGGAATAAACGCCGCAGGTCGCTCGCCTGCGTGCGCAAAATGGACGCCACGCGCTGCCGCGTCAACTGCCGCATGGACGAGATAAACCGCTATTTGTGGGAATTAAGGAGCCCGGCAGGGCACTCCAACTTTATCTAAAAAACATTATTTGGCCGGCGAAGAGAGAATGTTCTTCACCAGGCTGTTCACGCCCAGGCTGCGCCGGGTATTGACGCGCCAATCTTCCAGTTCCTCTGCGGTTATCCCGCAGATCGCGGCGATGGCTTTCTTCTTTTCCCCGGAAGAGAAATTTATCCTGTCCCATTCGAAAGACCTCACAACTTCCAGTTCGAAAGGCGTGAAATCCTTCGTGGTTATGAACCCCTTCCCGTAGCCGGCATGTTTGGAGATATTCTCCAGGTGCCCTTTTGGCAGCAGCCCGTCCCGCAGGCAGATGTCCATGAGTTCGGTTTTTGGAAGCGGCGTCGCTATGTGGAAGGTGACCATGTCCACCTCAAGTTTTTCGGAGAATGCGAAGGTTTGTCGGATCTCGTCCCATGTCTCGCCAGGGAATCCTATGACGAAGCTTGAGACGATCTTGAATCCCAGTGACTTGGCGAGCCTTAATATTGGCGGGATCTTCTCCAGATGTATGGGCTTGTGGATCACTTCTTTAAGGATGCGCTGGACGCCGGATTCTATCGAGATAAACAGCGAGTCGCAGCCGCTCTTGCGCATCAGCCTCAAAAGTTTTTCATCCAGCAGCCAGACGGTGACATTGGCGCATTTCCAGGTCAGGCCGGGGTGCTTCTTGATGATTCCCTTCATTATCTTCACGGCGCGGTTCCTGTCAGCCAGGAAGTGGTCATCAAGAAAGATGATTTCCTTTGTCCCCTGCGCGCAAAGGCTGTCAATTTCGGCGAGCACGTTCTCCGCGCTCCTGAACCGCACCTTATCGCCGGTTACTGTCTTGCCGGCGCAGAAGACACACCTGTAGGGGCAGCCCCTGGAGGTGATTGTGACTGCGGTCGGGTAATTCCGCGCCACCAGCCACGGCGTGTATTTACCCCGGATATTGCCGTAGTCGCGCAGCGTGAGCCCGGAGATGTTCGAATAATCCGGAAAAGGTATTTTGTCGAGGTCGGGAATGAATTCGCTTTTGTTGAAGAGCAGTTCGCCACCGCGTCGCCAGGCCAAGCCGTTGATGCCGGAGAGGTCTTCAACCCCCTTCTGCAGTTTTTCTACAAGTGCGGGAAAAGACAGTTCGCCTTCTCCCAGGATCCAATAATCCGCGTTGCCGTCCTTAACGGCCTCTTCGGGCATAACGGTCGGGATAACCCCCCCCAGGACTATCACAGCATTGGGAAGGTGCTTGCGGACCAGGGCCACTGTATGCCTCGTGACTTCGATATATTCGGTTGAAACAGAGGTTATCCCCACCAAGTCGGGGGAGGTCGTCTTCAGGAACTTTACAGCCTCTTCCTCTGATACGTTCCCGAAGTTGGGATCGTAAACTACGGTTTCGGCCATGCGGCCGACGCACGCTTTCAGTAGGCACAGCGTGTAAGGCGGGAACTGCCAGGTCCGCTTGGAAAGCCATGCATAATTTGGCTGGGTTAAAAGTATCTTTTTTATTTTTTTTGGTTTCGTTGCCATGTCAGGTGCCGCTTATCCTTTTTTTCCGCAGCCGACCGCGATAAGGTAGTGCGCCATCGGCAGGTACCCTGTGTGTATAACTTCGTCATTGGCCGCAAAAACGAACACGTTCCTGAAGTGCCGTTTCATCTCCGTCTCAAGGGTTTCCCCGGAATGAAGGTTTACATGCCCGGCTTTCGCTACTTTTGAAGCGTATTTGTTGGCGGTCAGATTAGGTGTTCCTATTATGGCCATCCCCGTATCCGTCAGCGCCACCTTTATCTGTTTAAAGAAAAGCGGGGCATTGCGAGGGTAGATATGCTCTATCACGTCGAAGCTCACTACCGCGTCCCAGCCCGACAGCCG
>MGVB01000175.1:0-4544 GCA_001800275.1 Elusimicrobia bacterium RIFOXYA12_FULL_57_11
CCCGGCCGCAACAGCCGGCGCCTTATCTTGTTTTGCCGCGGCGGCAAGCCGCCGCGCTACGGGCGCCCCCCCGTAAAACAGCATCCGGTCCCGCAGCCGAGTCCTGCCCTCGGCGCCGCCGTAGTAAGGGTCCACGAGCAGTTTCTTAAGGGCGGCCAGATGCGCGGTAAGCGCATGATTCTTCTGCAGGGCGGAAAGTATTTTAGACATGCTTTCGGGCGGCCACAGCGACAGGGCGGCATACACATATTTATCCCAGAAGCTCTCGGAATCTTGCCGGATAAGCCGCGCGAATTCCCGGTCCCGGCGGTACGGACGTCCACGCAGGCGCTCCAGCAGGGCGGCATACCCGAAACGGGGGCGCCGCTGCCCTGGCTCAGCCCCGATAAACACGTCGGGCCCCCAGTATAAGCCGTTGATCCCGGATTCATACACAGAGTAAGCCTGTTCGAAAGAGGCCGAAGCCGCGGCTATGTCTCCCAATTCGTATTCGCGCAGCATGTTTATTATAAAGGCGTTCATCCGCACATGGGGAGTTTTTTCGCGGACGGAGCCGGGCAGCGGCAGTCTGGAAGGAGCCGCGGCTTTAACGGCAAGGACGAAATAGCCCTTAACCCTGTCGTCGAATTTTTTACTATAACCGCTCAGGCACTCGTTAAACCCGGGGTAGTCGCCTTTGCGCCAGAACTCGGCACAGCGCATTTCCTGGAGGACCCAGTCCCCGGGAAAGCGCTCCGCCGCCAGGACGACAGCCTCCGGCGTAACCGGGTTGCGCGCCGCCCTGTACGGATATAAAGCTACAAGCGCCTCTACCGCCATGGCACAGAAAAAAACAAGCCAGAAAGCCGTATAGGCGTATTTTTCCGCTATCGCGCGCGTCTCCGGGGCGTCAGCGGGTTTTCCGGTAAACAAACTCCCCGCTATCAGCGGGGGCAGAATGAACAACATCGGCGTAAAATACCGCTCACCTATGGAAAGTGCGGAATGGATAAGGATAAAGTAGACCGGCAGCAGGAAAACAAGCCACTTGTCCCGGGCGCGGCTGAACGCGGCCGCCGCGATAAAAAGGCCGAACAGCAAGGGATAGAACAGGAAGATATGCCAAAGCCTTCGCAGCACGGTCAGCGCGTAAAATCCCGGATCTTTCCACACTTCCCGTAAAAAGAAACGGAAAGCGCTTTCGTCCAGGGCCAGGCCCACGGCCTTATAACTTTCCCCTTCGAGTATGTAAATGGTCCCGCTGGCGGCGGTAACGATATTGTCGGCCGCGCGCTGGCTGTCGAATAATTCAAACTTACCGGAAACGGAATAATTTAAAAAGCCCCAAGGCACAAGCAATACATAAGACGACACCAGAAAGATCAGCGAACGCAGGATAAAGGCTTTTGAACGTCCGCCGAAAAAAAACCATTCACAGACAACTACCAGCGGAGGCAGCAGAAACAGCGGGGTCCTGGCAAGCAGGGACAAGCCTATGGCCAGGCCGGCAAAAACATTATTTACCACGGTATTCCCGCGTCTTTTCAGGAGCAGAAAAAACAGGACGAGCAGCAGCGTTAAAGAGTAAAAACACTGCTCGGTATTATAAACGAACCCGCCCAGGACTCCCGCCGCCAGAAGGGCGAGGATCCCGGCGCGATAACCGCTGAGCAGGCAGGCAACGCAAAAAACCAGCGTATAAAGAACTACGCGCAAAATCGCCAGGAACAGCGCCGGGCTGACGCCCGCATTAAGCGCCGCGCTGAATACCGTTTCGAACAGCGGCATATTGCGCCCGATAATCTCGTTGGGCAGCCCGGCCAGGAGAAAAGTGCCCAGGTGCACCTGCGCGAATTCTATATCCACGCCGAACCCGGAGAACATCCGCAAACCTATAAAGCTGAAAACGCACAACGCCAGCGCCAGGAGAACGGGCAGGGCCGCCCTTAAAGGCTTTGAACCGGGCGGAGCCACCGCGGACGCGAAGAGACCGGATAATAAAGATCTAGACATTACAATGCGCGTCTTTACGAGCTTCAGGCGGCAGTTTTTTCCCCGCGGGCACGGCGAATACATACGGAGGCCGCACGCACACCCAACCCGCGGCTTTAAGTTCCCGCGCTGCGGCCGCCTTCCCTGCCCGCCCGACTCCGCCGGCAGAACCCCCGAACACAAGCAGGCGCCCGCCCGGCCGCGCCAGCCCCCGCAACGCCTTAAAAACCCCCCGGCCCCGCCGGGCCGGCAGGCCGTCATGGATCCCGGAAAGGAGCACCAGGTCGAAAACGGGCCCGGTGTCAGCCGCCATCAACGCCAGATATTTCGCGGCTTTACTTATAGAAACCGGCTCACTGGAATAAATATTCTGTCTGTTGCCGTAAGATTCATCGGTAAGAAAATCCCTTACAAGAACGACCTCGTTCCAGGGCAGGCGGCCGGTATCGCCTGAATCCGCCCAGCAGACAAGCAGCGTTTTACGCCGGGACATTTTATCCGCCGCCAAGAAATTATTTACCGCACGGACGCGCCCTTCGGTATTTTTCCGGAAGAGCAGCCTGGCACGGGCGGCTTCCAGTTCAGCGGCCACCCCCGCATACTCAGCGGCGCGGCCGTGCCGGGCAAGGAGCTTACAGGCGAACGGGAGCAGCAGCCGTAAAACATCCGCCCGGCGGCCCAGATTGGCGAAACCAGTATACTCCCCGTGGCTGGCCCCCGAGAGCCCGGCTATCACCCCGGAAAACCCGGCGCGCCCCCGCATGAAATCCGCCAGTTTCGCGCACACCTCCAGGTAAGGCCAGGGCGTCCTGCCGCGCAGCGCCCGCCCCAGGCGCAGGATAACCGCGGTGAGACTCCTGTCCACGGACAGGTGTCCGGCTATAAAATCTATGCGTTCGGCAAGGCCGCGCGCCAGCGCCACCTCCCCGGCGGAAAAAGTGGCATTTGAGAGCAGGGAATACGGGTAACTGTCACCGCAGGCAATGCCGAAGCGGGCCTTGTTCCGGCCGAAATACGTATTGGGGATCACCATCAGGTGGTTAAGCTCAAGGTCGGCCCCGGTGGAGATGGCCCAGTCCAGCGTATTTTTATAGCCCTTTAAATTATCGCCAGGCAAGCCGTCTATAAGGTCCAGGGAGAACCGCGCTTCCGGGGCGAAATATTTAAGCCTGCGCATATTGCGCTTTAATTTATTAACGGCGGAAGGGCGGTTGGAGGCGGCCAGAACGCGCGGATTTACGGACTGTATGCCTATGCTCAAATGAAAGCGGTCCAGGGCCATTGCCGGCAGCATACCGTCATCCCAGCTGCGCGGGTTAGTTGTAAGCACGAACGAAACCCTGCGGCCGGCCGAAACCGCGCAGAATTCCCGCAGCAGCAGCCTGGCACGGACGCGGTCCGAAAAGAAATCGGCGTCAGTAGGCGAAACGGCGGCGGCCCCGGGCGCATGGGCCAGGATATAGCGCACTTCCCCCAGCAGGCGTTCAGGGCTGAAATACCGCAGCCTTGAATTGCTTTCGGCACAGTAGCGGCAGGAGAAGCGGCACCCCCTGGAGCCCTCAACAAAAAACCGGGAATACGCCCTCAGGTCGAAAACGCCCGCCAGGTACGGGGAAGGGAACGCGTCCAGGCGGTCCGGCTCGGGCCCGGGCGGATTTATCGTCAGGACCCCGTTGTCCATAAAAGCGACACCCGGGATACGGGGCCGGCCGCAGGCCCCGGCGGACAGGAAACGCAGCAACGCGGCGAACGCCTTTTCGCCTTCCCCCCTCACCACGAAATCCACTGTCCCTTCCGCAAAAAGTTCAGCGGCTTCCACGGCCAGAACGGCCGGGCCGCCCAGGACTATGCGCACCGCCGCGTCCGCCGCTTTAAGCCTGGCACAGGCCCGCAACACCCGCGACAGGTCCCCGCAGCAGGAAAAACCTACCAGGTCCGGCCTCGCCGCCAGCACCTGTTCCGGCGCCGAGATGTCCGCAAGGTATATTATGGAAACAGCAACTTTTTCCGACAATGCCCGGTCCGCGTCAGCATAAGCTTTCAGGCAGCCCAGGCCCAGCGGCAGTATGCCGTTGTGCTCGCACAGCAGAAGTGCTTTATACTTTGCCATAGGCCTTAGTAGTAACAACGCCCGGTGCACAGTTCTTCGGAGCCCGCCCGGGAATCGGACAGGAGAACACGATAAACTTCCACCTCCGGCTCCCAGGGGCCGGCCAGTTTCCTGGAGAACATTACAGGCGGCGGCTCATGCGGATTGCCTTTGCCGGGTTTAAGCTGCCCCATAACAAGATCGTACCCGTTACGCATTTCAGCGAAATTCACCAGCCGTGGCTCTACCATGTTCTTCGCCCCGGCCCGGGATCCGGGGACGGTCATACGGGCTATGGCCAGCGCATGGATATAAGCCTCCTGCACGGCCCGCAGCAGCGCTTCCCCGGGCGCCGCGGCGCACGCGGAGCCGGAAATCACTCCGCCGTCCGCGGTTTTCAGAAGGCACAGGCAAAAATTAAGCACGGCGGGCATATTCGCCACTATGCGCTCGGGCACTATCTTTAACGAGTAGAACGACCGGT
>MGVB01000175.1:4647-6781 GCA_001800275.1 Elusimicrobia bacterium RIFOXYA12_FULL_57_11
TTTATGTCCACGCCAGCTTTTTCAGGAGCGTTGAGAGCGTAGGCGTTATACGCCCACCTTTCGAGCGCTTCCACTACCGCTTTACGCCGGCTCTCCCCCCTGTCCCGGCTCCAGCCAAAACCGCAAAACCGGCAGAGAAGGAGTTTGGGGTGGTTCAACACCAGTTTCGGATGCAATCGGGCCGTGGAATGCCACAGGCTCCCCCCGGGGAAACCGGAATGGGCCACGGACTTCAGGGAGATAACCGGACCGCCGGCTTTATTTATGAATCTCTGCAAGCCATGGCTTAACTGCGTCATACGGCAATTATATGTTTTTGCCCGAACCCGGAGAAAGTATATAATTCCCTATAAAGCGCTGGCGCGCTGCGAGGTAATAATGGGCAAGTCTGCAAGTGTCCGCAAAAACGAAATAGCCTTAAAAACCGCCTTGATAAGCGAGGGAACAAAGGAGTTCGGTGCCATACTGGCCGCGGGTTACGGGTCGGCCCCGGTACCCATAGTAATACTCGGCCCGTCCGGCTCAGGACGGACTACCCTGGCCAGGCTTATACACGGGGCGTCCGGGAGAACCGGGGAATTTATCTCCGTAAGCTGCGCGGCATACCCCGGCAAAGAACTTGAGCGGGAGCTTTTCGGCCCCGGCAAAACCCCGCCCGGCCGGGCGCGCGCTCCGGGCGCATTGGCCCTTGCGGACGGCGGCACGCTCTTCCTCGATGAGATCGGAGCCATAAGCCTTGAAGCGCAGGCCAGGCTCGTCAAAGCCATCCAGAGCGGCGTTGTTTGCCCACGGTGCGGCAAGGGTAAGAACACCGGCTGCGCGCTTATAAGCACCACGCGCCATGACCCGCAGAACCTGGTGGAGTTCGGAAAACTGAACCCGGATTTTTTGCGGTGTTTGAGCGGCCTGGGCGTCAGGCTTAAGCCGTTGAGGGAAGCGAAGACCGAAATAATGCCGCTGATAGCCCGCTTTGCCACCGGCAAGCGCCCGCCCGTATTTTCCAAAGAAGCCAGGAATTTCCTGCTTTCCTACGACTGGCCCGGCAACCTGCGCGAACTTAAAAGGTTCGTTGAAATAATTTCAGGCTCAAAAAACCCGGGAAAGACCATAACGATGGAAACCGCGCAGAATCAAATACGGTGGCATTTTTATTAATGAACATCCTCGGGCTCTCCGCCTATTACCACGATTCCTCGGCCTGCCTCGTGCAGGCAGGGGAGCTTGTCGCCGCCGCCCAGGAAGAGCGTTTTTCGCGCGTAAAAAACACTCCGGATTTCCCCCGGTCCGCCATCAACTACTGCCTGCAGGCGGGCAACATAACGGCGACCGACCTGGACTGCGTGGTGTTCTATGAAAAACCATTCCTGAAGTTCGCCAGGGTCCTGACCGGCCATATAGGCGCCTGGCCGCGCTCCATGGGCGCCTTCGTCAACACCATGCCGCTCTGGCTCAAAGACCGCCTCTCGGTACCGCTTACACTTAAAGACGAGACAGGCTACTCCGGAAAAGTTTTTTTCATAAGGCACCATCTTTCCCACGCCGCCGCGGCTTTCCTGCCGTCACCGTTTGAGGAAGCCGCCATCCTTACGGCCGACGCCGTAGGCGAATGGGCCACTACATCCTCCGGCACAGGGCGGGGCAGCACGCTGAAGATGGACCGGGAGATAAACTTCCCGGATTCCATAGGTCTGCTCTATACCGCGCTGACGACTTTCCTGGGATTTAAAGCGCACGAGGGAGAAGGCACGGTCATGGGCCTTGCCGGCTGCGGCAAACCGGTATTCATGGAAAAATTCCGGCGCCTGGCCGAGGTGGCCCCCGACGGCAGCTACCGCCTTAACCCCGATTATTTTTCCTTTTACGGCGGTAGCCGCATGTACAGCGCCAGGCTGGAAGAACTTTTAGGGCCGGCCAGAAACCCGGAGGGCCCGCTGGAAGAGCGGCACGCCGACATAGCGGCAAGCCTGCAGAAATTCACCGAGGACATACTTGTAAAGATGGCGCGCGACCTGCGGCTGCGCACCGGGCTCCACAACCTCTGCCTTGCCGGCGGGGTTTTTCTTAACTGCGTGGCGAACCAGAAAATACTGGAAGGTTCCGGTTCCAAGGATATTTTCATCCAGCCCGCCGCAGG
>MGVB01000176.1:0-4086 GCA_001800275.1 Elusimicrobia bacterium RIFOXYA12_FULL_57_11
TGTTCAGTACCCAGCCCCAGAGCCCTGTAAATTTCTTGAAAACTACCGCGCCCTTTTTTATCCGGCATTTCTTCCACGCCTCATCCGTCAGGGTGGGGACATTCAGCCAGCCTGTGGCGGCGTCTATGTAGCCGGCGAAGCCGAAACGGCTGCCTGTAAGGCGCCGCGCCTCATCCAGCACGGTCCTTGAGAGCTCCTCTATCGAGATATTCGGCGAAGTCAGGAAAAGTTCTTCAAGGTGGGTGACAGCGTCGGCGATATCACGCTCTGTGACCAGCTGCCTTTCCCTGCGCTCCTGGGTCAGGCGCCCGCTTATGGTTTTTGCCGCTATTTTCAGTAATTCGCCGGCGCAGGGGGCGGCGTGCGCGGAAGGCAGCCGCGCCAGCAGGCAGCCACTGGCGGTGCCGTCCTGTAAGGCAAATCGCAATATGTTTTTTGGCCACTTTGTGCCGGCCCGGTTTATTGCGGCCAGGAGTTCCTGCTGCTTTTTTGTGAAATTTAATGCAGTCATCGCGGGGGCGGCGTTGCTGCCGGCGGGCAGCAGTACGGCCAGTCCGGCGCCGGGGCCAAGCGCGTTATGCCGGGCAAGCGCCGCCAAGATTCTGCGCAGGAAAGCGTCAAGGTTATCGGGGCCGGCGGCGGCAAGCAGCAGGCTCCGCAGTGTTTCCGGGCAAACGCCGGCAGCGGTACTTTTGAGGTCTGGTTTTCGCATTAAGACGTTCCGCGCCGGTTATTCGAATTTATAGCCATGACCAGGTACGGCTATAATGCGCCTGGAAAAAATTCCGGTTTTTTTTCTGAGGTTCGAGATGTGCACTTCGACAGTGTGTGGATTGTTGTAGTCGGCGGTGTTATATCCCCAGACGGCTTCAAGCAGCCCGTTGAGGCTGAGCACGCGCCCCGGATTTGAGACCAGGGCGGTAAGCAGGTCGAATTCTTTGGAGGTAAGTTTGAGGGGTTTCCCGTTAAGTTTTGCCGTCCGTCCCTCAAGGTTGATTTCCAGGGCTCCCTTTTTTATGTTGGCGGCTTTTTTGGGGCGCGCCGCCGCCCGGCGCATAACCGCGCTTATCTTTGCCAGCAGCAGGGGATATGAAAAAGGTTTTGTAACGTAATCGTCGGCGCCGAAGTTATAGCCGGAGACCATATCCGCTTCGGAGATCTTCTTGCCGGACATTATAATGAGCGGCGTGGCTCCCAGGGAGCCGGACTCCTTTATTTTTCGGCAAAGGGTGAACCCGTCCATGCGCGGCATGTCCACGTCGGTGATAATTATGCCGGGTTTCACTGCGGCGGCGGCCGCCAAGGCCTTTACGCCGTCGGCCGCCAGCACCGTTTCGAACCCGTGGTTCTCCAGGTAGCGTTTAAGGATGGCCAGCAGTTCCGCGTCATCGTCCACAAGAAGCGCGCGTTCTTTCATAGTAAGGTGATTATAATATTTTATTGGCGGAATTGAAGAAAAAAATCGCCCCGCCGGATGTTTCGTGGTGAAGTGCGTTATGCCTTACTAAGTAGTCTCAGTCGATGCTGCCCGGCGGGGCTTTAAATTAAGCCGGCGCCGCAGGTACTAGAGCACAGGACCGAAGCCCTGTGTCTTGGGGGTTTGGGTTAGGGGGGCGTACCGTACAGCGCCGGGGATTAGTTGAATCTTTTAGAGAGCGTACTTATCCTACAATTAAAGTATAACAAAGCGCGTTCAGGAACCATTCAATTGCGGCTCAAATTATGCTCAAGATTGCGATGCGGCGGCGGAATGCCAATTTTGCCTGATTGGTATTCAGCCCTCTTATTTCCCTATAATGTATTTTCCTGAATATGACATCCATTCAACACTTGAAAGGCGTCGGGCCGAAGCGGGCGGAGTTGTTCGCCCGGCTGGGGGTGGAAACCGTTCAGGATCTGCTTTTTTATTTTCCCCGCAAGTGGGAGGACCGCCGCCCGGGGGCAAAAAAAGAACATCTCCCGTACGTGGAGGACGCGCCTGTTCTTAAGGGCCGTATAAAAAAAGTCCGCGACCTGTATACCGCCGGCGGGCTGCGTATTTTCAAGGTTTTCCTGGAGACCGCGGCCGGCGAAGCGGAGGCCAGTTTTTTTAAACGGCATAATCCGCGTTTCGACGTGTTCGCGCTTCTGCGCAAAGATCTGACCGCTGGCCGTACGGTCTGGATAACCGGCACTCCCGAGGACCCGCTGTTCGTGAGCCGGGTGCGCGCCGAAGAATATTACCCGGACGATGCCCGGACGCTGAAGCTGCACGCGGGGCGGCTGGTGCCGGTATACCCGCTTACGGAAGGGCTGGCGCCGAAGTTCATGCGGGAGGCGGTGTTCGCGGCCGTGGCCGAAGGCGCCGCCGGAGTGCCGGATTTCCTGCCGCCGGCCCTGGCCGCCCGCCGCGGGCTGCTGGCGCGCGACCTGGCCGCGCGCGCCATCCATTTCCCGGAGAATAATTTCGAGCTTACGGGCGCGCGCCGCCGCTTTATTTACGAGGAACTGCTGCTGCTGGCGCTGGCCTGGGCTATAAAGCGCAGGCAGACGCGCAGCGTGCAGAAAGGTTTTACCTGTGAAATAAAAAAGACCCTTCTTACCCCTTTCCGCGAAAACCTGGGATTCTGTTTTACCGGCGCCCAGGCTCACGCCATCAACGAGATCTTCTCCGACATGCAGGCCCCGGTCCCCATGGCCCGCCTGCTGGAGGGCGACGTGGGCTCCGGCAAGACAGTGGTGGCGCTTTCCGCCATGCTGCTGGCGGCGGAAAATGGCGGCCAGAGCGTATTTGCCGCGCCTACCGAAATACTGGCCGAGCAGCATTTTCTCACTTTCGAGCGATTTCTGGGTGGGCTCGGCGTCCGCTATGCCCTGCTGACCGGGCGGGTTGCCGCGGCGCGCAAAAAAGAGATACTAAAGGCGGTGGCGGCCGGGGAAATAGATATTCTGATAGGCACGCATTCGGTTATCGGGCCGGAGGTTAAATTTAAAAATCTGCGGCTGGCGGTGATAGACGAGCAGCACCGTTTCGGGGTGCGGCAGCGCGCGGCGCTGCGGGCCAAAGGCGAGCGGGCCGACATGCTGATAATGACTGCCACGCCGATACCGCGCACTCTTTTCCTGGCGCTGTATGGGGACCTGGATCTGTCGGCTATAAAAGAACTGCCGCCGGGCAGGCGGCCGGTGAGGACCGCTGAGGCCACGGAAGAGGTTGCCCTGCTGGCCGCGACTGAAGAAGCGGCGAAGGGGCGCCAGGTTTATATTGTCTACCCGGTGATAGAAGCCACGCTGGCCGCCGACATGAAATCTGTAAAGGCGGAGTTTGAGCGGCTCAGGGCTTTTTTTAAGGGCCGCAGAGTGGAGATGCTGCACGGCCGTATGCCGGGCACGCTGAAGAAGCGGGTGATGGAGGACTTCGCCGCGGGCCGTATTGATATCCTGGTGGCCACGCAGGTGATAGAGGTGGGCATAGATGTGCCCAACGCCACGCTGATGGTTATCAACAACGCCGAGCGCTTCGGCTTGGCCAGCCTGCACCAGCTGCGCGGCCGCGTGGGCCGCGGGCGCTGGGATTCGCGCTGCCTGCTGGTGGCCCACGCGCGCACCGGCGACTCGGCCGAAAGATTGCGGGCCATGACCGAGTGCTCCAGCGGCTTCGAACTGAGCGAAAAGGACGTCTATATCCGCGGCGCGGGGGAGATCCTGGGCGTGCGCCAGCACGGAGACATGGACCTCAAGATCGCGGATATGTCGCGAGACAAAGACATCCTGGCTGAAGTCATGGAAGACCGCGAAGCCCTGCTCGCCGGCGACCCGGACCTGCTTAAGCCCGAAAATAGTCGCCTGCGCCTTAAACTCCGCTCCCTCTACGCCACCCGCTGGAACCTTATAGACCTTTCATAAAACACATAAGGTGCGGGGTCCCATCCGGGGTTTGGTTGCTCAAACACGGTGTCGGGCACACCGTGCCCGCACCTCCCCACTCGGCCTCCGCGCTTACGCAAGCGTCGGCCTCCGTGAGGGTTTGCTCAACCAAACCCCGGACGGGCCCCCTCCAGGCAGGTAATACTTATTAAGAAAACAGAGCACCCTTTGTGGAGGGCA
>MGVB01000176.1:4114-8612 GCA_001800275.1 Elusimicrobia bacterium RIFOXYA12_FULL_57_11
CCATAATTTCCCAAGGCGGGGGGAACCCACGTAAGGGGTTCCTCTTCCGGGTTCGCAAGGGTCTCCCCCGTCCTGCCCGACTGGGCGTCTCGCGGTCCCGTTTTTCTTTAATAAAAAAAGAACCCCGCGGCTGGGCGGGGTTCTTTTTTGTACAGGTGCGGGGTGCTTAGTGTACGCCGTGCATCCACTTCTTGATGTGCGGGGTCAGTATCAGCAGCAGTATGGCCGCGCCGGCCGCGGTGGCGGTGGGTACCATATAGAACAGCGTATGGTTCATGGCGTCGTAGTTGCCGGCGAAGTAGCCGCCTACGATGTTGGCCGCGAAAGAGGACAGGAACCAGGTGCCCATCATCAGCGAGCCGAACTTGGCCGGAGCCAGCTTGGTGACCAGCGACAGTCCTACGGGCGAGAGGCAGAGTTCCCCCAGCGTGTGGAAGAAGTAGGCGCCCACCAGCCACAGCATGCTTACCGGGCCGCTCTGCTGGTAGACCGCGGCACCCGCTATCATGATGACGAAACCCAGCGACAGCATGCCCAGGCCCGCGGCGAATTTCACAGGCGTGGACGGTTCCCGTCCCATTTCGCCCATTTTTATCCACATCTTGGAGAAGAAGGGGGCCAGAATAACTATAAACAGCGGGTTCAGCGACTGGAAGTAGCTTGAGGGCATGGTCCAGCTATGGCCGAACAGGTTGATGGCCAGGTTGGTTTCGCGGTCGGCGAACAGCGTCAGCGAACTGCCGGCCTGCTCGAAGGCGGACCAGAAGAAGATGGCGAAGAAAACCATGATGAAGATGACCGCTATGCGCTGCTTCTCTATATGCGTAAGGGGCTTGTCGTCCACTTTATCCGCGCCGGTGCGCTGGCGAGCCGGTAGCATGCATTTGTCGCCCAGCATGGCCTTCTGGCCCCACAGGTACATGGCCATGCCCATCACCATGCCCACGCCGGCGGCTATAAAACCCCAGTGCCAGCCCACTTTCTGGGCTAGGGTACCGCAGACCAGGGGGGAGAAGAAGGCGCCGATATTGATGCCCATGTAGAAGATGGTGAAGCCGCCATCGCGGCGCGGATCGTTGGTTTCGTACAGCGAGCCGACCACGGTGGAGATATTGGGTTTGAAGAAGCCGTTGCCGGCTATGAGCAGGCCCAGTCCGATGTAGAAGAACTGCAGCGTTGGCACGGCCAGTGAGAATTCGCCCAGGGCCATAAGGAGGCCCCCTATCAGGATGCAGGAGCGCTGGCCCAGGTAGCGGTCGGCTATATAACCGCCCAGGAGCGGGGTCAGGTAGACCAGGCCGGTGTACCAGCCGTACAGCTGGCCCGCCGATTCCGTGGAGAAATTCAGGAAATTGATCATGTACAGCACAAGGATGGCCCGCATGCCGTAATAGGAGAAGCGCTCCCACATCTCTACAAAGAACAAAAGGAAGAGGCCTTTGGGCTGGTTTTTATGTATGCTCATTTTTGCTCCTGTACGCTGTAAAGTAGGCTAAATTATATCTTAAATCACAGCGGCCGCCGCTTTAGAACCCGGCGTTGCGCTGCTGTACGGCTTTTTCCGCCACCGCGCAGCGAAAGCCTATGTCGTCATTGGCGTCCCTGGCGGAGGCGCGGTTACCAGGGCGCGTGGAATCGATGTCGGAGGCCCAGGACCCGCCGCGGATAATATGCTCCCTGCCCTGGCGGTTGTTGGCGGGATTTTTCCCCGGGCGGGAGGCGTAGTAGCCTTTTTCGTACATATCTAAAGCCCATTCCCAGACATTGCCCTGCATGTCGTGAATGCCGTATTTGTTGGGTTTTTTCCGGGCTATCGGGTGAGGGGCCCCTGCGGAGTTGCCCTCCGTCCAGGCGAAGGGGGCCGCGGCCGCCGCGGAAGAGCCGAAGGGGTATAACTCGCCCGAGCCCCCGCGCGCCGCAGCTTCCCATTCCGCTTCCGTGGGCAGGCGTTTATTGTTTGCGGCGCAATAGGCGTTGGCGTTGTCCCAGCTTACGCCGAAGACCGGGCAGCTGCCGCAGGTCTTCACCAGAGTTTTAAGCCGCCGGTAATAGGGGTCTTTTCCGGACTCCATATTGAACTTGTTTCCCGGCGCCGCCCATTCCGGCAAATCCCTGGCGTTGTCCCTTGCAAAAAGCATGTATTCGCTTATGGTGACCTCCGCCGTGTCTATGTAAAAGCCGTCAAGGGCTATGTCGGCGGACGGCCGTTCATCCGGATCTCCAACGCCGTCCGGAGAGCCAAGGCTATATTTGCCGGCCGGCACCAGCACCATGCCCTCGGTTTTTTTCAGTAACTCATTTTTCTTTTGCTCGTTAAAAAATTTCTGGGCGGCGCCAAGGCAGACCCCGCAGGAAGCGTCGGCGCTTTCGCTCTGGATGTAGCGCAGCAGTTCGGATCTCGTGCCGTCCAGGCCGGGAAATTGCGCGCAAAGGGGAGCCGCGCAGCATAGCGCAAACGCGGAGACGTACAAAAAGGGGAACATGGCGGAAAAAACGCCGGTGTTTTTCATGGTTGTGTTCACAAAAAATTAACAGTTCTGTTTGGTGTTATGTAACAGGTTCTTATTATAATATTTTTAACCGGACATAGTTGAGGAACGGGACCGCTTTATGGAAAAAAACCCAGTATCTCCGGCGGGATGAATCCTGACGCTTCAAAGCCCGGCGGCAAGCTGTCCGGTTTTACCAAGCCTGGCCCGGCTGGAAGGCGCGCTTACAGATATTGCGCTGAAGGCTTCTCTGCGCAATAAATTGGACGAAAATATTCCTAAAACCGCTCGTGAGCAGGTTGACAGGTTTAAGGAGATCCAGGAAAGATCCGACGTCAGGATAAGGAAACTTGAGGGCGATATGGATATCGCCCTCTAAAAAGCTCTTAAAGCTTGAGGCGGCTTCGGATGTGCTGCTGGGAGACCAGTCAAAAGCTGCAGAAGAGCTGATAGCCGGAGGGGCGGTGATAGAAGAATTGCATGTCAAGATTTCCAGTATTTCGGTAATATTCGCACATTTGCGGAAACATTGGGGCGGGGTGGACAAGGAGAGGGATTGCGCCTTGGACGGGGAAAAACTCAAGTTCAGGTAGTTTCCGGAGGGGTTCGCTCTGTTGTTGTGATTAGCGGGGAGGGGTCCGGCTCTGTCCAGCCGGTCAGGGCGGTGATAGCCTGCCGCCATTTTGCCTCCATCTCCGCAGGCGTTGGGTGTTTTTGAGGGGAGGAGGCTCCGTATAGCATGGAGCCAAACAGGCTGTCTTGAAGGATTTCCGCCGTAACGCGAGGGTCGTTTATCCGGAACAGTCCCTCCCTCTGGCCCGCCAACAGGTGGGTCATTAATCTTTCCCGTCCGGTATTTATCATTTGGTCGAATATTGTTGAAAAATTTTTCTCATGGCAGGCCAGGTAGTACAGCAATATAAGGAGAGGGCCGTCGCTCTGTTTATAGCGGAGCGTCCACATAATGTTGCCAAGGCAGTGCTTTAAGAGTCTGCGGCCAGCGTTGTCGTGGATGTCGATGAGTTCGCTGACTATTTCATGGTTATGGCGGATAATGGTTCTTACCATTTCCTCAAAAAGCGCGTTTTTGCTGGAAAAATGATGCATGACCGCAGACTGGCTGAGTCCCAGTTTGTCGGCTATCATCTGAAAGCTTGTTTCCCCGAAGCCGTGTTTAGCGGCCAGGCGAATAGCTATATCTATTACCTTAAGTTTGGTCCTGCTTCCTTTGCTTGCTGTCCCGGTGGGCATGTTCTGATTTTACCTTACAATCTTTGCTGATGTAAAGGTTCTGCGTCTGGTGTAGCGATTTTTTTAAAATGTCCTATTAGCGGCAAATAGAAATGTCCGGTTAAATGCTAAAACCTCCTTTTCCCTAGGCAAGGAGGCACGATGGAGGGATACTTAAGCATGAGCAACCGGGAAATCGACAAATTGAAAGTGATACAAAACACTATAGACGGAAGATTTATGCAGACCCAGGCCGCGCAAATCCTTTCCATCACGGAAAGGCAGGTGCGAAGATTGTGCGCCAAGGTCCGCAAGGACGGCAACCGTGGGATAATCCATGGCCTCAAAGGCAGGCCTTCCAACCACCAGGTGGAGACCGGGCTTATCGAGAAGGCTCTGGGGCATGTAAAGCTGCACTATCGCGACTTCGGACCCACTTTTGCCAATGAGAAGCTATGGAAGAACCACAGTATCCGAGTGTCGACCAATACATTGCGTAAGGCCATGTTGGGCGAGGGGCTGTATGTGCTGAAGCCATATAAGCCGAAACACCGTAAATGGCGTGAGCGCCGCCCTTGCGTCGGAATGCTTGTGCAGTTGGATGGGTCTGAACACGCCTGGTTCGAGAATCGTGGGCCGAAGTGCACGCTTTTGATATTTATCGACGACGCCACAAGCGGCATTTTGTGCGGGAGATTCATAACAGTAGAGGACACGGTGAACCTTATGACCTGTGCGAAGGCTTACCTGAAGCTGCATGGGAGACCGGTGGCTTTTTA